>NZ_JBHVGU010000035.1:68869-107040 GCF_042800575.1 Streptomyces sp. NPDC057616
AAGGAACCCCCCACCCCGACCAAAAAAGAAGGAAAGGCTTTGGCTTTGGACCGGGCGGCCCCTTTTTGCGGGGAGGGTGAAAAACCCCACCCCGCTCCTTCGCACCCTGCACGGAACAGGGCCACCGCTCATCCGGGTGAGGTGGTGCCCTATGCGGGGGGCGGCGTCACCAGTTTCGTGGTGCTGGGGTCGACGTCCGCCGTCCAGCTCAGGGTGGGCAGTTGATGACCAAGAAGGCCGTTCATCTCGATGGCCGCCTGGCTCAGGAGGTGGGCGCCCTGGACCGACTGGCCGTCGGCGACGGCGGCGTAGAAGCGGGCGGCGTAGGTGATGGCGTCAACGTCGCCGATGCTGTCGGACATGCCGATGGCGAACGGCACGGTGTCGACCAGCTTCTCGGTCTGCGCCGCGGAATGGCAGGAGTTCAGCAGGACGAGCAGCGGTTTGTCGTCCACCGCGGCAATGGCGCGGGCGAAGGCGCCGGCGCTGACGATGGCACTCTTGTGGAAGCCGTCCTCATCCATCTCGAAGGAAATGAGGTCCTGCGTACTGTGACCGGAAAAGTGCACGATATGCGGGCGGAACCGGGTCAGTGCGTCCAGGAACACCTCCGCGGTCGCGGCTGGATGGACATCCAGGTCGACGAGGTCGCGGTGGGTGGCACTCTGCACCGCCGCACGAATCCTCTGCTGCTCCCGGCCGACCCGCAGGTCTCCGGCGGACGAAGCCGCCAGCAGCAACACCCGCAGCTTCTCCGGCTTCGGGTCCCGCAGTTGCTTCAGCACGGTGCGCACGTCCCCCTCCGTTGTCGACAGGCGGCTCTCGATCTGGCGCTGGCTTGCGGCGGCCCGCCGCTGGGCCTGCTCCTGCTCACGCTGGCGTGCCTTGTCGGCGGCGACCCGCTCGCTCTGCTCCGCCTTGGCCAGTTTGGAGGACAGGTCCGCTGCCTCTCCGCTCAGCTTGGCCGCGGTGGCGCTCCAGGTGCTGGCGTCGCGGGCGGCCTTGTTGGCGTCGTCCTCGTACCGCTGCGCGGCGCGGAGCTTGCTCTGCCGGGTGCTGGTGCTACCGGCTTTCTCGGCAGCCAGCCTCTCTTTCGTGGCCTTCCCCCGCTTGTCGGCCTCTTTCTTACGGAAATCGCCCACTTTCCTCTGCGCGTCGGCATAGGCCTTGTTCTTCCGGTCCAACTGGCCCCGGTAGTAACTAGAGTTCATGCTCATACCTTTCCCTGAAGTTTCTGTCCTCCGGCTCAATCAGGCTATGTGGCCCCACCGACAACAGAGCGTTCGCAAGACGCCCGGGCGTCGGCATCCGACTACAGGTGACCTGTAGCGCCATGCCTCAGGGGCTCTGCGCGGGCCGTGCGGAAGGGGGTTCCTTCACCACCACGGCGTGCCGGACGCCGCCTCGCTCCAAGGACCTGACCGGCTGGTAGGAGTTCGCCGCTCAGCACGCCGCCGCACATGCGCGGGTAGTCACAGCCACCGTCCACGCCAATGCCAGTCGTTTTTGCGGCTCTTCACCGTGCGCTGCCCACCCGGCCTCCGTCCACGCGTTCAACGCGCGGGCGCGCGGGCCGGAGGTGGCCTTCGCGAGCATGGAACTGGCGGGCGGCGGGGCGAGGTTGGTGGCCACCGCTCGTCCTGCGCACGCGGTGCCGGCGCGGACCTGATGTGTCGTCGGGGTCGATGCCCAACATCTCCAGAAGAAAGCGCTGCGCCGGCATCAGCCTGCTCAACACGGCTCGTTGTCCGGCAATCCACATTCCGAGGTCTTCGCCTCGTCCTGCACACCATCACCCCGCCTTGCCCAACGGGCAGGACACCGCCGGCCCTCACGTGGGCACGGGCCAGGCTGTAGCACCCGCTGCCAGTCGACTTCCCACTCTGGGGCCCACGCGGGATCGACCTCGTCCAGCGCCTCCCGTCGTGTCGTGTCTATGTGTGGTGGGTGGTGGTGCGGCAGGCGGGGCATGCCTTGGGGCTTCGGGAGCCGTAGCGGTGGATGGGCGTGGCGCAGAGCATGCATGGGCCGATTTCCCAGGGAGGGCACCTCAGTTCGCGTGCGACGGTGAGGCGTTCGCGGGGCGATAGGTGAAGTGCGATGGGCCTGGTGGGTTGGAGCAGGGTGTCGTCGGGTGCGTGGTCGAAGGTGTGCAGGCCGGTCGCGGAGGTCGTTTCGCGTTGTGGGCGTGGGCTGCTGGTGTGGGGGCCTTCTTCGCCGTAGCGGCAGGAGCTGTCGAGTTCTTGCTCGGTGTAGGTGATGGGTTCGTCGTCGGCCGGGCCGGTTTCGGGCGAGGTGCCGGTGTCGCCGGTGATCTCGCGCCAGCGTTTGACGTCGCGGGCCAGGGCCCACAGGTAGGAGATGCGGTGGGGGTCGTGGCGGTTGCGGGAGCGCACGGGCAGGTGCTCGCCGTCGGCGCTGGTGACGATGAGTTCGTCGAGCGGGGTGGCGCGTTCCTGGGGGATGCACAGGGCGGGCAGGAACCAACCGCTGTGCCACCGGCGGCAGGCCTGACCGGTCTCGGGGCACGCTCGTTCGCTGGAGGGAGTGCATTTCCAGATCTGCAGGTGGCGGACGCCGCCGCGGATGATCAACGCGAGCGGGGAGATGATGCGCTGCCAGGGCACATCGTCGACGCGGGTCCAAGGAGCGCGGTCTATCAGGGCGGAGGTCGCGTCTGCGGTGACCCACAACGGCGCGATGCTGTGTTCACGTGCCCTGGCGGACCGCTTACGGACGGTACCGGGGGTGATGGGGGAGTACTGGGCCTCCCATCCCACGCGAGCGCCGGCCCCGGTCACCAGTACGTCGGTGATCACCCGTCCATCGGGAGACCGCGCCTCGGTCTGCACGTCCAGGCCGCTGCGTGACGCGGTCCGAGCGATCCGCTCCTTCATCGCCTTGTGCTTGTCGCTCTCCTGCGGCGTGGCCACGTGGGTGAGCGGCAGATGCGCCGCCACCCACGACACCCTGCCCGCACTGCGCTGGCGCCGCACGAACATCCACGGCGTCTTGCCGTCCAGTGCGCACTGGCACTGTCCACCCTCGTAGTCCGTCAGGCACTGCAACAGGTCCCGGGGCCGTTGGCCGATGGGCTGGGTGATCTCTTCCAACAGCCCGTCGTAGCCCGGGTTAGCCAGATCTTCACGGTCCAGGTTGATCTTTATGCCGTACCCGGTGTGATACACCCCGTTGGCCATGTAAATGACGGTAAGGGCGTGCGTGCGGCGAGGGAAGAGCGCTGATGCTCCGCACTGACGAGGCCTCTGCAATCCGTAGGCGGCCGCCACCCGGCGCCGAAACGGCCACGTCGTCTCCGCTTGGGCGGGTACGACCCGCAGCGCTGCGGACACGGCAGCTCCCTTCGCGCCTAGTCATGCCAATGACGCGGTGCCGAAAGCGTTTTGGCGCGCGTGAAGCTGCCTCGTCGGCAGCCCAAGAGGGAGGGGGAGGGGCAGGGGCGTGCGGGAGGCGGATCGAGGGGCGCTGCGGCCGTCTTCCGGTGCGGGCGGGTAACTGCCCAGGGTTCGCCGTCTACTTGGCAAGGGTGCGGCCGGTGAGGGTTTTCCGGGCCCGGAGCGCTTGTTCCAGATCGGCGCCGTGCTCGTCGCGAGCGGACGCCGACACGTGGTTGGAGGTTCCCCGGCGCTGTCGTGGGGGCGCCGGGTGGTGTTCCGGCGGTCCGGGGGCGGCGTGTGGGGGAGTGTCAGTGCCCTGGGCTACGGTCCCTGGTGTCCTTGCGGACTGCTTTCGGCTCTCGCCTGGCCTCCAACAGCGGCCAGGCGAGAGCCAGATGCTCGCTCCCCAATGATTCTTCGGCACGAGAGCGGGCCCCTTCCGGATGGAAAGGCCGGCACCGAGGTGCCTTGATTCAATTGACGGGCCTGGGCGGTCCGATTGCAAGGAAAATCCGGAACTTCCACTCTCATACGCGTGAGCTGTGCCGTTCTTGGGCGGGGTGCGGTCACGGATGCTCGTCCGGCGTGCGTTGTGTGACTGGCATTGTTCCGTGAATCACCGATCACGTGGCGTAGCAACTTCCTCACACTCCAAGCTGGTTGCCCTCCGTACGGCGGCCTCGGCACCCGCCGTCGGGGAGCCGTGGCGGCCTCCGGATGGGCCGCGCGGACACCGGCCGGCAACGAGGAGTCTGAGGAGTACTGCATGGAGCGAAAGCCCATAGTGATCGCTGTGGCGACGGTGACGGTGTTCGCCTGGAGCGTGGTGATGGCGGTGCTCGGCCAGGCGGCCGCGATCGTCACCGCCGCCCCGGTACTGGCCCTGACCGTGCAGCAGATCGTCCGCGCGATGCGCGCGCAGAGCGCACCGGCCGGCGGGCGCCGCGTGGCCGCGGTCCCCGAACGGGAGGAGGACGGCGCCCGTGACGAGTCAGTTTGAGCCGCCGCCCCCGCCCATGAAACCGCCCCCGGGCCGGCCGGGCCGCAAGCTCGGACCGATCGCGGACAGCGTGGGCAGCGCCCACCGCGCCTGGCTGGAGCCGATGCGGGAGACCTACCTCACCCGCGGTCTGACCCTGAGTGAGCTGAGCGGACGGGTCTGCCTGGCGAAGTCGAAGATCTCCGAACTGCTGCGCGGCACCGGCCTCTACCCCCGCTGGGAGATCATCTTCAGCCTCTCCGTCGAGCTGAAGATGCCCTATGCGCCGCTGTACCGGCTGTGGCGGCAGGCCGCGTTCGAGGCCCACAAGAGCCGGGAGTGGGTGCAACGCTCCAGCGAGAAGAGCGCCATGACCGCCACCCACGCGGCCCCGCCCCTGGACCACCGGGCGTTTCGTGAGCTGGTGGAGTACGACTACGTCCACTACGCCCAAGTCTTCCTCCTGGACGCCGACCAGTGCGACACCGTGGTGTCCGACACCTTCGACATCCTCTGGCTGTGCTGGAACGACGCCCTGGCCAGCCCCGACACCAGGCGGTTCGCCTGGAACGTGCTGCGCGCCACGGTCATGTCCCGCACCCCGCACCTGGACGGCCGGCCCGAGCTGGGCCGGGCGGCGTTCGACACCGTCACCCTGCGCACCCTGCCCTCCGAGACCGACCGCATGGAGCAGGTCGCGGAAACCCTGGAGCTGTTCACGGCGATGAGCCGCCTGCCCGACCAGCACCTCGATGTCATGGTGCTACGCCGCCTGTGCGGGATAGGCGACCAGGACGTCGCCACCCTCCTGGGCCTGCCGCTGGCCACCGTGCGCTCCGACGAACGCCACGCGGTGCACTTCCTGGAGAGCGTGATCTGCCCGCAGCCCGAGACCGAGCAGTCCGAGACAGAAGGGATTACCTCATGACCCGCATCGACGACATCCTGTCCCGGGCCCTGCTGGTGCGCGGCCACACCGTGCCCCGCGACATCGTCCCCGCCCGCGAGCCGGCGCCCAGCCGTCACGGCCGCCCTGCCGACGCCGTCTCCCAGGCCTCGGCCGGGGCGGCCGAGGACCTGCGGGCCCTGTGCGAGACCCTGCTCACCCACACCCCCGCCACCGCGGTCGCCGAGTTCGTCACCGACCAGGTGCCCGCCCCCCGCAGCGCCCTGGTCCTGGCCTGTGTCCTGCAGCTGACCGACACCGACGACGGCGCGCGCTTTTGGTGGCAGTACGCGGCCGGCGCCGGGCAGGCCGCGGCCGCCTACTGCCTCTACCTGCACCACCTGGCCCTGGGCGAGGACGACACGGCCAAGTGGTGGCACCGCCAGACCGACGACGTCCAGCCTCCGCCCGGCCCTCCCGCCCCGGAAGACGACGTGTCCGGCGACGCCTGGCACCCGGCCGAGCACCGGATCACCAACACGTCCACCTCCACCATCCTCAGGATCCTGCGCCACCTGGCGAAATACACCGCCCGGCACCGCCCGGCCGCCGTCAGCGCCCTCATGGGCTACGTCCCGACCGCGGTCGCCGCCGGATACCTGCGCCAGCCCGAGATAGAACTCCCCGTGCCCGGACCCGACTTCGCCAAGCGGATCAGCCTGCTGCTCGCCGCGGCGGCCGCACGGCCCGACATCCCCGGCAGTGTGTCGGCCCGGTCCGAGACCCTCTACCGCACCTGGGCCGACATCAAGCCCCCTGCAAGCCTGTCCTCTGTTTCGGAACGGGTGCAGCCTCACGTGGGGGAGAGCGCAACCCGCTGACCACGCCGCCGGCCCGTGCCCTGCGAGCAGACAGACCACAGGGCACGGGCCGGCGCTGCTTGGGGTCGTCGATCTGGGCTCCCAGGGGGCAGTACGGGTACGTCACCAACGTCGGCTTCGCCGCCCGTGCGGCCCGCAGTTCCCGATGAGCCGAGGCATGGAGCCGGTAACGCTCGGCGTATGTGACGCCGAGCGCCTCCCGGATCTCGCGCTACCGCACGTCACACCGTGCTTCAACGGATCAGCGAGCGCAGAACGGGAACGCTGAGCCCGAACGAGCCCAGCCCGGCAAGGACCACACCGGCGGCCGGTGTGCCGTTCAAAAACGTGAGGCCGCCCGCAATCAGCCCGACAAAGGCCGCCGACAGGAGGACGATGGCCGTGTGCATCGTCATGAACGGTCCGGGATCGTGCGGGGGAGGCGGCGTAGGTGAACTCACGTGGCTGTCCTTCTGGTTGTCGGGGCGTCAGTGCTGCTCTTAGGTCGGCCACGGCCCGCTACCCCACGGATTTTCGTGCCGATGCCGCTCTAAAGAATCTTGAAAAAGTCCGTGGGGTACCCGGGGGCAGCCCACTTACAAGGGGTCGTCTTCGTCACCGGCCGTGGCAGCACGGGAGCGTGCGAGTGGGCTGACGCGGTCGGTGAGGGAGCCGGCCCCTCGCGTTAGCGGGGTCGGGTCGACGACCGAAAGGGGAGGAGATGCAGGGCGACAGCGCGGGCGGGGAGGCCGCGGCCGCGCGCGCCCGGGACCTACAACCTTCAGACGAGTCCAGGCAAGGTGACCTGGGCGCGCCGGTGCCGACCAGTTTCGACGGGATGACCCCGCAGCAGCAGCGTGAAGCACAGCGCATCCAGGAGAGCATCGACCGGAGAATGGCGGACGAGCGGCTCCTGCAAGTGCTGTCCAAGGACGCCTTCACGGGCCCCCGGTACGACCGGTTCGTTCACGAGCTCGTCCGGTACGGGATCTCGGTGCTGCGCGCGTGGATGCACTCCGGCTATATCTTCAAGCTCGTCGCCGAGCGCGGCTACGGGCTCAAGCCCCACGAACTGGATCTCGAGGAGCTGGCGGCCAACAGCGAGCTGAGGGAGGAACTGGCGACCATGACCGTTGCCCTCGCCCTGCCCCGCTTCCGCCAGCGCGCGTTCGTCGACGGAGGCTGGTCCTCCCAGGGCGGCGCCAGCATCACCACCTACTTCATGGGGGCCTGCGCCTACGACTTCCCCAACGAGTTCCGCAAGTACCGTGCCGCCGAGGAACGGCAGCGGCGCGCGCTGCGCCAGCAGCAGGAGCAATACCAGCCGCCGGTCAGCTCCCTCAGCGTGGCTGACGAAGTGCTCGGCAACCAGCGGGTGCTGGACGACCTCAACCGCATCAGCGACGCACGCACGAAAGCAGCGGTGGCACTCAGGCTCGACGGCTACACCCAGGCCGAGATCCAGGAAATCATCGAGGCAACAAGCGAGCGGGCGGTGGAGGCCCTGATCTACCGGTGGCGGACCAAAGCCAAGCGCCAGCTGGCGAGGGAGGACGGGCAGCATGACTGACGACGAGTCCTTCGACGATCTGATGGCCCAGAGCTCGCTCGGATCCACAGGAGCACAAGGCCTTCGCGCACGAACGTCCCCGCAAGCGGCCCGGCTGGCTCTACGGATCGCGGAACTGCGCCAACTCCTCGACGCCGCCTCCCACAACGATGATCCAGCCGCCCTGCTGCGTGCCGACGCACTCTGCGAGACGGCGCTGGCGGACCTATGGATCAGCCGGCAAGGCGAGGACCGGTCGCTCGTCGCGGCCGCCGAAGCCCACGTACGGCGCGGGCGGCTCGACGAAGCGCTCGACGCCTTGGCCCGGGCGAAGCACGCTTTCAAGAAGGCCGACGACTGGGAGGCAAGCGCCCACGTCCAGGCCGCTGCGACCGCCCTGCTGATCCGCACCGGACGCAACACCGAGGCGCTCGACGCCCTGCGTGAGATGTCCAGGATGCTCAACTCCCGCACCGAGTCCGTTGCCCGTCCTCCCACCCCCACCGGCCAGCCCCGGCCAGACACAGCACCACCGAGGCCGCGCCCAACCAGCTTCGGGCAGCTGCACGGACCCGTCCTGACGGCGCACGCGGCCGGCGGCAGTCCCCAGTGGGAACTCCGCTACGGGCTACTGCTGGCGGTCGGCGTGCAGGGTTTGGGCGGAGCCGATCAGCGGACCCGGCGCCACGCCCACGAGTCGATGCTGCGCCTCGTGAACGAGGCGGCCGACGTGGCCCGGCTCGACCCCGCGCGGTGGATGACGCAGACGGGCGAGGACGCGCTGCTTGCTCTCTTGCCCGCGGACGTCCCCGCGCCCACGCTGGTCGATACCTTCATGCGCCAACTGGTCGCTGGCCTGAAGGCGGTCAACCACGCCCGGGGGCGACAGTCCTGGGTCCGGCTCGGAGCGGCCGTCCACCAAGGGGCGGTTGCGCCGGGCGCCAACGGCTTTGTGGGCCGGGCTGTGATCGAAACCGTCCGCATCCTCGACTCGGCACCCCTGCGCACCGCCCTGACCACGACACCGGATGCCTGTCTGGCGGTCGGGGTATCGGCCGCCGTCTTCCGTGACGTCGTGCAGGAGGCTGCTCCTGTCATCCAAGCGCAGGAGTTCCGGCAGGTGCAGATCCAGGAGAAGGAGTTTCGAAGGGATGCCTGGATCTGGGTCCCGGGGGCCAGTGTGCCGCACCCGGAAACCGGGCCGCAGGAGAGCCTGTCCGCGGATGTAGGGACGGCCGAGGGTTCCTTGACCACCACCGGGGAACGCATCGTTGGGCGGCCGCCTCTTGGCGCAGACGTCAGCGATCAAACCGCCGGCCAGTAAGCAGAGTGACAGGGGGCCATCCGCTACCCACGCACGGCTACAAGAACGCCTGGCTGCTGGGGGCGATGGATCCAGTCCGGTACAGCCGCCGTTCACTGCGTCCTGAGCTCCGGCACATTGTCGGCGAGGTCCGCGCTCGTCCCGGGACAACAAGTCCGCGATGAGGGGCTGAAGGGGCCGAGATCCGGGAAACGCCCGCACATCGGAGCAGCATGGCCCGGATGGCCCTCCAGGCCGTCCGTCCGCCGAGGTGGTCGTGGACGGGGTGGGCCGACGGGCAGCGAGCGAGGACGAGTCCGCCGGGCTGCGGCGGCGTCGCCGTCGCCCTGGCCCGCTGGAACGGCGCGGCCATCCCGGCGGCACTCATCCAGGGCGGCATCGCCTTCGCCGGCAATCTCACCCTGTGCCGCGTGGTGCCCGCCTTCCTGCGCAACAGCCCTGAGTGAGTGAACAACGCCCTGCAGCCGCCGTGTTGACGGGGTCCGGCCCGGCCGATGCCGGGACACCGCCCGGGCCATACGTCCCCGGGGGCAGCGGCCCGGCCGGCTACCGGCCCCTCACGGCATGGTGAAGAAGATCTTGAGGGCCTTCACGTGCGTCTCGCCGTCCAGACCGGCCAGCAGCCGCAGAACGATGGGACCGACCTCCTCGGCCGGAGTGATGCGGCGCACCGTCGTCACCAGGCGCTGTACGACCTCCTGCAGCAGGTCCGCCTCCGGAGCGACGAGCCGGACGGTGTGCTCTGCGTCGTCGAGGAGCAGAGGGAGAACGGATCCATCGGCCAGGGAGAACAGGGTCCAGGCCACGAGCGTGCCGGCGACCGCGGGCACGGTCGGCGCGGTGGCGACCAGGCACAGGCCCTGGAGCGCGGCGAGGCACCACCTGGCGGCTGTTTGGGGATCCTTCTTCTCTGCCTGTGCCCTGATCGACATGGTGTAGGTGCGCCATCCGTCTGCCAGGGGCTGCCATGTCGAGGGGCGGGTGAAGAGGAAGGCCGCATAGCCGTCGGGATTCCACTGCTCGCTGCGGGCGATCGCGAGCAGCCGGTCGCGTACCGGCAGCTCCGCCACGGGCAGGGCCATGAGCCGGCGGTAGGACTCCTCGAGAGCGTCGGCGGGAAGCGCTCCGTCCTGGACGAGGGCCTGTAGCAGGTGAAGACTGCCGAACGCGGATACCCCCTGGCTTCGAGCGAAGGCACGCAACGCGGCGTCATCGGCGAGCAGGCCGACCCCGAGGTCACGGGCGAGACGGATCGGCGCGCTCCACGCCCGCAGGTCCTCGCTGCTGTCGTCGCCGGGCACGTCGGGCAGAACGTCACATGCGTCGACAGCAGTCGCCAGGGCGTGCGCCTGATCGCTCCAGGACTGGGTGATCTCCTTGGAGTATTCGGTGAACGCGGGTTGCTGCGTTCGAGGATTCCACCCGAGCCAGCCGGAGCTCTGCATGCTCAACGAGGAACGGGCCTGCAGGATGTCGTCGCGTTGTGGGGCGGCGACGAGAAGCTGCTCGAAATGGGCCGCCAGCTGCGTCGTGGGCGTCAGCGCGAGGGGGGAGAAGAACAGGGCTGAGGTGTCCACGACCACCGACGTGTCCAGGGCGCGTCGGGCCGCGGCAATCTCCTGGGCGCAGATGTCATCATCCGGATCGCGGATCACGTAGCAGCCGATGGTGTTGCGGATCAGCATGTCTGCGTGACTGCGGCCAAGCAAGCCGGCGCAGGCGCCGATCGGGATCTGCCCGGTAACGGCCGCCCGCTGCATCTGCTGCACCGCGTCCGCCACTGGCGCCACGCGAGCTTGGAGAAACTCCTGCAGGCCGGTGAGGGCATCGTCGATCGGAACCTGCTCGATCAGCTTACTGTGCGGGAAGTGCTCGAAGAACTGCTGGTGCAGCTGCCGGGCCTGGGCCAGCAGCTGGTAGTCGGTGTCCTCCCCGGACGGCATCAAGAAGGCGGTCATCACGGCTGTGGCGACCAGTTCCTCGTCGTCCGGGAAGGCCTGCGCCGCTTGGGCAGCCATGTTCAGGATCTGCGCCTGCGTGATCGGTGGTGCGCCTGCCCGGCCCGTCTTACCCTCCCCTCTCACCGACGGCGCGATGGTGCGCAGCACCGAGGCGATGAGCCGTGCCTGGCTGCGGTCCGTCGCCTCCAGGGGCGGCTCGGTGCGGATGACGTCGTAGGCGTCGTGCATCCGGCGCAGCTGATGCAGGGCGTACACCTGGGCCCACCGGTACTTGACCAGGCTGGCGTCCCGGTTCGGGTCGCCTTCGGCGATCTCTTCATCCGTGATGAGCCGCTGCGCCTGGTTCAAGGCGGCGTTCCAGTCCTCTCGGCGCGACGCCGCTTCGAGGAGGATCTCCCGGGCGGTTCGCCGGCGGGTGGCATCGGTACTGGCGGCGAGGGAGGACGCCAGACGTTCCGCGTCCTCCAGGGCCGCGCTGGTCATGGCCAGGAGCGCGGCTGAAAGCAGGTGGCGTTCGTCGTGACCGTGGCGCAACGCGAAGCGCTCCAGAGCCTTGACGGCGTCGGCAGCCTTGCCCTGGTGCAGGAGCACCTGGACTCGGATGTGCAAGGCCGCATCGGAGTCGGGATAGCGGCGGGCGAGGATCAGTGCCTGGGTGACGTTGCCAACCGAAAGATGTTCCTGGGCGCGGACCATGTCGGCGCTCTCCGCATCGAGCGCCTGAAGCTGGGACAGTTCATTTTCGTCCAGCGTCGCGACCAGCGACAGACCGAGCAGGACCCGCAGCTTTTGCTCCTCCCGGCCGCTGGAGGCGATCTCGTTGAGCGCAGCACGGAATTCGGTGGCGGCCTCGGGATGAGTTTCCTTCCGTGTGGTGAGCGCGAGCGCGGTCGCATGCCGTCGATCGATGGGGTCCTCGATCTTGGCGGCCAGTTCGAGCGCCATGCCGGTGTGACCGACGTGCGCGGCCAGTCCCGCTGCTGCCTCCACCACGGCAGCGGTCGCCGCCTCCGCTGCCTCGGCGGTTCCGGCAGGCGGGGGCAGAAGCATCACCAGGGCGCCGGGGGGGTCGCCCTTAAGAGCCCGTGCCTGCGCGGCGAGCACCAGTGCCTCACAGGTAGGGCCGCCCCAGTCCCGGCGGCGGCCGCGCGCGCTGAGCGCGAGATCCTCTGCGCGGGTCAGTGCGGCGTCCCGGTTGAAGCCTGCGACGCGGCTGTGGGGCCCGGCCGCCTTCGCGAACAGAGTCTTCGCCAGTTCCGTCTCCACAGTGGCGGCTCTCGGCCCGGTCAATGCCGCAACCGCTGACACGTTCGCGGCATGGCGGCGATAGGTCGGGAAGCCGGCCGTGACGTCCTCCAGCAGGACGTGAGCGGCGTCGATCTGGTCCGGGCTCTCACGCAGGAGCATGGCCGCAGTCAACGTGAGGGTCAGCCGGGTGGATTCGAGGAAGGCCGGGTAGAGGTTGGCGAACTCCTCGACGAACGCTCCGAACGCGTCATCCGGCCGAGTAGGCGCCGACGTGGCACCGAGCCCGGCCAGAACCGGCCTCGGCAAAGGCAGGCCGAGCGTGTCCGCCACCGCCAGCAGGGCCGGGGCCACGGCGGTGTTGTCGCTGCCGAGGCCGGCGCGATAGTACTCCCACAGCGGGCGGCCGGCGGGCTCGGCCATCTCCGCGCGCGCCAGCAGCAGTTGGCTTCGCTCCGTATCGCCGCCTCGCGTGGCGACGACAGCCCCCCGGCACAGCAGATACGCCGACAGCAGGTGGCCCTGCCAACGCTCTGCGGCCTGCTCGAAGAACCAGGAGGCGGCCGGGTGCTCATGTGCGCAGGCGAACTCGGCCACCAGCACCCACAAGGGGCCGCTGTCCTCATCGCGGAAGGCCTGAGGCGGCCGGTGCCTGAAGCGGCTGAGCCACGTGGCGGGCTGACTGCCCAACTCCACCAAGTCCTTCAGGACCGTCGTAGCACGAGCACCGGCCAGCGGCTCGGCCCACTCGTAGGCGAGCGCCACCATCGGAGCCGTACGCAGCAGCAACTGAACAGGCGACAGATCGGTGGACGACGGTGCCCTGCCGGCCGCCGCGGCAGCCACTGCCGACCTCGGGAGATCCTCCGGCTCAGCCCGGCGCAGCAGGGCGAACGCGAAGGCCGCAGCGTGGTGGGCTGCCCGCGGCTGCCACTCGCGGTCGGCGGCGGGCGTCTTGTTCTCGACGCAGTCGGAGATGCCACGGACGGCGAGCGCGACCAGATCTTCCCTGTAGGCGGTCTCATACAGTCCGAGCGACTCCATGTCCACGGCCGCCACGTCATCGAAGGAGGTGCGCAGCTTGTCCATCAGCGCCGAGCGAACGTCGGCATGCACGACCGAGCCCGCGGCGATCGGTTTGATCTCCACGCGGGGTGCCTCGCCGCGGGCGTTGAGGGCCTGACCGGCACTCAGCTCAGTTTCCCAGTCGTTGCGCCGCACGTCCATGGCGAGCTGCACGACACCGTGGGCAGCGAGGAAGGACAGCGGTCGCGTCCGGTGGACCGAGCCCTGGGGCTCGTCCCGGACGTCCTTGCCGCTGTGCAGATCGTAGACCCGGTCGGCGACGACGAGATCGCCGAGCACCAGGTCGTCGGGCTTGGCGGAGGCGGCGACCCCCACGAACAGCACCAGGTGGGGAGCAAGGGCCGCGGTCACGGCCGCGGAGGCGATGGCCGTGCGGGTATTGCCCGCACCCAACTCCGCTACGTACACCCGCCAGTCGGCATGCTCGCCGGTATAGTCCCCCACCTCGAAACGCGTCGTCCCCACACGGGCGGGCTCGCGATCGGGCAGGTGGGAGACCACCGCCTCGTACTCCAGTTGCAGGGCGGTGAAAATCACCACCGTCAGACGGGGCCGCAATCGGTGCTCGCCTGCCTCCTCTGCTGCAGACCCGGCCGGCTCATGCAGCCAGTTGTGCATCATCGGGTTTCCCGCATCGATCCGCCACAACGTCGAGCGACCCTGCGCGCTCGACACCACGAAGCCGGCCTTCTGTAGCAGCTGAAGCGTGGATGTCGCCGTCGTGGGGGAGACCCGCAGCGCGCGCGCCAGGGCACGCCCGCTCACCGGAGTACTGGAGGCGGCGAGCGATTCCAGCGCCAGGAAGGCCGTCTCGCCCAGCAGGGCGCGCAGTTGGTCAGCCGTCGACGTCACTCACACACACTAGCAGCCTGTCCAGTAATCCTGGACATGCTTGTTACGTGCGAAGGGTGGCCGCTTGGTCGTGACTGGGGCAAGTGAACGCCCCGTTCCTGCAGTCGCGTTCACTCGGCAGGGGCGGCGACCGACCGTCAGCAGGAGCGCTGCGTGAGATCACCACCAGGGCCGGGCGCATCGCAATCATGGTGGCGTGCGACGCTGGCGCTGCAGGCTGCCGGAGAATCTTCTACGGTGCGCTCTCGGCGTACACCACGATCTGCGCGGCAAGGGCCGCAACTGCCGCCAGTTCCACCAGGGATGCGGTCACCGGCCAAAGCCCACCAGCGCCGTAGAGCCAGAAGGCGACCAGGCTGGCCAGTGGGAGCGCCCCGAAGGGGATCAGATCGACCACGCACTGGATGATCTTGCGCTGCTTGCGGCGGCTGTCGCTGCGGTGTGCCGCCTCCCATCCGAAGGGATTGCCGGGCTCGCCGGCCAGGTCGCCCAGACGGGGCCCGAGGTTGGTTCGGACGTAGCGGCCGATCGCGCTGATCTTCTGATCGTTGGCCAGATAGGTCCACCCCAGAACGCACGTGGCGACGGGCAGAGCGAGAAGCAACTCGGCACGATGAGCCTGCGCCGCGCCCAAGAGCACCGTCACCATCGCGGCCAAGGTCACATAGAGCAGGTTGTCCCGGAAACCTATCCGTGTCTTCTGTTCTTCCTTCACTCTGTCGTACTCAGCCATCAACAACTTGCCGATCGTGATGTCGCCGGTCGGTGCCATGCTCCGCCTCGTCGCTGGATGATGATTTTGACCAGCCATTCTGTACCGGATACAGGGCACTGGCAGCCGCTCGGTGGGCGGCTGCCAGCGGGCAGCTCACCACCCGGGCCGCCGACGGCGCGAGGGATGCCGACGCTCCTTGACGGCAGCGGCCGGCCTGGTCACAGCGAGGTGCTGTTTCCCGGCACACGTCCGCACCTTCTGCCCGTTGCCCAGCAGCGGGCAGCGGTGGTGTGTCCGGCAGACCCTGCCCCTTTCGCCGATGTCTGGGGTATGTGCCGCCCGCCGCGGGTAATGTCTGTGCCAGCCGAGTCCGGGTCTTTGTTCGTAGCGAGGACACCAACTGGCGCTCCAGCTTGCCTCTTTCACCGTCCGGGGACGCGGTCGTACCGTGTCCACCAGCGGGTTTCCCCTCAGGTACGCGTGCGCTGCCCGTCCGGTCCGCACCGCGCTCATCTCTTTTGGAGTCCCGCGATGACGTCATCGCTGTCCATGGCCCGGGCCATGGACTTCCTGTGCGAACACACCTCCAGCAAGAGCCGCGTGTTGGCCCTGCTGGCACACGACCACGGCCCCACTTCCCTGACCGCCGTTATGACCTGCAAGAACCCCAAGCACGCCTTGGAGGCGACAGACATCCTGCGCCGAGTCCTGGCGCTGCGCGACGCCGCGGCCGTCGAGAACGAACTGGCCGCTCTCACGGCCCAGATGCCGGATGCACCGGCCGGCTCCTTACGCCAGGCCGTCATGCGAGCCGCGAGCGGGACCTGGCCCGCCGAGCGCGGTGCCCTGCTCACGACGACCGACCTGGACCGGGACTCGGAGCCATGCGACGACAAGCCGACCGACCCGGCACCGGCCACGGTGACGGGTCACCCGCGGCTGAAGGACCTGCCGGGGAAGGTCGTGCGGATCACCCACCTGCGAGAGTTCCACATCACCGACGAAGACGCGCTCCTGCACGCAGCCGCCCGCCGCGGCTGGGAGCCGCTGCCGGCGTCCGAACTCGGCGACGACGACCCACGCGACCTGGCCGGCGCCGTGATCGCCCTCACCGGGGACAGCGACGTCACCGGGGGTCAGACCCTGGAGGACCAAAGGTCGGCCGAGGTGCTGAGCGCCGAGGACGGCGACGAACTGGCCGACTGGAGCGCAGCGCCGGTCGTCACCCGGTTCGTCCACGGCTGGCGCCTGCGCCAGCAGCGCAAAAGGCCCACAGCCGGTGAGCAGACGCCGAACTTCGCCGCCCTCTTCGCCGTCCGGGACTGCCCCTGCAAGGGCGAGGACCCCGACTGCGAGGAGTGCGGCTGGCAGCTCACCCCCCGCACCGCCGACCTGCTCTACACCGCCCTGGTTCTCCTCGCGGACCAGGCCTACGACGACGCACACCGCCTAGGGGACCAGTTCCTGCCGGACGCTAACGCCACCACCTGGGAAGTCTTCGACCGGCTGCCCCCACTCACCTGGACGGCCGACCACCGATGGCGGCGGCGCATGGCGCGCGCCTTCGACGACCTGGCTGCAGACCTGGTCCGGGGCAAGTGGCCCGAACCCACCTGCACCGCGGAGGAGATGGCCCTGCACCTGGCCATCGAGGACGCCCCGACCCACCTGGAAGGCCGCCGCCCTCCCACGGACGCCCACCACACCCTCCCCGAACACGGAGACGACTACAGCTGGGACGGCTGTTCCGATCTGCTGTTCCAGGACCACGACGTCCTGATGCTCTTCGACCCGAAACTCGGCGGCATCGAAGATCCTGAGGACCCAGCGAACCAGTCCATGGGCATGGGCAACCTCAGGGCGGCCGCCTGGTTCGCGCCCTTCGGCAGCCACAGTGTCCGCGATCCCCGGCGAGGATTCCGCCGCTAGGGCCAAGCGCCGCACCCCGGGCGACCATGATGCGCTCAAGCCGCAGCAGACAGCCGCGGCTTGAGCGCGGAGTTCGCCAGTCATCCGCCCTGCACGTGCAGCAGCGCGCGAAGGGTCGCTAACCACTCACGGTCGGCCCCCAGTGGCCCTGCCTCCCGCTCAGCCCGTCGGTGTCCTGGCGGCGTCCTCGGCGGTGGGCCTGCGGGCCTGGCCGAAGTCGGTGCGGACGACACGCACCTGCCCCTTCCTGGCCGGTTGACCACGGCGCACTGGTCAGGATCAGACACCCATCCGGGGTTGGACGGGCGGCCTCAGGTCGCTGGGATGACGGTGAGACATGGGAGAGCACGCTGGTGGTCGGGGAGGATCCTGGCTGCCAGGGGCCGAAGGGGCCGGGATCTGGAAAAGCCACACGGCCGGGTCCGTCGCCCTACGATCCGCAGGGCGCTCCGGCTTTTGCGAGCGGAAGCACACACCGAATGATCGCGGGCCCGCGGGCCCGTGGGCAGTCGACGGTCCGCAGCCCGCGCCGCAGGCATCAGGACGGTGCACGCGCGGCGCGCCGTCCGGTCCCGCTCGGGTGCACACAAAAGACCAGCGACCGGGCGGGAGGGCCCATTACGCTCCCCTGGATGTTCGACAAGCGGCCTCCCGGCACCCTGGGCGTTGACCTGCGCACACCAGGCCTTCGCCCATGCGGGCTCTGTGGCGAGGTACGCGAGATGACCAAGGCGCATGTGCCGCCCCAAGTGGCCGGCAACCGGGGCAGGGTGACCAGCGCAATCGTCCGGGTCCACGACAACGTACGCAGCACCGGTCGGCCCGCTGCGGGAGGCATGTGGATGCGCGGCCTTTGCGGCGACTGCAACAGCCTCGCCGGGTTGAACTACGACAGCGCTTACGGTGACTTCGCCAGGGCGCTGGACACCTACCAGCGGGCGCGAATCCTCCTGCACCTTCCGCGTGCTGACCCAGCGCCGCCCGTACGGGTCGCCCCAGGCCGGGTCGCCCGGTCGATCCTGATCGGGATGTTCGCCACCACTCCCCAGCTACGGGTGATGTTCCCCGGTCTCGCCGTCGACCTTCGCGAGCGGCGCGATCACATCGCGCTGCCCGACGGGGCCTCGCTGCGCATGGCCCTGTATCCACTGAGGTGGACACGCCTGGCCAGCATGTTCAACAACTACCGGGTGCTGGGGCGCAGGCAGTACTACAACGTGTTCTCCGAGGTCTACTTCCGGCCTCTGGCATGGGCTCTGATACCCAGCGACCGCGGGTGCGCAGAGCACATGGGCGAGTCCGTCTTCGACGACCTTGGGTGGGCCATCGTGGACGAGTGGCTCCAGTACGGTGACGACGTCACAGCGGTCGATCTGCGAGACCTCTGCCGTCGCGGTATTCCCCACGTGCGTCACCCACTGTCCGGGCCCGAACAGGACGACTGGGTTCAGCTCTTCAGCCATGAGATCACGGCCATCATCGAGGGCGAAATTCCAGGGTGACGGGCTGCTGAACGAGCGGTAGCGGGGCAATGGCTGGGACGCCGCGGTGCCACATCTGAGAGGGATACGCGGGTTCCGCCGTCGCGCGCTGCCGAGTTGCTGCCCCGTGCAGGACTGAGCGACGACGCCCACAGCGTCGCCGTCGACGTGATCCGCCGTGCACGGATGCTGACGGCACTGCCCGTCGACTACTTCGACGTACTGGTGGCCCCGATCATCGACAAGGTTTCGCAGCACCGGCCGCTGTCGGCGGCCGCCTGGCCGGGGGCCGCCATGGTCGTCGCGGTGCGCAACAGTTGCCTGGAGGACTTTCACGTCCTGAGCTGGCCGCTGCGTGCGGCCGCAGACGGCCTCCGGCAGACGATGGGAGAGATCCAGCAGGAGATGGACACCCATGACAAAGGGCCCGCTGCCTGAGCGGCACCGGGCCCTCCATAGATCGCAGAAGTTTGCGGGGGACGGTCATCATCTGCGTGCAACTGCCCAACGACGCAGGTCGCACGAGGTCACGAACCGAGACCGCGTGTTTCCGCAACCTCTCCTGACGCTGGGCTGGCGGCGGGGGAGCACGCTATGCGAACCACACCCCGTGGGAACGCAGGGTTCGTGGAGACCCGCGCCGGGCGGGACCTCTTGGCGGACACCAGTCGGGCCGAAGGCTTGCGTATGGGATGCCCCAGGAGAAGTTCAAATTGTGACGGACGGGGCGCCGGACATCCTACGTTGAGTCCGTGCCTGGAGAACGCGGTGTGGTCGTGGATCCTCCCGGCGAGGACGGCCGCCGCCAGGTGCGTATCAGCGGCCTGGCCGTCGGTTACGCCTACGGTCTATGGGACATGGTCGTCTTCCTCCATCGGGCTGGCCTGCCGTGGGATGAGGACGAGATCACCCCGTTCCGAGCTGATCGAGTGGCGAGGCGGTGGCCCGGACGAGTGGGGTTCGTGACATCCGCCTCCCGTGCGAAGGTCCGGGCACGGCGAACGTCCCGGTGGTGGGGTGCTGCGGCCCCAGACTGCGACGTGCGGCATGCAGTGGCCAACCGCGGTAGCGGCTATCTCAATTCGGCTGAGCAGGCCAGGTTCGAAGGGCTGACCACCGGTCCGATCGGTGGCACCGGCGGCGACTGCCGGGAATGTGTCATGAGCTTCGCCACCGACACCTCCCTGGACACGGTGGATCGGGTCGCCGGCTGCCTCGTGGTCTGCTACGCGCAGCCCGCTTCCGGGATCGCCGAACTGACCACCCACAAGGCCGACGACGCACCCGGCGGCATGACCCTCCCTCTTGGCGTCGAGCCTCTCACCATCCGAGAACCGCTAGCTGAGTTGGCCCGGGAACTGGTAGGCACCCGCCGCGGCCACGCCGCCCGCGGACATATCGGCGCCCCCCGGCTCTTCCCTGGCGGCCACGCCGGCGGCCCCATGACACGCCTTGGCATCCGGCTCAACTGGATCGGCAGCAAAGGCCGCGCCCGGACGCGCCAGCGCCCTCATGGACCTGGCCGCCGAGTTGCCCACCGTCGTCCTCGGCAACTTGATCAGCATCCATGCCGGCACTGCCACCGCCTGGGCCATCGAAGCGGGCAACACACGCCCCGTATACGCCGCCGAACTCCCGCACCACGCCCGGCACACACGTCACGAAAGGTGACACGAATGTCGCACAAAGTTATCAGTCGGCTTTTAGGGACCCTCGGCGGCTTCTAAGGCGTGCACGTATCCGCCAGCGGCTCGCCGCCACGGGACCAGAGCGCCATACCGGGCGCGAAGGGCTGGACTTCATGATCAACACCTTCCGTCGCCTGGGCTGGTCCCTCGGTCGCTCCCGTGAGCCATCCGAGGACACCCTGACGCTTCCAGTCAGCGAAGAACTCGCATTCGAAAGGATCTACAACCAGAAACTCCCGGTAGTCAAGGCGAAGCTCCACCAGATGCTCGGCCCCCAGGCCGACATCGACGGCCTTGCCCAGGAAGTCTTCATCAAATACCTGATGTGTGTGCAGCGCGACAAGAAGGCCACGAACCCCTCGGCGTTGCTGATGAAGATCACGGCCGACATGGGGGTCGACCAATACCGCATCCGGAGCCGGGGCGGTGGCGACCAGCCCGTTGAGGTCCTCCCGGAAGGCGCGGCCTGGTTCTCCACCGCAGCCATATCCGGGCCGGAAGAGGCCTTTGAACTGGCCGAGGTGATGGACGCCATGGACAAAATCCTCAGTCCTGAACTTCGCCTGTCTCTGGTCATGCGCGGACCCATGGGCCTCAGCCGCGACGAGGTCGCCGAAGCCCTCGATATCGAACCGGCCAGCGTGACCACCAACGTCCGCAGGGCCAAGGAGAAGCTGCAACACCACTTCGCCGACAAGCGGACCGGTTCTCACCGGCGCATCCAAAACGGAGAGAACACATGACTTTTCCCCGTCCTCGTTCCAACGGCTCGGAACCGTCCATCCCCGACCGACTCCGTCGACTGGATGACGCGCTCGTGCAGCACTACACATCTGCTCAGGGCAACACCCAGATGGATCTGGAATACATCCGGCAAGAAGCCGCCCGTCGACACAAGGTAGCCCGCCGGCTAGGCGTCGACCCGGTCACTGCAGTCCCGAAGCACGAGCAGGAGTTCACGATAACGGTCAACTGGTCAGGTGGACGCCTCGTCCTGACCATGCCGACCGGGCTGATCTATGGGGCCAAGACCGTTCTGGGTGTGTTCTTCGGGCTGTTCTGCTTCGTGATCTCCATCCTGCTGGGTAAGTCCACCGACTTGTCCACCCTCACGGCGATCACCGTGACCAGTGCCTACCTCGTGGCCAGCCTCGCGCGCCGCCCACGACGTATTGAAGCCGATCGCCTGCGCGGACTCCAGCGCGTCAAACCGGTGATCATGAAGCCTCCGAGCACAGAAACAACTGACCAAAATCCATCAACCAGCAGCGCGTGATCAAGGCTGCCGCCCCGGGCTCACGACCCGTCGGGGCGGCAGCAAGCGCACACCCATCAACCAAAGGCATTCGACATGCGCCCCCTCAACATTGGCACAGCTCTCACACCACAGCAGGAAAACCCTGGTCAACTCTCCACTGGCCTCCCCCCGTCCACGCTGCTCGAATCACTGCGAGCCACCACCCGCGACAAACCCGGCACCCTGAGCGCCACGGGGCTCGCGACCTATATCGCCACCGGTGCGACCCACGGCAACACCACATGGGCCGTCGTGATCATTGCCATCGGCATGCTGACCGCCGAGACGTTCCAAAACATCAAGGTCGAGCGCAACCGCGCTTGATCTCGAAAGCCGCTGCGCGTGAGATGGCCAAGACACCCCGCGGCCGCATCGACGGTGCGATGCCCTGCACCAGAGTTGAGGATGCGGGGCATCTCCGTATCGCGCTGTCAGGTGCCCCAAGGGGCCGAGATCCGGGAAAGTCTCGCCTCATCGCCCGTTGGTCTGCGGATCCTCGTGCCTCGGCGCATCAACTCACGGCCAGCCCGCGATCGTCCTTGCATGCGGACTGCGGCGTCGTCCGGTTGCGCTCTCGTTTCCAGGCCGACGCCTGGATCCGGCACGGGCGCCAGGCTGCCTGGTCCGCAGGATGTGGGCGGGGTCCCGGGATGCGCGGGTGTCTGCCCGGGGCGTACATCCGTCGACCGTGCATGCTCCCTGAACAAGGGCAGGCCATGGCGCAACTCTCCCTGGTGAACGGCCAGTTCAACCGGAGGAGCACGCGATGGCCTTGTCTCAGTCTGAGCTTATGCGGCTGCTGGAGTCACTACGTCGGGCCGACGGAGTTGAAGCAATCAGGTTGGTGTGCGAGCGCATCCTGCAGGAGCTCATAGAGGCCGAGGTCACCGAGACGATCGGCGTCGGCCCGGGCGAGCACTCTCAGACGCGTACGACCTGGCGCAACGGGCACCGAGAGCGTCTGCTGACCACACAGGCCGGCGATCTGGACCTAAAGAATCCCAAGGTGCGGACCGGGTCGTTCTTGCCCTCACTGCTGGAACGGCGCCGGCGCATCGACCGGGCGCTATTCGCCGTGGTGATGGAGGCATACGTGCACGCCATTTGAATGGAAGCGTGAACCGGCGATCGCAAGGGTCAGCGTCCGCCCCCCTGGTACGCCCTGCGTAGTCGGCTGTGCATTCGCCCATTGCGCAGTCCTGGCGCGCCGGTTGACGTCCGGTGCGCAGCGATCGGTGGCGCTGCGCAGTGGGGCCGGGTGGCCGGCTTCCTTCGATGTGTAATCGGTGGTCGGTTGCGCAGGTTC
Source organism: Streptomyces sp. NPDC057616 (assembly GCF_042800575.1). Classification (NCBI taxonomy): domain Bacteria; kingdom Bacillati; phylum Actinomycetota; class Actinomycetes; order Kitasatosporales; family Streptomycetaceae; genus Streptomyces; species Streptomyces sp. NPDC057616. The sequence continues at coordinate 91,426 of NZ_JBHVGU010000035.1, forward strand.
CGGCCAGGTCGGTTGTGCAACGTTGTGGCCTGCCGTGGTCGGGCTGTTGGTCGGGGTGGGGGCCGTCGTGGTCGGGGGTGGGGGGCGTGGTCGGGGGTGTGGGTTGGCGTTGAATCGCCTGTAGCGACCGGTGTGCGGGCGGCTGCCGTGGCGATCGCCGCACCGCAGGAGCACAGGGGGAATGATGCGAACGACTACCCGCATGCGCACGCTCGGTCTTTGCGCGTGTGCAGTCACTCTGGCGGGAGTTCTCGCCGCGTGCGACACCGGGACGAAGAGTGGCGAACCAAGGTCACGGACCTCGACATGAAGGCCACGACACCCACGGCGACGTTGACGGACTGCATGGACATCTCCCAGTGGCAGACCTACAGCATCAGGAAGCACGAGGTCATCCCGATGCCCACCAACCAACCCCTGCGCTACCTCGCCACCGCCAAAGCCGAGCGCTGGAATGGCCAGTGGCTCATCACGGCTTTCACACCCCACGGAGACCAGTCGTGCTGAGACGCGCCGCGGCCGCCGCGACCGCCTGCCTTGCAGGGCTGCTGGGACCCACCGCATACGCCTCTGACGGACCCGGCGTGGGCAACACCCCCACCTGTGAAGGCGCGCCGCTGACCATCACCGTGTGCGCGCAGGACGGCAACAGAACGCCCGGCCGTAGCCCCGCAGACATCAAGGGCCGGCCAGTGCCACGCGGCACTCGCGGGCCTCTGGCGCGCCGAAGTGCGCCTACACCAGGCTGGATCCGCAGCCGCCGGCCGACAACCTTGCCGTGCGGGACGGCAAACGGCAGGGCGGCAAGGGGGCGGTCTACCGGGTGATGTGCCCGGACACGGGCCGCATCGGCACGGTGTGGCTCGCCGCTGGTGCCCAGGCGCCCGCCCCGCCCGCCGTCGACCCGGAGACCGTCTCCCGCCAGGCGGTCGACTCCATGAAACTGGTCGGGCCCGACATCGCCAGTCCCCGCCCGGCTGGCCACTACGTGGTGGGCATGCCTATGTGGATGTGGGTGAACCAGGGCCCGACCACGTACGGGCCGGCGACCGCGACCGCCACGGCAGGCGGTGTCACGGTCACCGCCACCGCCCGCGTGTCCGCGGTGAACTGGAGCATGGGTGATGGGGGCACACCGGTGCTCTGCCACGGTCCCGGCACCCGTTACCGGCCATCCATGGGCCTGGCGGACTCCCCGGACTGCGGATACCGCTACGCCCGCTCCTCCGCCGGCCGGCCGGGCCACCGCTACGCCGTGACCGCGACCTCCACGTGGACCATCATCTGGCAGGTCCAAGGCGGGGCGGACGCCGACAACGGGCAGTGGACCGAGACCCGCACCACCACCCAGACCACCGCCATCGGCGAGGCCCAGGCCGTCAACTCCTGACCGCGTGGTCGAGAGGCCGGCTGTCTCACCGCCATGGTGAGGGGGGCGCTTCCTCGGCGATGCGTGCCTTGCCTTCGCTCACGTTGGCCGTGGTTGGCGATTGCGTTGGTTCCCTACGCCTGGCCGCGGCCGCGGGCGATTTGTTCGCGGGCTGCTTTGACGGCGCGTTCCCACTTCCACGTCGGCTCGCCGTGGATCTTGGCGATTTCGGCGGCGACGCCTCGCCGGTATCCGCCGGCCTTGGTGAGGTGGGCGGCGGCGGTGTCGATGCGCTGTTGGACTTCCGGGGTGCGGGTGCCGCGTTCGGGGCGGGTGCCGCCGGGGCTGCCGGCGCGGCCGGTGTTGTCGCCGTTGCGGCGGCGGTCGAAGTCCTGCAGGTCGCCGCGGCGGAAGGCGGGGCGCAGGCGTCCGGAGGGGCCTTCGACGTGTCCGGCGACGTCGGCGAAGTAGCCGGGGTTGTTCCTCACGTAGGTGCGGATGACGGAGGCGTCGGCGAAGTGGAAGTAGGCGGCGGCGTCGTTGATGGAGACGAGGTCGTCGGGGTCGCCGTCGTACAGTGCCGGATCGGTGGGCAGCACCTTGGCCTGCTTGGACTCCTTCAGCCAGCGGTGGAAGGCGAGGACTTCCTGGACGTTGAAGTAGTCCTCGCGGTCGATGCGGGGGCCTTTTTCGGGGAAGCGGGAGGCGGCCGGCTGGGTTTCGCGTTTGGTGTACCAGGTGCGGACGGTGGGGATGCTGGCGCCGGTCTCCTCGGCGATCCAGGCGCGGTTGGCGTAGAGGGCACCGTCGACCTCGAGGGTCTTGGGCTCGGGAGTACGTGCCATGGAAAGCCTCCGGAGGCGTTGCGGGCATCCGCGGTAGGGGATCTGCGGCCGGTCCGTATGCTGGGGGTACTCCTTACCGTTTGGTGGGTTGGAGTACGTGATGGCCGGTGGGACGTTCGGCTGGGGTTGCCGCCCTGGGCCGACACCGTGAGGTGTTTCCCGCCGGCCATTCGCACGCCAACCCTGAAGCGACGTTGATAATAATGCTCCAACGTGGGTGGGGGTGTCAATCGCTCGTCTCGCACGGGAGCCGGCCGCGCAGGCCGACCCGTGGAGCCGGGGGCCGTGCAGGCGGGCCGGACGGCGACTGGCCGCCTGTCGTATGGCCCCGTGCGAGCAGCGGGCGGGCGAGCGGGAAGCCATCCCGACGAACACTCTGCGGCGGCGGACCGCCGGGGGCCTCGCTGGGTGAGGGCCCCGGCTTCATCTCAGTGCGTCGATGGCTTTCACGATCAGGGCCCGGGCCTGTGCGCCGTACACCGCGTGCGTGCGCAGTTGCTCGAACGCACGCAGATACAGGGTGATCTCGGATGGCTGTGTGATCTTTACTCGGGCGGAGATGAGTTCGACCGACACCAGTGTGTCGTCGTAGACGTGGAAGGTCTCGCGCGGCCATTGGGCTCGGTCGGCCGTGTTCATGGGGATGATGCCGAGGGAGACCTGGGGCAGGGCGCCGGCGGTGAGGAGGAAGCCGAGCTGTGCGGCCATCTCCTCGGTGCTGCAGATCTGGTGCCGTAGGGCGTCTTCCTCGATGACGAACACGAAGCGGTGGCCCGGCTCGTGGATGATGCGGGAGCGTGCGACGCGGGCGCGTGCGGCCTGGGCGCTGTCGTCGATCGGTACGTCGCGGAAGCGGGCGCTGATCGAGAGGATGCCCGCGGCGTAGCCCTCGGTCTGGAGCAGGCCCGGCACGAGTGTTGAGGAGTAGATCCGGAACAGTTCCGTGTCTTTGAACAGCCGTGGCTCGCTGTCCTGCAACGCTTTGAGTCCCGCCCGTACTTGGGTGCGCCATTCCGTGTACATCGACTCGGCGTGTAGGGACTGAGCGATCAGATCCTCGGCCTGGCCGGTGACCTCGCAGGCGCGGCACCACCGGCGGATGTCCGTGGCCGTGGGCGCGGTGCGGGCGTTTTCGATGCGCGAGGTCTTGGCGTGGTGCCAGTTGCATCGGCTGGCCAGCTCAGTGACCGTCAGTCCGGCGCTCTTGCGCAGGTCGCGCAGCCGCTGGGCGACTACCTCGCGCGCGGCTTGCGCGGACGAGGAGGGAGAGTGGGGCATGAGCTGGCCTGTCCGGTGTTCGCTGGGTCAGTGGATCGCGTAGCGGTCGTGGGGGATGCCCCGGGCCCATACCGTCTCGAAGGCCTCGGCGCACAGCTTCGCCGCGGCCGGGTCCACGGCGACCTCTCCACCGGCGGACGCACCGTCGCCGGTGAAGTGGTTCCAGAGAACTGTGTGATCGTCGAAGAGCCAGAAGTCGTTGCCCGGCAGGGCGATGTCCGAGGCGCGCCGGCGGGGCAGCCAGCGCACCTGCTCCCCGGCTGCGACGTTGGTGAAGGTGAAGCTGTGCAGGAAGCGGGTGTACTCGCTGACGGGCTCCGACACGATGCGGGCCCGCCGGATGATCACACCGCGTGCGACGGTTTCCTCGACCAGATCGAGCCAGGGCCGCCACCAGGAGGCACGGTCTGCCGGGTCGAGCCGGTGGCCGTCCCGCCATGCGGCGAAGGGGCCGGACTCGTAGTCGACGGCGTAGGTGTCGCGCATCTCGAGGTGGACGGCCGAGCGGGTGGCACCGGCCAGAAGGTCAGTGAACGCGGGCGGCGGCACGTTCGACGGCATCGCACGCCTCCCTGATCATGGGTGCCATCCTGGCGGGGATACGGACTACGGCCTCGTGCTCGGGGAGGCCCACGGCGTGGCCTGGTACCTGGAAAGCTGCGCACTCCGCTGTGAGTTCGGGGCCAGCCTTCCACCCCTGAACGACGATCTCTTGCTTGCTCTCGTCGACCCACACCGTCGGTGATTCGTGGTCTCCGGTGTTCGGGTCGATGCCGATGAACCGTAGCGACATGGCCGCCTCCGTCGGGGAGTTGTGCAGGACTGTGCGCCACCGTCACGCCGTTACGCGGCCCAGTCAAGAGTGCCTAACACGCCGTCAGTCCTTGACATGAGCTTGTGTGCACAGATTTGCACAAGGCTGGCTGTGCTGCTCACCACGCTTCTAGCGTCGGCTGAATACGACGAAACCCGGTGGCCCGCGCAAACGGCCCCGGGAGTGGTCACCGCCGTCGAGGAGCGCCGACATATGCAAGCTGCTGACCCCGAGCCAGCCACTGAGGAGGCGTCCGTCGACGTGGAGACAATGCGCGCCAGCGTGCGCCTCCTTCTCGACCCGGATATTGCCCCCGAGGCGCTTTTGCCGGTAGGAGCCGAGCTCGACACCCTGACCGCCACGCTGCGCGGACATGTCCAGCTCCTCGCGCCCGAGGTGGAGCAGGCGGCCTGTGGGCTGGCTCCAGGCGGCATCGCCCGAAACAGCGTCTTGGGCTGCGTGGGGGAAGCACACATCAGACTCGAGGCCGAGCCGTGCCAGAGGCATGGCGGACCCGTTGGATACGCCCGCCGCCTGGCCCGCGCCCTGAACGCGCTCCTTGACCACTACGAACAGCCGAACCGCTGCGCCGTCACGCAGCCCCCGCGCGTGTGCCACCACTGCGACGAGCCGATCGACGACCCGGACGACGCCGTCTACGCCGGCCATGAGATGGGCAACTCCGGACCAGGCTGGGACATCTGGGCACACCGCGCGCACATCGACCTGCTCGGCCCGGACCCCGACGCCGTGCGCATCGTGGCCCGCATCCTGGTCATGAACGCACTGCGGTCATGAAACCCGCGTGCTGGTACTGACCCTGAGCCGACGCACCCCCAGGAGACCGCTCCAGATCAGGTCGCCCCACAGATACCCGTCCCCGGCGCAGCGGAAAACGCCGACGGTACGGGTCCCCAAGCGCCCGCCCGGCCCCACTCATCGATAGGACAAGCCCGGGGCGGGTCGTACGGCACGGCAACCCCGAAGGGAACGTCAATGACCGTCATTCTCGAGCAGCCCGCCGGCGCCCGCACGCGGGACCCAAGGGAGCTCCTCAACGCCGTGGCTCCGCACATCAGGGAGTTGACCGTCAACGTGTTCGACTCCGGCATGAGTCTGTGGGACCGCGAGGTCGCGCTCCTGCTCCGCGACCACACGATGGTGCGGGACATGGCCGAACGCATCCTCGGCAACGCCGTCATGTACGTCATGGGATCCATCGAGAACCCAGGCCGACACCTCGGCGTGGGCCGGCTCGTCGACATCGGCGTGCACCAGCTGATCCTCGACACGCCCGTCTGGTGGGGCCTCTGCCGCGCCTACAACGGCGGCCGGTTCAAGCACCACGCCCCGTTCATCGAGCGCCGCGGGGACGGGCTGTGCCTGCGCACCGGCGACTTCCTGCGCTTGCAGGGCTGGCCCATCGACGAGGAGCTGTGGGCGATCGACGGCGCGGACTGCTCGCCGTGCGACGACAAGGTCCCCGACAGCCACTGACCCGGCTACAGTCGCCCCCGCCCTCACGTTCCCCGGAGGGCGGGGACTCCGCATCCCCAAACGAGCCAGAGGAACGCGCTGTGCCTGTACCCCACGACATCGCCGCCGAGAGGGAACTGTGGGACGCCTACGCCGAATCGGCCTTCAAGGACGACGCCGAGCCCGCCTTCTGCTGGACCCAGTACGCCGGACACGGGCCCGGGCCGGAACTCCTCGGCAATCCACGCCGCGTGCTCGAGATCGGCTGCGGCACCGGTCGCGCCGCCGCCCACCTCGCGCAACAGGGCGTGCAGGCGACCGGCGTCGACCTCTCCCCGGTCATGGTGAAGAAGACCACCGAACGGTGGGCGCACACCGGCGCCGTGTTCGAGTGTGGCGAGGTGCTGGAGTGGCTGGCCGCCTGCGCGGACACCTACGACACGGTCTACTCGATCTTTGGGGCGGCCTGGTTCACCGACCCGAGCCGGCTCTTCCCGCTCGTGCGGCAACGGCTCAACCGCGGCGGGGTGTTCGTCTTCTCGCAGCCCCCGGCGATCCCCGGCGCGTACGGCCCGCAGGGCATGTACAAGGGCGGCTTCGCAGGCAGGGCTATGTTCACCTACCGGTACAGCTACCGGCCTACGGTGTGGGAGCGGCATCTTCTCCGGGCCGGCTTTGCCACAGCTGAAGCTCGGGTGTGGGATGCGCCGCGGCCCGGACACATCGGCACACTGCTCGTCCAAGCCCACGCTTGAGCGACATCGGATGACCTGTCGCGTGCTTCTCGTCTGCGGGCCTTCGACGGCCATGACGGCGCTGAGGTCGGCGAGGAGGCATGTCGCGATGAAACGCGAGTCGAGCAGGTCCGTGATCAATGACGCCTCCGGGGAGCGGAGTTCGGTCAGGGACGTGCGGGTGTCTCGCCCAGTTCCTCAGATGGCGCGCAGGGCTCGGCGGGCGTCTGCGGCGCGGGCGGCGGTGTGAGCGGCGCGGGCCATCTCGTGCATGCCGCAGGTCCATCGGGTGACGCGTTGGGCCAGGCGGTGCAGCTCGGTCGCGGCCGGGTGAGGGTTTTGCCGTACGAGGTCGGCGAGGCGGCACTGTTCGGCTTCGGCTTCAGTCAGGGCGCGGCCAAGGACGGCGAGTGTGCCGCGTGCGTGCTCGAGGCTGCTCCAGCTGCAGCGGCTGGGGCGGGTTTCCTGCTGGAGGAGGGCAAGTGAGGCCTGTGGCCAGGAGGTGTCCTGCCCGGGTGCCATGGTGAGGCTGATCAGGCAGGTGACCCGGTCGTCGTGCATGGCGGCGTAGGGGTAGTTGGCGGCGGGGGAGGGGATGGCGGCGCCCGCCCGGCTGCGCAGGTGGGCGGTGAGCGAGGTGGCGGTGGGCGGCCTCTTGTTCTCGCTGCGGGCGTGCAGGTAGGAGACGACGGTGGGCAGCTGCCAGGCGGGGGTGCCGTGGGGGGCGGTGGGCATGGACAGCGACACGAACTCGGCCTGCCCTGAGGGGGTGGTGATGGTCGCCTGCATCACGCAGAGTGCGCCGCGGCGCGGATCGAGCTGCACGGGGAGGCTTCCTTCGCATCAGCGGGTGGGGCGGTGGGCACCGCGGGCCGGGGACCCTCTGTCCGGGCGCAGGTTCGGATACCCGCGGGCATCCCCTCTCCTGAGATGGGAGCCGGTCGCAGGAGGGCTGCCGCACCTCGTCCCCCGGTGTTGGGTTCGTGGGAGGTCGTCGGCCGGCCGGCGGTGAGCATGGTGGGGCCGTGGTCTTCTAGTGCTGTGACCGGCATGGTTCACCGTGATCGGAAGCCGGCTCGCGGGACGAGCGCACGCGAAACGGCTGGTATTACTGGGGCATGCAGGAAGAGATTGCACGCTCCGCGATCGACACGTTCATCTCCGCGTTCAACGCCTCGGACGACAGCTATGTGACTGCTTTGCTCTCCCAGGCTCTGACCTCAGACGTGGTCTTCTGGGGGCCGTTGGGTCGCAGCGAAGGAATCGCGGCGGTCGAGCGGTTCGTGCTGGACATCCGGCGCCACCCGGCGGGGACCGGCACGATGGTGCGCTGCTCGGCGGTGGACATGCCTGACGAGTGGGCCCGGTACCGGTGGGTCTTTACCACGCCGGATGGAGGTCCCCGCCTGGGGGGAACGGACGTCGTCCATCTGCGGCGGAGTCTCATCGACCAGGTCATTGTCTTTGCGGGGGAGATCGAACCGTCCGCCTCCTGAGTCGCCCTTCCCGGCTTCCCGGTGAACCTATGCGGTCACAGCACTAGCCCCCACGTGCCGGGGCAGTGCAGTGGATCCTGGCCGCCGCCGAGGACGTCGCAGCGGTGCTGTGCGGTTCTCACCGGGAAGGCGGCGTCCTCGCGGCACCCGGGCGGGACCGGTGTCGGGAGGCAGGGGGCTGCGTGCCGGGGAGGGGGCCGGGGCGCCTGCTTGGACGCCCCGGCCGTGGTGCTCAGTCCTCGGGGTCGGCGCCCTGGGCGGGCTCGCCGTTGTCCGCGTCGTTGAGTGGCGTTGCGGCGGGCTCTTCCTCGGTCTCGAACGGGGTGTCGTCGATGATGTTGCGCTCAACGGGGGAGAGCTGGTGGCCGAGTTCGGCGAGGAAGGCCAGATAGAGGCGGGCGTCGGCCCGGATCTCCTCGGTGTCCCAGTCGGGCTGGTCCTGGCGCCAGGTGTTCGGCTTCTCGATCCGCTTCTCGTAACAGGCGGCGATCACCGCGAAGTTGACGAAGAGCAGGCGGGTGGGGGTGGCGCTGCTGCCGGTCCAGGTGGCCCGTTGCTCCGCGCTGGCCGCCGTGTTCTCGTCGGTGGCGACGGCGAGCAGGTCGGCCAGGATCGCGGAGCGGGTGGTGTCACCGGTCCAGGACTGCACGGGCTTGGGGCAGGTCAGCAGCGTCCGGGTGACCCACGCACTGAGCGGCTTGGGCGCGCTCTTGCGGGCGAGCAGCTGCCGCAGGAAGGCGCGGCGGGCCTCGGCCGCGGCCCGGTAGGCCTTGTTCCCTGCGATCTTGCGGTGGTGCTCCTTCTTCCGCTCGGCGGCCTCGGCGGCCGCCTTCGCCTCGGCTTCGGCGCGGGCCCGCTCGGCCTGTTCGGCGGCCGCGCGCTTGGCCTCCTCGTCCTCCTCTGCGCCTTCGTGCCCGTCCTCGGCGTCGTCATTCTGGTCACCAGGGTCGGCCGCCGTGCTGCTCGTGTGCCGGGCGGCGGGCTCGGTGCCGGGGGTGTAGTGGCTGTAGGCGGCGGGGTTGAGGCACAGGGCGGCGACGGCGGCCGGGTCGGCGCTGCCGGTGTCGTCCCACACCACGGCGTGACCGGGGCAGCGGGCATGCGCCGCCTCGTCCAGGTCCTGGCCGTCGGCATCCACCAGGTCCTCGAGCCACTGCGCGCGCGGCGGGAGGTTGCTGGCGTCCTCCCATAGCCGGATCCCGTCCCGCTTGAGCTCGGCGCAACGGGCCTTTCGGGCCGTGCGCTCGGTACGCTCGGTGCGCTCCTGGCTCAGCTCGTAGGTGAAGGTGCCGTTCTGGTGGGCCTTGATCAGGCGGGCCACGGCGTTGGGGTCGTCGTCGAACTCGCCGAGGGCGGCGAGGACTTCGAGGTCGAGGTCGTAGGCGTCGTTGGCCTCCAGCACCGTGCGGGTGCCCTGGCCCAGCCGCCTGGCGGCGTCGGCGGCCTGGCTGACCTGTTCCTTGCTGCGGCCGGTGCGGCGGGCGACGATGGCGACGCTCGCGCCGTCCTCCAGCGCGCCGAACAGGGCGTCGGCCTGCTCCAGCGGGCTGAGCGCGCGGCGGAAGGAGGCGTCGTTCTCGATCAGCTGCTCGATGTAGTCCTGGCCCGCTTCGCGCAGTGAGGCATCCAGGATGAGCGAGGCAACGGACTCGATCCCGCGCAGCCGGGCGGCCGCGTGCCGGCGGTGGCCCATTTTGAGCTCGTAGACGGCCTCCGCGTCCGGGCCGTCCTGGTCCTGCTGGACGACCACGACGGGGACCAGGACGCCGTTCTCCTCGATGGAGTTGAGGAATTCCTCGTCCAGTTCGAGGCTGTGGCGGACGTTGCGCGGGTTGGCGTGGATCTGATCGGTGCGCAGCAGGGCTGCGCGCACCGGGGGTGGGGTGCTCACGGAAGGATCGCTCCTAGATCACTTGGTGGGTTGCGCGGTTCGGGTTGCCGCCCGAACCGACAGTCATAAATCTACTCTCAAACGTGGAGGTGTCAAGCCGTTGATCTCTCCGGATCGCGGCTCCGGGAGCCGTCAATGCAGACGGCACACCCATGTCTTCGGCTCGCCGTACGCGACGAGATCGAGGGACATTGCCGTCGCCGCCCCGCACACCTGGCAGGCCATTGCGACGCGGCGGGGCATCGACAGAGGGTGCACGGGCTCGCTGCTGCTGAGCGTGAGCGGCTCCGTCACGCCGTGAAGGTCGATGAGCAGGCGTCCGGCGAGGGCCGGGTGCGGCCGGACGCCGTCCAGGGTGAGCGCTTGGCGCGGCTGCTCGGGGAGGGCGAAGACGTCGCACCGGTGCAGGCGGGACGCGGGAACGGTCGGCGGGATCGACAGGGTGACGAGAAAGCCCTTGGCCTGGCGGGGGTTGGGGGGTGGCGGGTTCTGCGCGGTGGTCATGGGGATGACGTCCTGTTCGGTGCCGTGTGGCGGTCGGGGGCGGTGCGTGCGGGCCTGTCACCTGCCGGGCAGGGGGAGCCAGGAGGTGAGCACGTAGCAGCCCAGGTCGCGGAGTGTGCGGGCGGTGCGGTCGACGGCTTCGGGGCTGCTGTCGACCGTGCGCGTGTAGGCCTCGATCCCGCTGTGCCAGGTGAACCCCTGGGCGGTGAGGGCCTGTTCGGTGAGTGGGTTGAGGTCGGCTTCGGACTCGGGAGCGGCGACGAGGCCGTGGGCAGGATCGGGGACGACGACGAACACGGGTCTCCTTCGGGGGCGGGCTGCCGCCAGGCGGAAGGGCGTGGCCGGCCGGTTGAGCCAAGGGCGGAGGGCTCGGCGCTGCGACCGGCGGCGGTCTGCGCGGCGGCGGTCTGCGCGGTGGCGGGTGGCGGGGCTGCGGGCCCGGGTGCGGCGTGCGGACCGGGGCAGTCCGCCGCGCAGCGGGCTGCCCCGGGCGGGTTCAGTCGCCGAAGTAGACGGTCCTGTGCTCGCGGTGCCCGGGGTAGCGGTACAGCATGACCAGGTTGCCGCGCGGCCACTCGTCACGGTCGCGGAGGTAGTCGGCCCACCAGCGGGTGTCCTGGTTGTAGTGGCGGTGCGCCACGACGGCGCCGTGGAAGGTGCCGTACCTGACGGCGTGCTTGTCGCTGTCCTCGACGTCGGGGCAGGCGGTGACCGCGTCGAAGATCGTCTGGATGGTGCGGGCCTCCCAGGAGTTGGCGGCGTAGTGGCGGGACTCGGATCCCTCGATCCCGTAGTCCTTGACGTCCCTGCGGGAGGCGGTGTTCAGGGCGGCGATGACGTCGTCGGGCAGCAGGACGACAGGTCGGCCGCCCTCGTCGGTGGTCACGGTGACCTCGTCGGCGCGCAGTTCGCGGCGCGGGCTTCCGGTGCTGTCGGGCATGAACGTTCCTTCCGGTCGGTGCAGGGCTCGACCCGTGGGGGTCGGATTCTGCGGGCGGGCGGGTCTCAGCTGGTGGAGCTGGCGGCGTTGCGCCGGCCTGGGCGCATCTGGGCACGCAGGGAGGCGGCTTCGGCCGCGAAGCGCTGCATGCGGCGGTGCTCCTGGGCGGCGGCGTCCTCGTAGGCGGCGGCGCCCTGTGTGCGGGCGTCGCTGGCGCGGGCGAGTGAGCCGGGCTGGTCGGCCAGCAGCAGCGCGAGGACGGGGTGGGGCTGGGTGATGCACCACTGTGCGGCGGTCCACCAGGCGGCGGTGACGACCCGGGCCTGTCGCCGGTCGCGGGCGGCGCGGCATGTGTAGCGCGCAATGTCGGCCTGCGAGTTGTGGCGGGAGGACGCGAAGAACCGCAGCAGGGCGGGGGTCTCGCGGATGCGGGAGGCCTCAAGGATCCTGGCCCGGTCGGGGCGCTGGGCGGCGTTCTCGGCTACGGCGTGCAGGACGGTCCGCAGCGTTTCGGCGGTCCGGGGGGCAACCGGCCTGCCGGACGCGCACTGGATCGCGCTCAGTTCCTGCTGAGGACCGGCCGGGCCGTCCCACGTCAGAAGGTGGCCGGTGTGCAGAGCGCGGCTGTTGCGCAGCCGCGGCAGGGAATCGGCGGGCGGGAGGTCCGCCATGGCGTCGGCGGCGCCGAACGTGACGCGCAGTGCGGTGAACTGGTCCCAGTGTTCCGGGTGGTGGGTGCCGGTGACGTGGAGGGCGCCGCGCAGTACGCCTCCGAGCGTGTAGATCACCGCGTCGTCACCTTTGAGCTCGGTGAAGGCGTGCACGGAGCCGGTCGGGGTCTCGACGGTCAGGGGTGCCGGGTCCATTCCGGGGCTCCTTCGGATGTGGTGGGTTGGTGCCGGTGGGGGAGATGACGGGCGGTGCCGCGCACGGGTGCCGGCATCGGGGCGCAGCGGTGGTGACGTCCTGGTGCGCGCGGTCTGCTCCGCAGACGCGTCGCGCTGCCGCTACGCGGCAGGGGGCGCGCGGAGCGCTCCGCGCTCGGGGGAGGGGGCGGGAGCGCTCCGCGCTCATCGCAGGCGGCCGGTGGGGCGTCTGGCTCGCCTACGGGCGGGGAGGGTCTGTGTGCAGGGCGGCGCGTCCTCGCTCGATGAACGTGCGCAGTGCGTGAGTCAGGTACGCGCGGGCCTCATCGGCGGATTCTCCAGGGAGCGCTCCGCGCTCGTTGGCGTGCAGGAACACGGTGGTCACTTCGTGGAGGACCGTGTCACGCGCAACCGCTTTGAAGAGCCGGTGAGGGGGGATGCGGGTCTGGCGGGCGACGTCGCGGGCGCTGTCCGACATGACGCGCCCGATGATCGCCCAGAGTTCGCGGGCCTCGGCGCTGTTCATCGGGCGTGGGAACGGACCCTCCCGGCGCATCATGCGCCTCCGCTCGGCCCGGCGCTGTCGGCCTGCCGCAGAGGGGTCCCGCCTCGGCGGCCGGTGCGCTTGACGGGGTTCAACTCCGGGCTGTCCAGGGCGGCGTACCAGGCCTCGTCCGACTCGAAGACCGTGGCGCACCCGCCGGTGCAGCGAAGCTGGCCCGGCTGCAGACCGCGCTGCTCCTCGTAGACCGGCTCGGGGAGGTAGCCCACGGCGCTCAGGTGCGCGCAGTACCCCGCCTTCTCGTGTGCCTGCGACCGCTGCGCGGCGGCTTCCATCTCGGCCTGCTGCACGTCGGCATCCAGCTGGGCTTCGTGGTCGGCCTGCAAGGCGTCGGCCGTCGTCTCGTCCTCGTAGAACATGCATGCTCCCCTGGGGTGGGTTGGAGGGGGCGGGGGGCGCCTTGCCGGACGCCCCCCGCCCGTGAGGGTCAGAAGCGGCCGGCGCGTGCGATCTGCGGCACGTCACGGACCGGCTTGGGATCCCAATGCAGGTCGCGCTCGATGACCAGCCCGCAGTACGCGATCGACTCCAGCTCGGGCAGCAGAACGTAGCCCCATTCGCTGTCCGTGATGTGGGCCCATCCGAACGCCAGACCGCAGGTGGGGTCGAGCTCGGTAACGAACCAGTCCATGCAGCCCGCGCCGAAGTAGTGCAAGTGGACGATCTTGTCCGGGACGGGGGTGTCCTCGGTGCTGTACAGCGGAGGGATCGCCGCGCGCTGGCCGAGCGTGGGGTAGAAGTCGTGACCACGTCGGGCGCGGAGTGTTTCGGCCGGAACCGACCACTCGACGCCGTTCGGCAGGGTCACGGAAGACGGACGGTCATGCCCCATAGGAGAGTGCTCCTTCTGTTCGGTGCGGGGGCGGCCGGTCCGCCGCCCCCACTCGGTGGGTTGCGCTGGGACCGGTTGCCGCCGTTCCCAACGTTGCTAACTATACTCTCGAATGGCTATGCGGCGCCACCACTTCGCACGATCCGATCACGGCAACCGCACTCCTCCGGAGGAACCAAGCCGCACTCGCGGTGCCAGCAAAACCCCGGCTGGCACAGGAACGGCACCTTCGCGTGCGTACGCGGGTCGTGCGTCACGTAGGCGAACGGGCCACCGTCGCACAGAACTTCAACGTACGCACCTGCGTGATACCGCCCGTACGCCCTCAGCGCAGCCTCTCCCGCCCCCTCGGCGTCGCCCTGCCACACGCCCACCTCGACCTCGCGCCCGTTCGGGAAGCGGGCCGTCACGGCGTAGACCGTGAACCCCCCGCGCGGAACTCCGGGTTGTGACGGGAAGTCGGGATACACCTGATGCATGATCTCTCCCCTCCGGTGGTGGGTCGAAGCCTTCAGTGAAACTGCCGCACCGCTGCACCCCTGACGGCTTCGGCTTCCACGAGGCGCCGGACGCGTCGGGCGAAAGCGAACCGCGTATCTTCCGCTTCGGACGTGTAGCGCGCGTACGTCTCGTCGAGCATTTCGACTTCGGTGGTGTCCTCCCACAATGCCGAGCACGTGAGGGACAGAGCCGCAAGCAAAGCGGCCGCGTTGTTTTCCTCCGAGATGACATCGGGCGCGCACTCGCCGATTCCCCAGATTCCGGTAACGGCAATGCGCGCTGCGCGCGTGTAGAGATCGGCCGCTTTCATCGTCCCGTCCATGTAATGAAAAACAGCGGTCGCCGTTTCCCCGAGAGTGGACAGAGCATCCGCCATTCCCCTTTCCGCCTGGTCCTGAAACGGCGGGTCCTGGTGGTACTTGGCGTATGCGTCGACGGCCAACAGCGCGACAGCGGTGAACCCGTCGATGGTGAACGGCTCGTGTTCGGCCCGCCGGGCCGCGAATGCGGCGACGGCGATCCGCCCACCGCGCGCTCGCTCCACTGGAGTTGCCATGCTCCCAGGTCTCCCTCAGTAGTCTTTTCCGACGATGCTAAATATAATCTCACGCGAGGGGCGCGACAACCCTCACAACAACCCTCACCCCAACTCCCACCCCAACTACGCTCCACAACTGTCACGTTGACGCCGGGGCCGGCTCGGGATCGTCCCTGGCCAGAGAGACGCATGAGCGTGGTCAGGCTGCTGACATCCCCTTCTGCTGTTCCTCGTGCCTGTATGTGGGTGGGTGTGCGGATGGCCTCGGGGATGGGACCGGTCTCTAGTCAGCTCGCGCGCGTCGGCTGGTGCCTCCGCGCTGTATTGGCTGTGGCGCCCGTCCGGGCCCCGTGAGCCCGCGTATGGGGGATTCCGGACCGGTGCTGGACCGGTTCGCCCTCCCGCCCCTGAGGCCGCGTGACGGCCGCCAGCTCCCTCGCGGGCGCCGCCGGGCATCTGCCGCCCTTCCCTCCCCGCGCGAGGCGCGCCGGGCTCTCCCGCGCACGACATGCCCCGGGCAGCCTCTAACTCCCCACGCAAGCAAGAAGAGCCAGAGCATTCCATGAAATACGTCCCCCCACGGAACACCCGTCAATTCCCTTTCCCCGAAGGGGATCGGAGATTCCCCGCCCCCCACACCCAATCAGCTGACAAACACTCAACTCCGCACACCCGCAGAATAGGATCAGCAACCTGAATCTACACAGCAGAAGCCCGGGCCTTCCGATTCCCAACCAGGAGGACCCGCAAACAATCTGAGGGCTCATCAGATGACCTTCAAACAGGGCCGGTCCCGGCGCACCCCCCACCACCTAGCCGCGCCTTTCAAGGAATTCGCGGAGCGAATTCCTTGCCGAATTGCGGAGCAATTCGGATACCGTCACGGAGTGACGGTATATCAACTCTCTTGCGGAGCAAGGGAGTTGACCGCCGCGTAGCGGCGGCGCGTCGTGTCTGCGGAGCAGACCG
>NZ_JBHVGU010000036.1:0-105497 GCF_042800575.1 Streptomyces sp. NPDC057616
GTGCACCCGGCTCTCTCGGGTCTCCCTCTTGTACGTGTCGGTCCACGGGTGGTCGCTGACGCCGGCCCCGGCCAGCCCGACCACCGCGTCCGCCCCGTCGAGCAGGGCCGGGTCCGCCGTGCCCGCGCGCGGGTCCCACCGCGCCTCGACACTGCCGTCGGCCCGCGCCCGCGGCTCGCGCCGCACCAGCCGGGTCACCCGGTGACCGTCGGCGAGCAGCGAGGCGGCGAGCGCGCCGCCGATCAACCCTGAGGAACCACTGATGACGACGTGCATGGGAACCGGCCTCGATCCGGACGCAGGAAGCGGTCAATGCGTTTGACTGTTCAAACAACAGCCCACTCTAACGCGACGGCGGGGCCAGGACTCCCCGGCGGTCCTGGCCCCGCACGGTCCGCTCCTACTTCCCCGCGTGGAGATCCCAAGGATGCACCGCAGGTCACCTTCGTGTCGTTGGCGTACGGTCCACAGCCGCTTGGCGACGAGTCCACCGCGGAGGAAGGGGGCCACCGGTCGGGAACTACTCGGGAAGGACTCCGCACCGTTCGCGGTACTCGCTCGGCGGGACGCCCTGCGCTGTGCGGAAGGCGCGCGTGAACTCGGCGGCGCGCGGGAAGCCCCACCGGGCGCCGACGGCATGGATCGGCAGCGCGCGCAGGGCCGGGTCGGCGAGGTCGCGGCAGGCGTTCTTCATCCGCTGCTCGCGGATGTAGCAGCCGACGGTGGTGCCCTCGGCCTGGAAGAGGCGGTACAGGTAGCTGCGGGAGATGTGATGCGCGGCGGCGATCCGGGCGGGGGTCAGCTCCGGGTCGCCGAGGTGGCGGCGGATGAACGCCTTGATGCGCAGGGTCAGCGTGCGGGTGCGTGTCTCGGGCGGCAACTGCCGCTCCGCGTCCAGGGCGTGGGCGAAGACGGCGGTCACCAGATCGGCGACGACGGTGCCCAGCCGGGGCCCGTCCGAGGGCCGGTAGGGCGCGGTGTCCGAGACCAGCTGGATCAGGAACTGCGCGAGCAGCGCGCCGACGCCCGCACGGCTGGACAACCGGCTCCCGATCACCCGGTCCGCGCGCTGCGCGGGCAGCGCCACCAGCGAGCGCGGTATCTCGATCCCGATCATGGTGACCGGGTCGGGGCCGGTGGAGATCTCGTACGAGCGTGAGGAGCTGTTGGTGTGGAAGTCGTCGATGCCGTACGCGATGTGCTGCCGGCCCCAGCTGGCCGCCCCCTCCCCCTGGCGCAGCAGGGAGAGGTGGTAGGCCTCGGGGTCGGACTGCCGGACGAGTGCGGGGGTGCGCCGGAAGACCAGGTGGTCGAAGGTCGCCGGCCACACGATCACGTCCCCGAGGCCGAGGATGCGCTGTTCGCCGTGGTAGTCCGCCGCGCGGTCGCTGGCCAGGTGCATGGGCGCGTGGGTGCGGCCCATGCGCTCGGTCCAGGCCTCGAACCGGTCGCCCACCGGCAGGTCCACGGTCCGCAGGAACGATTCGTCCAGCACGGCGGTAGTCAATCACACGGGTGTAGAGGGCTGGTGCGGCCCGTGCTCAGCCGGTGAGGAACTCCGTCAGTCCGGCCAGCAGCCGGTCGACGTCCTCCGCGTTGTTGTAGGGGGCGAGCCCGATGCGCAGCCCGCCGGTGTCGCCGAGGCCGAGGTGGCGGGAGGCCTCCAGGGCGTAGAAGGAGCCCGACGGGGCGTGGACGCCGCGTTCCGCGAGGAAGGCGTACGCGTCCGTCGTGGACCGGTCCTCGAACGTGAGCAGCAGGGTGGGGGTGCGGTCGGCCGCCCTGGAGTGGATCGTGATGCCGTCGAGCGCGGACAGGCCCTTGTCGATCTGGGTGCGCAGGGTGTCCTCGTGCCCTTCGAGCGCCGTGAACGCCGCGGCCAGACGCTCGCGCCGCGTGCCCGCGGCGCTGGGGTCGAGGCCGGCGAGGAAGTCGACCGCCGCCGTGGTGCCCGCGAGGAACTCGTAGGGCAGCGTGCCCAGTTCGAAGCGCTCGGGGACGGCGTCGGTGGACGGCAGGAGCTTGTCCGGCCGCAGGGTCTCCAGCAACTCCGGCCGCGCGGCGAGGACTCCGTGGTGAGGGCCGAGGAACTTGTAGGCGGAGCAGACGAAGAAGTCGGCGCCGAGGCCGTCGAGGTCGACGAGCGTGTGGGCCGCATGGTGGACGCCGTCGACGTGGCAGAGCGCTCCCGCCTCGTGTGCCAGGCGGGCGATCTCCGCCACGGCGGGGCGCGTGCCGATCAGGTTGGAGGCGGCGGTGACGGCGACCAGGCGGGTGCGCTCGGACAGCACGGCGCGGATGTCGTCGGCCGTCAGCTCCCCGGTCGCGGGGTCGAAGTCGGCCCGGCGCACGGTCGCACCGGCCTGTTCGGCGGCCTGCACCCAGGGGCGGATGTTGGCGTCGTGGTCCAGGCGCGTGACGACCACCTCGTCGCCGGGCCGCCATGTCTTGGCGAGGGTGCGGGAGAAGTCGTAGGTGAGCTGGGTGGCGCTGCGCCCGAAGACGATCCCGGCCGGGTCCGCGCCCAGCAGGTCGGCCATGGCCCGGCGGGCGCCGGTGACGATGGCATCAGCGTGGCGCTCCCCCGGCGCGATCTGTCCGCGGTTCGACAGCGGGCGGGACATCGCGTCCGCGACGGCGCGGATGACGGGCTGCGGGGTCTGGGTGCCGCCCGGGCCGTCGAAGTGCGCCGTTCCGGCGGCGAGGGCGGGGAACTGGGAGCGGATGGCGGTGATGTCGTACGTCACGAGAGAGCTCCTGTGGGTGCCGGGCCGGAGCAATGATCGTGCGCGATCGGCGGCGGGCGTGGCAACCATGCGTGCCGGGCGGGTGACCTCGGCCCGGCGCCGGGGAAGGCTTCCGCGCCGGGAATCCGACCTGCGCGAAAACGTGTGGCGGTGCGGGCACGGCGGACGTACGCTCCCCGCGATGACTACTCACTCTGCTGTCAGATTGGGGGTCCCGTCCGCGCAAGGTGAGTGCTGATGCACACGCCCTCCGCGAACGGCGATTCCCGCCTCTCCTTCTGGCTGCGCGTGCGCGAGTTCGCCGTGCCGCCCTCCATGATCGACACCGCGACCGCCCGCCGCAGCGTGGGCGACTGGGCGGGTGCGTGCGCCGCCGCGGGCGTCGACGTCGACCTGAACCTGCGTTCCGTGGCCCGCGACCACGGCCAGGCACTCGTGACTCACCTGCGTTCGGATCTACGGCAGTTGGCGCCCGACCTGCTGCGCTGGCACCTGCCGAGGATCGCCCCCGACGGACTGCTGCGCCCGGGGCTGACCATCGTTCTGGCCCGGTACGGCGCCGAGGGGCATGACGCTCCGGGGCCGGTGCACCTCGTCGTCCGGACGCCGCCGGCCTGGGCGGACGGCGGGCAGCGGATCAGCCTCGCACTGTGGGACGGGACCGGCTTCGAGGACGGTGCCCGCCGTCACCCGCATCCGCGTCCCAGCCCGCGGTTCCGAATGGACCTGCACCGCCATCTGTGGGACGCGAGCAGAGCCGGTGAGCTGCGGGCCCGCTCCGGCGCCGACCGACCGGACGACGCCAACACCCCAGTGCTGGCAGAGGAGTTGCTGGCTCGGGTGCCGCACGGGCACCGCTGCGCGCTCGACCGGTGGGCCGCCGAGGCGGGGATTCTGCTGCACGCCGAAGAGCGGCAGCGCGGCTCTGACGGTTCCGTGCTCGTACGGCTCGGGGGCCGGCATCGGCTGGTTCTGGAGATGCCGGCGGCGGGGCGAGCCTCCGTCGTACGGCTCGCGGGCGGTGCCAGGTCCCCGCACGGGCACGGTTCCGCACTGCCGGTTCTCCCCGATGCGGCGACGTGGGTTGCGCCCGATCTGGAGCTGCTGCGCTCCGGCGCGATCGACGCCGGCCGGCTGCATCCGCTGGTCGCGGCGGCTCTCACAGAAGGAGACGGGGAGCCGTACTCCGAGGCGCCCCGTTCCACGGAACGGCCAGGTCAGCCGTGTCTGGTGGAGTGCCGTGGCGCACGGCACCGGATCGGGCTGGTCGACGGCGTGCTGGCGGCGCTGGACCACGACCCGGCCGAGATCCGGCGGGAAGAGCTGCTGGTCGAACTCACCGGCACCCCCCTGCCCTGCCTTCAGGCGATCGACGAGGCGCACCGCCGGCCGGACTGCCTCACCGGGGTGCGCGAACGCCTGGACCACGGTGACATCGCCGGGGCGCTGGCCGTCGTCGAGGGTCTGCTCGGTCCCGGCGCGCATCTGCGCGACGGCCCGCTGCGCGACGAGCTGGAGGCGGCCGCGCAACGGCGCATCGCCTACGGCCTGTTCCGGGCGGGCCTGATCGGCGCCGCCCGCGGGCCCGCCCGCCTTCGACCCGGCGACCTGCGGCGCAGCCAGGACCATCTGGCACACCCGCGCCACGCTTCGCTGCGCTGACCTGGCGCCATCCCTACGCTGCCCATCCCCTACGTACTCAAGGTGATCATCCATGCCTACACGCACCCATGTCCCCACGACCCAACTCGACGTCGCAGCACAGCTGTTGAGCCTGCTGGGCGACACCGCCACCGAACCCCGCCCCGACAACCAGCTGGAGGCCCTGACGCTGGCCGTGGCCGCCGATCTGCCCGTGCTGTTGTGGGGTGAGCCGGGGATCGGCAAGACCGCGGCCCTCACACAGCTCGCGGAGTCCCTGGATCTTCCGCTGACGACGGTGATCGCCAGCGTGCACGAGCCGTCCGACTTCTCGGGCCTGCCCGTCGTCGGGGACGATCCGGCGGAACAGGGGGTGCCGATGGCTCCGCCGGACTGGGCGGTGCGGCTGGTGCGGGCCGGGCGGGGCCTGCTGTTCCTGGACGAGTTGTCTACCGCGCCGCCCGCGGTGCAGGCCGCGCTGCTGCGTCTCGTGCTGGAACGGCGGATCGGCGCTCTGCGGCTGCCGCCCGAGGTGCGGATCGTGGCCGCCGCCAATCCGCGGTCCTCGGCGGCCGACGGCTGGGAGCTGAGCCCGCCGCTGGCCAACCGGTTCGTCCATCTGCAGTGGACCCATGACCACGAGGTCGTCGTCCGCGGTCTCGGCGGGACCTGGCCCCGGGCCGCGATGCCCCGCCTCTCCCCCGACACGCTTCCGGAGGCGGTGGAGTTCGCCCGCCGCGCGGTGTGCGCGCTGCTGACCGCGCGCCCCAAGCTCGTACACCAGCTGCCCACCAACGAGACCCGCCGGGGCGGGCCTTGGCCGTCCCCGCGCAGCTGGGAGATGACGCTGCGCCTGATCGCGTTCGCGACCGCGGCCGGGGCGTCCCGGGATGTACTGTCGCTGCTCGTACGGGGCACCGTGGGCGACGGCCCCGGCCTCGAACTGCTCACCAGCATCGACCGGTTGGACCTGCCCGACCCCGAGACGCTGCTCGCCGACCCGGCCCAGGCCGAGCTGCCCGAACGCGGTGATCTGCGCCAGGCCGTGCTCGACGGGGTGGTGGCCGCCGTCCGCAACCGCCCGGAGCGGTCCCGCTGGGACGCGGCGTGGGCCCTTCTGGTCCGTGCGCTGGAGACCGGGGCGCCGGACCTGGTGGTCGTCCCCGCGACCACGCTCGCCACGCTGCGCCGCGAGGACTGGGACGTACCGGCGTCGATCGAACGGCTGACCGGTGTGGTCTCGGTGTCCCGCCGCGCGGACCGGGCACGGGCCGCCCTCACCGGGAAGGCGGGCCGCCGATGAGCGGGGAACTGCCGGGAGCATCCCGGGGGCCACAGACACCGGCCGCGAGCAGCCCGCCGTGGCGGGCGCGGGCGTCGACGAAGACCTCGAGGTGCACCGCGCCTGACACGCCGACGGGGCCCAAGACACCAGCCGCGCCTGACACGCCGACCGGAACCAAGACACCAGCCGTGCCTGACACGCCGACCGGAACCAAGACACCAGCCGCGCCTTACACGCCGACGGGGCCCAAGGCACCAGCCGCGCCTGCCACGCCGACCGGAACCAGGACACCGGCCGCACCCAAGACTTCGAGCGGACCGGAGACACCGGCCAAGACTTCGACCACGCCCAAGTCCCCGCCAGGAGAGAAGACTTCGGCCGCGCCCGAGCCCCCGGCCGCACCCGGGGCTTCAACCACGCCCAGGACCCCTGCCGCACCGCAGACTTCAGCCGCACCCAAGCCCCCGGCGGGGCCTGCGACTTCGACCGCGCCCAAGACACCAGCCGGCCCCGAGACACCGGCCGCACCCGGACCCCCTCCACCAGACACACCCGGCACCCTCGACCTCGACAAACTCTTCGCCGCCCGGCTCTACGCCGCCCAGGCCCGCCCCTACCTGGCGACCGCGCTCTTCGCCCTGCACGTCGTCGAGTCGCGGCAGGTGCCGACGATGGCCGTGGACCGGCACTGGCGGTGCTACGTCTCGCCGGGGTTCGTGGACCGGATGCCGGTGGAGGAGCTGGCGGGCGTGTGGGTGCACGAGGTCTCGCACCTGCTGCGGGACCATCACGGGCGCAGCGACCGGGTGGCCCGGGAGCGCGGGCTGACCGGCCACGGCGAGCGGCTGCGGATGAACATCGCCGCGGACTGCGAGATCAACGACGACATCTACGGCGACGGTCTGGTGCGACCCGAAGGCGCGGTCGGGCCGACGGCGTTGGGGCTGCCCGCGGGTGAGCTGATGGAGGACTACCTACGCCAGTTCACGCTCGGCGCGCGGACGCAGGACATGGCCTGGCTGGACTGCGGCAGCGGCGCCGACGGCCGGCAACGGGGCTGGGATCTCGGCCCGGACGGTGCGCACGGTCTGACCCGGCGGGAGCAGGACGCGGTGCGGTTCCGGGTGGCGCAAGGACTCAGGGGCCGCCCGGGGGACGCGCCGCAGGGCTGGCGCCGGTGGGCGGAGGAGGCGTTCCATCCGCCGCAGCCGTGGCGGGAGTTGCTCGGGGCGGCGGTCCGTTCGGCGGCCTCCGCTCCCGGCGCGGGGGAGGACTACAGCTATGGCCGGCCCTCGCGCCGTGCGGCCGGGCTGCCCGGTGTCGTCCTGCCGAGCCTGCGGCGCAGGCCGCCGCGGGTGTCGGTGATCATCGACACGTCCGGGTCGGTCAGCGACGCCGAACTGGGCAGCGCGCTGCTGGAGGTCGCCGCGATCTCCCGTGCCGTGGGCGGCCGCCGCGACCTGGTCACGGTGGTGCCGTGCGACGCGGCGGCCCGCATCGCGCACCCGTTGTGCCGTGCCGAGGGGATCCCGCTGATGGGCGGTGGCGGCACGGATCTGCGGACGGGGTTCGCGAAGGCGTTGCGCACGCGCCCCGACGTCGTCGTGGTGCTCACGGACGGCCAGACCCCGTGGCCGGCCGCGCGGCCGGCGTGCCGGACGGTGGTGGGCCTGTTCCCCCGGCAGCCGAGCTGGAACGAGGACGACCCGGACTACGTCCCGGACACCCCGCCCGCCTGGGCACGGGTGGTCGAGATCGGCTAGACGAGCGAAAGAGGCACGGGCCGCCCGGATTCCGATGTTGGGCAAGTCATTGACCGCCGCCGAAATACTGCCCTACATTCACAGCGATTCCCGGCGCCGCCACACCCCCGTAAAACCGCTCAAAGGGGAACCCACGTGTCCACAGAAGCGCGCACCCAACCGGATTCCACCGCCGTCACCCCGCCGCCCGGCGGCCTGCCCGTCGGCACGCTGGTGGCCGGCTGCTTCGCGGTCTGTCTCGCGCAGATCGCACTGGCCATGCCGGCCACCCTCAACGGGCTCTTCCAGGAGGACCTGCACCCCGTCGGCTCGCAACTGACCTGGATCTCGGACGCGTTCCTGCTGCCGGTGTCCGTGCTGGAGCTGACCTTCGGTGTGCTCGGCGACCTCTTCGGCCGCAAACGCCTGCTGGTCGGCGGCGGCGGGCTGCTCGTGGTCGGCGAGGCGCTCGCGGCCGCCGCGACCGGCATCCACATGCTCTGGGTGGGTCAGGCCATCGCGGGCCTGGGCGCGGCGGCGCTGTTCCCGACCTCGCTCGCGATGATCGCCGCGGGCACGCACTCGGCCAGGGACCGCGCCCGCACCATCACCATCTGGGCCGCGGCTCTGTCCAGCGGCGGCTTCGTGGCCCCGGTGCTGGGCGGTGTCACCGGCACCTACGGCTCCTGGCGCTGGGCCTTCGTCGTGGTGACGGGCCTGGCCCTGCTCAGTACGGTGCTCAGCCAGCTGCTGGCCCACAACTCCAGTGCCCCGCAGGGGCGTTCACTCGACCTGGCGGGCCAGATCACCATCGGCGTCGGCATGTTCGCCCTGCTCTACGCGGTCATCCAGGGCCCGGCGGACGGCTGGACCGCGACACCGGTGGTGATCGCCTATGTCGTCGCCGCCGTCTTCA
The DNA here is from genome assembly GCF_042800575.1 of Streptomyces sp. NPDC057616. Taxonomy (NCBI): domain Bacteria; kingdom Bacillati; phylum Actinomycetota; class Actinomycetes; order Kitasatosporales; family Streptomycetaceae; genus Streptomyces; species Streptomyces sp. NPDC057616. Next base: position 8,332 of record NZ_JBHVGU010000036.1, read on the forward strand.
TCGGCCTGTTCGTCGTGGCCGAACACCGGGCCGCCGCACCGCTGCTGCGGCTGGACCTGTTCAGGAACCGGGCGTTCGCGGTGGCGTCGTTCGTGGCGGTGGTCGGCATGTTCAGCTACCTCGGTACCGCGTACGCGACCAGCATCCGGCTGGGTCCGATCCAGCACCAGAGCCCACTGCGCGGATCGTTCGCCTTCGTCCTGCTCAACGCCTGGGCGCTGCTGCTGATGCCGGTGATCTCCCGGCTGCTCGAGAGGGTGAGCCCGCGGTGGGTTCTCGGCACCGGCCTGGGCCTGATGGCGGCGGGCGACTTCCTCGCCGCCACCCTCTCCGTCCACGACCGCGCCCTGACCTCGCTCATCGTCCCGATCGGCCTGGTCGGCCTCGGCTTCGCGCTGACGGTCTCCTCGATCACGGCCACCGCCGTGAACACCGTGGAGGTCCACTACGCGGGCATGGCCAGCGCCTCCACCAGCCTGCTGCGCGACTTCGGCTTCACGCTCGGCCCGGCGGTCATCGGCGCGATCGCGCTGAGCCGCGCGGCGGACGAGTTCACGTCGAAGCTGTCCGCGTCCGGGCTCTCGGCCGAGGCCAAGGCGGCCGCGGGACAGGTGGCGGCGGAGGGCGGTCCCCTCGCCTCCAACTCGGTCCCACCGTCGTCCCCGCCGGGCGGCGCGGTGCCCTTCGCCCTGGAGGCGCTCGGCAACGGCTACGCGATCGGCTACGTCGTCTGCGGCGTCGCCGCCCTGGCCTGCTGCCTGCTGAGCGTGGTCGCATTGCGCGGCAAGGGCGGCGAGGACGCCACCGTGGGCATCGAGGAGGAGGCGTCAGAACGGCCCGCGGCCGTCTGAACAACAGCCGACGAATACGGCTCCGGTATTTGAGCAATTTGCAGAACGAGTGACCATTTCGGGGATGCCCGGGGGAACGTGTAACACGGCGGAGGGGCGCGCGCGCTGACATACAGGCACAGTGACGCGTCAGATTGGAAATCCCGTGAGCAATTACGAACCCGGGCCCGGGTACCAGGCCTACGACCGCCCGCCCGAGCCCGTCCCCCACCCGGAACCGGCCCGCCGCTACGAACACCGCCAGTCCGCCGGACGCAGAACCGGCCTGCTCATCCAGACGGTCGCCGACATCGCGGCCGCCTTCCTGGGCCTGTGGATCGTCCTCTACCTGCTCGACGCGAACCGGGACAACGTTTTCGTCGAATTTGTGCACTCCATGGCGAACGCACTGGCATGGTGGTCACAGGACATTTTCACCATGGACACAGAAGGCTTTCGCATTCTCCTCAATTTCGGCCTGCCGGCAGTGATTTATCTCGCGGTCGGTCACGGCATCTCGGCGCGACTCAGCCGCGTCTGACAGAATTTTCCGGATTGGCCCGCGCAACATGCCCGCGCAACATGATTGAGGACCTGAGACAGTGACACCCGAGACACCCGGAAACGATCACCTGCCGGTGTACGAGAGCCTGCTGCGTGAGCGCGGTGACGTCGTGGCGGAGGCCCGCGTGGCGGCGCTGCAGATGCAGCACCAGGCGCCGCAGCCGCCGCTCCCCCACGACCAGGTTCCGCCGGGGCCTCACCCCGCTCAGCATCAGGCGGGACCCCAGCAGCCTCAGCACCAGTGAGGCTCCCGTAGGGGCAGCCGGCCGTACGCGGACGGTCTGCCCCTACGGGACGAGCCGGGCCGGCGCGCCACGCGCGCGGCCGGATCCTTCGGTTCCCCGAACCCCCTCCCCGTAGGCTCAACCACGTTGGCCTGCAGAGAGATTGACGACCGCCGTCTCGCGGCAGGCGTCATAGGGGGCGGGATGATGACGCACGACGAGCTGATCCGGCCGCTGCCGGAGCTGCTGAAGGCACACGCGCAGACGTCACCGTCCCGTGTCGCGTTCGCGGACGACGTACGTGCCGTCACCTACCAGGAGTTGGAGCGCCGAACCGGGCGGCTGGCCGCGTACCTGGCCCGCACGGGCCTGCGGCGCGGCGACCGGGTCGCGATCTGCCTGGGCAACTGTGTGGAGACGGTGGAGAGCCTGCTGGCCGCCGTCCGGGCAGGCGCGATCGGCGTACCGCTCAACCCGCGCTCCTCCGACGCCGAACTCGCCCACTTCCTCCAGGACAGCGGTGCCGCGGTCCTCGTCACCGATCCCGCGCACCTGGCACGCCTGCAAGGCCTCGGCCCCGACGGCCCACGCGTCCTGCTCACGGGTACGGGCCCGGTCGCCGCGGACGCCCCGGCCGGCACGGTCCTCTTCCACACGGCCGCCACCGGGACAGCCGAGGCCACCGAACCCACTGACACCGCCGAGACCACTCCGACCATCGGGACGCCGCCGGACGACCTCGGGCTCGACGAGCCCGCCTGGATGCTCTACACGTCGGGCACCACGCACCGCCCCAAGGGCGTGCTGTCCACGCAGCGCGCCGCGCTCTGGTCGACGGCCGCGTGCTACGTCCCGCTCTTCGGCCTCTCGCCCCACGACCGTCTGCTGTGGCCCCTCCCCCTGTTCCACAGCTTCGCGCACTCCCTCGCCGTCCTGGGCGTCACCGCCGTCGGCGCGAGCGCCCGGATCACCGCCCAACTCCTGTCGCCGGACGGCCTGTTGCGGGAGCTGCACTCCCCTCACCCGGCCCTGGACGGCCCCTACACGCTGCTGGCCGGCGTCCCCGCCACCTATCACCAGCTGACGGCCTCGGCCCACGGGTCCGCTCCCCCGCCGGGCCTGCGGACCTGCATCGTGGCGGGCGCGCCCGGCGGACCGGCCCTGCGCGCCTCGGTGGAGACGCTGCTGGGGGCTCCGCTCCTCGATGCCTACGGCAGCACCGAGACCTGCGGCCTGATCGCGGCGAACCGTCCTGAGGGACCACGCCTGGACGGCTCTTGCGGGCCGCCCATCCCGGGCATGGAGGTACGCATCGTCGATCCGGCGTCCGCCGGCGACATCACGGACGGCGGGCACGAGGCGCCGGACGGCGGCCACGACGTGCCGGACGGCGGCGAGGGCGAGATCTGGGTCCGCGGCCCGAGCCTCATGACCGGCTACCACAACCGGCCCGCGGACACGGAGGCCGCGCTGCGAGGTGGCTGGTACCGCACCGGCGACCTCGGTCGGCGCGCCGAGCACGGTCATCTCGTCCTGACCGGCCGGGTCAGCGAGTTGATCATCCGCGGTGGGGAGAACATCCACCCCACGGAGATCGAACAGGTCCTGCTGGGCGCTCCCGGGGTGCGGGACGCGGTGGTGGTGGGCGTACCGCACGAAATCCTGGGCGAGGTGCCGGTCGCCTACGTCGTTCCGGGCCCGGCGGGGGTCGATCCGCGCCGGGTCCTGGAAGTGTGCCGCGCCCAACTGGCCGAGTACAAAGTGCCCGTAGCGATCCGTGAGATCGCGGCCGTGCCGCGCACGGGGTCCGGGAAGATCGCCCGGCATGCGGTGGTGACCCGGGCGGACGGGGAGCCACGTCCAGCGGCGGACGGCGGAGACTCCCTGCGGCGGCGGCTGCTGTCCCTGCCCCCGGACAGGCGGGAGCGGGCGCTGCGCGAGGCGGTGCTCGCCGAGGCGGCCGCCGTCTCCGGCGGCGAACCGTACGAACGACTCGACGGCGACAGCCCGTTCACCGATCTGGGGCTCACCTCCGTCGGCGCCGTCACGCTGACCGACCGGCTCGGCGAGACCACCGGCCTGCGGCTGCCCTCGACGCTGATCTTCGACCACCCGACCCCGGCCGCACTCGCACGGCACCTGCACCACACCCTGTTCCTCCCCGGTGCCGAGGCCGTGCAGCACCCCACGACGGAAACGGGTTCTGACGCGGACGCGGGTGCCGACGCGGACGCGGACGATCCAGTGGTGATCGTCTCGATGGCCTGCCGCTACCCCGGCGACGTCAACTCCCCCGACGATCTGTGGCAGTTGGTGTCGGAGGGCCGGGACGCGATCTCGGAGTTCCCTGCCGACCGCGGTTGGGACCTGGCCGCCCTCTACGATCCGGATCCGGACCGCGTCGGTACGTCGTACACCCGCAGCGGCGGATTCCTGCACCAGGCCGGGCAGTTCGACGCGGGCCTGTTCGGGATCTCGCCGCGCGAGGCACTGGCCATGGACCCGCAGCAGCGGCTGCTGCTGGAGACCTCGTGGGAGCTGTGGGAGCGGGCCGGCCTCGCGCCGAGCGCGCTGCGCGACAGCGACACGGGCGTCTTCGTGGGCCTGATGCACGGCGACTACTCCTTCCGCCTCACCGAGCCGCACGACCTGGAGGCCCACCTGGCCCTCGGGGCGACCGGCAGCGTGGCCTCCGGGCGCATCGCCTACGTCTACGGCCTGCGCGGACCCGCCATCACGCTCGATACCGCCTGCTCCTCCTCCCTGGTGGCGCTGCACTGGGCGGCGCGGGCGCTGCGCGCGGGCGAGTGCTCGCTGGCCGTGGCCGGCGGGGTCACCGTGATGGCGACGCCCAAGGCGTTCACGGCGTTCAGCCGCCAGCGCAACCTCGCGCCCGACGGCCGCTGCAAGTCGTTCTCGGCCGCCGCGGACGGCACCGCCTGGGCCGAGGGCGTCGGCCTCGTCCTGCTGGAGCGCCTGTCCGACGCCCGCCGCCACGGCCACCCGGTCCTGGCCGTGCTGCGCGGTTCCGCCGTCAACTCCGACGGCGCCTCCAACGGCCTCACGGCCCCGAACGGCCAGGCCCAACAGCGCTTGATCGAGCAGGCGTTGAGCGACGCGGGCCTCCGGGCGGGCGATGTGGACGTGGTCGAGGCGCACGGCACGGGCACCACGCTCGGCGACCCCATCGAGGCAACCGCCTTGCTGGCCACGTACGGCCAAGGACGCCCGGAGACCGGGCCGCCGCTGTGGCTGGGCTCGGTCAAGTCCAACCTCGGTCACACCCAGGCGGCCGCCGGGGTCGCCGGGGTGATCAAGATGGTGCAGGCCATGCGGCACGGGGAGCTGCCCCGCACCCTGCACGCACCGACGCCCACACCTCATGTCGACTGGTCCTCGGGCAAGGTGGAGCTGCTGACCGAGTCCCGCCCCTGGCCGGCGACCGACGCCGGACCACGCCGGGCCGGGGTGTCCGCCTTCGGCATCGGCGGGACGAACGCACACGTGATCCTGGAGGAGCCACCAGACCCACCGGTGCTGCCGGAACTCCCGGACCTGCCGGAGCAGCCGGAGCCGCGCGCGGTCGCACGACCGTGCTCCGGTTCCCTGGTGCCTCCCTGGCTGCTGCACGGCGCCGACGAGCGCGCCCTACGCGCCCAGGCCCGCCGCCTCGCCGGCCATCTGAGTGCCCATCCCGGCCTCCCGGCGGCCGGCATCGCACTCTCCCTGGCCGTGTCGAGATCACCTCTCCCCCATCGGGCGATGGTGCCGCCCGGGGACCGGACACGGATGACGGCAGCGCTGCACGCCTTGGCGGAGGCGGCCGACGGGACCGGCGTGGTGCGGGCCGTCGCGGACCCCGGCCTGCGCACGGCCTTCCTGTTCACTGGCCAGGGCGCTCAACGCCTGCGCATGGGAACGGAGTTGCGTGCGGCGTTCCCCGCCTTCGCCGCCGCCTTCGACGAGGTGTGCCGGGAGCTCGACGCACACCTCGACCGTCCGCTGGAGGAGGTGCTGTGCGCGGAGCCGGGTTCGCCCGAGGCGGCTCTGCTCGACCGTACGGACTTCACCCAGGCGGGCCTGTTCGCCTTCGAGGTGGCACTGTTCCGGCTGCTGGAGTCCTGGGGCGTACACCCCGCCTTCCTGGCCGGCCACTCGGTCGGAGAACTGACCGCGGCCCACGCCGCCGGCGTACTGGACCTGCCCGACGCCGCTCAACTCGTCGCCGGTCGCGGCCGGTTGATGCAGGCACTGCCCGTCGGCGGCGCGATGGTGGCCCTGCACGCGACGGAGGACGCGGTACGCGCGGTGCTCGAGAACGCCGGCGAGCGAGTGGCGATCGCCTCCGTCAACGGGCCGCGCTCGGTGGTGATCTCCGGCGTACGGGAGACGGTGCTCGCCATCGCGGCCGGGTTCGAGGCGCGCGGCCGCAGGACCGTACGACTACGCGTCGGCCACGCGTTCCACTCGCCGCTGGTGGAGCCGATGCTGGACGACTTCCGACGGGTCGCGCAGGGGGTGACCTTCCGGGCGCCGCGCATCCCGGTGGTCTCCACCGTGACGGGCCGTCCGGCACAGGAGCACGAGCTCTGCTCCCCCGAGTACTGGGTACGCCACGCCCGCCGCCCGGTGCGCTTCGCCGACGCGGTGCGCTCCCTCGCGGAGCAGGGAGTGTCGGCGTTCCTGGAGGTGGGCCCGGGCGCCGGTCTCACGGCCGCCGCCGGAGAGTGCCTGAACGGCGACGCCGTCGTCGTCGCCTCCTCCCGCGGCGGCGAACCCGAGCCGGAGGCGCTCCTGTCCGCGGTCGCCCGGCTCCATGTGCACGGGGCGCACGTCGACTGGCCCGCCGTGTTCGGGGGCATCGGCGCGCGACGGGTGGACCTGCCGACGTACGCCTTCCAGCGGCAGCGCTACTGGCTCAAGGCTCCGCGCCCGACGGACCGGACGGCGTCCACCCACGGCCATCCGCTGCTGGGCCCGGCGTTCGCGGTGCCGGAGACCGACCGCACCGTGTTCGCCGGGCGGCTCGCCACCGCGGCGCACCCCTGGCTGGCCGATCACGTGGTCGCCGGGAGGGTCGTCGTACCCTCGACGGTCTTCGCCGAACTGGCCGTTCGGGCGGGCCGGGACGTCGGCTGCGACGGGCTGGAAGAGTTGGTGGTCCTGGCCCCGCTGGCCCTGCCCCCGGCAGCGGACGTACGCCTCCAGGTCGTCATCGGCGCGCCGGACGACTCGGGTAGGCGCCCGGTGGACATCCACGCCCGCCCGGACGGGGAGGACGACAGCGCATGGACCCGTCACGCCACAGGTCTGCTCGACCCGGCCCCCGCGCCGCCTCCACCCCCACCTCCGTCGCCCGACACGGCCTGGCCGCCGCACGACGCGACCGTGATCGACCTCGCCCACGCCTACGACGATCTCGCGGACACGGGACTCGCCTACGGGCCGGCCTTCCGCTGCGTACGGGCACTGTGGCGGCGCGGTGACGATCTGTTCGCGGAAGTCCGCCTGCCGGAGGCGGAGTTGACGAACGCCGATCGTTTCGGCATCCATCCGGCCTTGCTCGACGCGGCCCTGCACGCCGCCCTCCTGGCGGCCCCCGCGCCCGAGCCCGGAACGGTCCGGGTGCCGTTCACGTGGAACGGATTCCGCCTCTACGGAGACCGAGACGGAGACGTGCACCGAGCGGGGCTCACGGAGGCGCGGGTGCGGATCACCGTGGGCGGACCGGACAAGTCGACGGTGACGCTCGTAGACGCGTCGGGCTCCACGGTGGCCAGGGTGGATTCCCTGATCACCCGCGAACTCCCGCCCGAAAAGGATGACTTGGCGTCACGGGCCTTGTTCCGCCCCGAGTGGATCGCCGTGGCGGACGAGCCCGCCGCGGACGCCGCGCGCTGGATCCTCCTGGACGACGATCTGAACCTGCGCGACGCGCTCGCCGGCCTGCTCGAGACCGCCGTGCCAGAGCCGGACACGGTCGTCATCACGGCCGCCGGTAGCGCCGACTCGACGGACTCCGACCCGTTCACCACCCTGCACCGGCTGACCGACAGAGTGCTCCGCGCGCTGCAGGACTGGCAGGACGATCCGGAGATGGCGGGCTCGCGCCTGGTGGTCGTGACACGGAACGCAACCGCCTCGGAGCCGGACCTGGCCGGGGCGGCGGTGGGGGGCCTGGTGCGTGCCGCCCAGTCGGAGCTGCCGGGACGTATCGTCCTGGTCGACGTGGACGGACATCCCGAGTCCCTGCGACGAATCCCCGCGGCGGCGGCCACCCACGAGCCCCACATCGCCATCGTGCGCGGCAGGTTGAAGGTACCCCGGCTGACGGCTTTGGCGAGCGCAGATCATCAGGGCGACACGTTCCGCCCCGACGGCACCGTCCTGATCACCGGCGGTACCGGTGCCCTGGGTGCGGAGCTCGCCCGCCACCTGGTCACGTCGCACGGCGTACGGCACCTGCTGCTGACCGGACGCCGCGGCATCCAGGCGCCGGGAGCGGAGGAGCTGCGGCATGCGCTGCAGGAGTTGGGCGCCGAGGTGCACATCGTGGCCTGCGACGCGGCCAACCGGGCCGCGCTGGCCGAGGTCATCGATGGATGTGACCCCGCACTGACGGCGGTCGTGCATGCCGCCGGGGTGCTGGACGACGGCGTGCTCCCGGCACTGTCTCCCGAGCGGATGGCGAAGGTGTTGCGGCCGAAGGCGGACGCGGCCTGGCATCTGCACGAGCTGACAAAGGAGTTGGATCTGTCGGCGTTCGTGCTGTTCTCCTCGGTGTCCGGACTGCTGGGCCGCGCGGGCCAGGGCAACTACGCGGCTGCGAACTCCTTCCTGGACGCCCTCGCCCACCACCGCACCCAACTGGGTCTGCCCGCACTTTCGTTGGCGTGGGGACCGTGGGAGTCCGAACGGGGTATGGCCGGCACGCTGCAGGCCAAGGGGGATGGATTTCGGTCGCTCACCGCGCGCCAGGGCCTGACCCTGTTCGACGCGGCGCTCCACGCGGGCGATCCCGTGGTGGCACCGGTCCTGCTTGACCGGGCTGCCCTGCGTGCCGCCGGAGCACATCTGCCGCCTCTCCTGCACGACTTGGTACGTCCCACGACGCCCTCGGTTGAGAGCGGCACACGCCCCAGCCCGGAGCAGCCTGGGCAACCGGGAGCATGGCGCACGCTGCTGGCCGAGGCCCCACCCACTCGACGCGCGGACATCCTGGCCGAGTTGACGAAGACCGACGTGGCGGCCGTACTCGGCTTCCAGGACGCCGCCGCTCTCCCTGCCGGTCGGTCCTTCGTCGAGCTGGGCTTCGACTCCCTGATGGCGGTGCAGATCCGCAACCGCCTGAGCACGGCCCTGCGCCTCAGACTCCCCGCGGGCGTGGTGTTCGAGCATCCGACGGCCAAGGCCCTGGCCGACCACGTGCTGGATCTGCTCCACGACGAACTACCCGCGAACGCACCGGAGTTCGGCCCGTCCCCGACGCACCGCCCCGCCCAGACCCTCGCCTCCCTCTACCGACGCGTGTGCGAGGCGGGCCGGGTGGTGGAGGCGATGCACATGCTGGTCACCGCGTCCTGGGCGACTCCGACCTTCGACGCGGCCGAGAGCAGACGGCACGCGCTTCCTCCGCTGCGGCGGGCAACGGGTCCCGGTGACGGCCCGGTCCTCGTCTTCTTCCCCGGCACCAATCCGCCGTTCGCGGCCCCTGGCGGGGAGTTCGCCCGCTTCCACGCCTGTTTCGAGGGCGAGTTGGACGTCCTGGAGTTCCCGCACCCCGGCATCGGCGCGGGCATCGCCGTACCGGCCGACCTGGAAACCCTCGCCCTCACGCACGCCGAGACGGTGCTGGAGCAGGTGGGCGGCCGCCCCTTCGTGCTCATCGGAGCGAGCACCGGGGGTGCCGTGGCGCACGCCGTGACCGAACGGCTGGAGACCATGGGTGCCGCGCCCGCCGGGCAGGTCCTGCTGGACACGTACGTCATCGACGACGGCAACAGCGACAAGGAGTGGCTGCTGTCCCTCCCGGCCGCCATCGCCCCGCACCTGGGCGGCCACGACTTCACCGGCGACGAGGACGCGGGCGTCGCGGCCCTGGGCGCGTACACCCGCATGCTCCTCGGCTGGACCCCGCGGCCGGTCGCCACGCCCACCCTCCTGATCCGCGCCACCGACCCGACTCCCGGCATGGCCGCGATCGCCGCCCCGGACGAATGGCGCACCACGTGGCCCCTGCCCCACACCCCGCTCGACGTCCCGGGCGACCACTTCTCCCTCGCCCAGGACCACGCCCGGACCACGGCGGAGGCCATCCGCACATGGCTCGACCGGACCGCCTGGAACAGCCCTGGACCGGCCGACCTCCACCGATGAGTTCCGCCGGCTGGGCCGGTCCACCAGGACGCACGCATCGCGCACGAGGCGTATGCCATCGCGCCATCGACGGGAGACCCACCGTGACCAGTCCCGCACACCCCGGCCGCATGCTGTTCGTGAACATGCCCGTGACAGACCTCGAGCGCAGCAAGGCGTTCTTCGCCAAGCTCGGGTTCGGGTTCAACCCGCTGTTCACCGACGAGACCGCCGCCTGCATGCCGGTCGGCGAGCACGCCTTCGTCATGCTGCTCACCCGTGAGAAGTTCGCGGAGTTCTCGAAGCTGCCGCTGGCCGACCCCACCACACACGCGCCCACGCTGTACTCCTTCAGCGTGGGCTCCCGCGACGAGGTGGACGCGGTCGGCGCCGCCGCGCTGGCGGCGGGCGGCACCGAGGCGGACGGCGCCGAGGACTACGGCTTCATGTACTCACGCAGCTTCTTCGACCTCGACGGCCACGGCTGGCAGGTCATGTGGATGGACCCGGCGGCGGAGCAGGGCCCCGAGGCGTTCGCGGCCTCCGCGCAGGACGCCGAGGACCCGGCCTGACCCACCGCCGGCGCTCCATCGACGGCGCTCCACCGCCGGGACGTCCGAGCCGCACGTGCCGGATGCCCCGGCGCTGGGTGCCGCGACCGTCTGGAACGCCAGCCTGATCTTGGCCGCTCGGCTCTGCGGGCTTGCGTGATCCTCATCGGCGGCCAGCCGCATGGTCCGGGGACCTGGCTCAGCCGCCACCGCACGGCGACCGTGAACTACGTACCCATGGCCACGTACGTCTGACTGACCCGACGCACCACGAAACTCTCCGTCGACTTCGAGTGTCTCGTCAGAATGCACGAGTTCGCGTCGTCGGGATCCCCCACGGTCAGTCCTACGACCAAATGCCCCTTGTCTCGGTAGAGTTCAAACGGGGTTTCCTCGTCCCTCAGGGTCACATCGAGGTGCTGCTCAGCGCCGGACTCGCTGATCTCCCACGTGCCGTCCGCACTCACCCTCTTCGTGACCTTGCCGTTGAGGTCCATCTCCGTGGGGATGCCGGTGGCGGACGCCGATCCGTTCGGCTGCAGGGTCAACGTGGCACCGCAGCCCCTGGTGTGCCACGTGCCTATGAGCTGCGAGTCGTGGACGTTCTTGGCAGGCGAGTAGCCGCCCCATCCCATGCAGGCGGAGACCGACAGCACCACCGGGGCGGAAACCAGCGCCCACTTCCACGCTCGGCTGTTCATCGCCCGCTCTCTTCCTCATGTGCTCGTTGGCGACCTGATCCTAGGTCTCAGGCGAACCGCCGCTCCCACCGCTCCCGCTGCTCCCACCGCTTTCGCCTCCACCGGCACGCCCCGCGCTCTCAGAACGCCCCGGCCACTCCCGCCAGTCCACCAATGAGCGCGCTGAGCAGCATCACAGCGCCCAGCGAACCGAGCAGTACCCGCGGCGCACGGGGTACCCGACGGACACCGGCCCTGCCGTAGAGGGCGAGAATTCCGGTGAGCAGGCCCATCAGGCCGAGCAGGGACAGTGCCAGCCACCCGCACGAGGCCGCGACGCCTGTCCCCACGTAGCCGCCGGAGGCCGTGCGCTGCAGCGCGACCGTGCTGCCGATCGACCGGCGGCTGTCGAGCGTGACGCCGGGATCGACGACGGTCCCGTCGGAGGAACGGAAGATGCCACTGCACTGCGGATACCGGTGACCCCCGCTGTGTTCCCATGCGCATGCATCGACCCGGAGATGACCGGGCGTACCCGCCAGCCCCGTGGCGTAGCCGACATGCACTCCGGCGAACCAGGTCAGCAGCGCGCCGGCAATCAGGAGGCCGACGGCCACCAGCATCGCACGGCCTGTCCGGGCTCCTGTCCGGGGCCGACCCCAGCGATGCATCCGTTCCCCTCCGAAGTCAGTCCGACTGGGAGGCCAGTTCGGGTGGGCGGCAACATCACTCATGGTGCGGCAAAGGGGATGCCGGAGGGGATGCGTTCACGGCGCGGCGGAACTTACGGTTTGTGGGTTACCCAGAGGAGTTCCGCCGGCCAGCGGTGTGCCCAGTCGGGTGGGTCCGTTTCGTTGTAACCGTTGGGTGTTCCGAGTTCGGGCCGCGGCTCGATGAGGTCGTCGATGATGAGACCCGCGCCGCGCAGGACCTTGACCCAGTCGCCGTACGTGAGCTGATAGCTGGTCGCGCCCTCGCCTTCGGCGATGGTGTTCAGCCCGAAGTAGTCCTGCTGCAGCGTCGTAGTAACACGGCTTGCGGCTTCGTCGTAGCAGGCTTCGAACCATGGGCTGGCGACGTTGAACACCAGGCGCCCACCGCGGCGCAGGATGCGTGCGGCCTGCGGGACGGCCAGGTGCGGGGGCGCCCAGCTGAGCCCGCCGTAGTCGCAGAACACCAGGTCGAAGCTGTCGGCGGCGAAGGGGAGTTGTTCGGCGGCGCCTTGCACGAGCGGGTATCGCACCTCCCCCATCGCGCAGGCCGCTGCGGCGAGTTGGGCTTCGGACAGGTCGAAGCCGACCACGCTGGCTCCTTCGGCGGCGAGCGCCCTGGACCACTGGCCCGCGCCGCAGCCGAGTTCGAGGACGCGCTTGCCGGTGACGTCACCCAGGGCGCGCAGGTGCGCGTCGGGGATGGAGTACATGCCCCAAAGCCGGGGTGCGGCGCCGATGTGCGGGTCGCGCTCGTGCTGGTAGGCGCTGCTGATCCGGTTCCAGAGCCGCCGGTTGGCGGGGATGCTGTCCATATGCCGACCCCAGCACTGCCTGCCGCGAGCGGTCAACACGATGAGGGCACTGGCCGGCTCTCGGCCCGGCCCTGGCTCGGCCAATGATCCGCCGAACGCCCCCATGGCGCCGCCCCGACCGGTCACCGCAATCGAACCGAACAAGACCTTTCTAGCGCAGGTATCGGGCGAAGTACCCGGCCGCGTCCTCTCCTGCGAACTGAGGACGCCCGTGTGCCCGCCCGTATGGGCGTGCGGGGACATCTCGTTGGAGCCGAAGGCGTCAAGCGTGTCAAAGGCGCTTGCCGGTGGTTCCCTTCGTCGTCCCACTGCAGCAGGACGTGCAGCGGAAGGGCGACCGGGCGGGCCAGAAGTGCGCGGTCTGGGAGCGGGGCTCGGGCCGCAGGTTATTGGTCTTTGGTGGCCTGATCTTAGGTCTCCGGCGAACCACCGCTCCCGCCACTCCCACCGCAAACCGGGTAGAACGCCTTCAGATCCGCCTGCGGCATCGACTTGGGGTACCGCACATCCGTCTCAGCGGCCTCCTCCTCGTACCGCCGGTTCGCCTCGTCGGACTTCCGGTCGAGGCCCTTCCCGCCTCCGAGTCGGGCCGTGGTGGAGTAGACGCCGTCGCCCGCGTGGCCGTAGGCCGCGAGGTCCGGGTGGTCGTCGTGGTTGTAGTCGGCGACGGCGACGGCGCGGGTCTCCGTCAGGTCGACATGATGATCGCTCTGCCCGCGTCCGGCCGCCGAGAAGGGCCCGAGCCGCAGTTCGGAGACGTCCGGTTGCACGGGATCGTCCCCCTCGAAAGGAGGCGTGGCGACGATGAAGAGGTCGTTCCAGCCGTCCCGGTCGAAATCGGCGACGACTGCCATCACGTCCTTCGCGTCCTCGCCGCGATCCCCGACCAGGCCCCGGGGCCCGACCTTCCTCCCCCGTCCACCCTTCTCGCCGAAGGTGATGGTCAGTCCTGCGCCCGTGAGCGAGGGAGGAGCGACCCGGTCGGCCGTGCCGTCGCCGTCCAGGTCGGCCACGAGACCTCCGGAGGAGGTCACGCAGCTCTTGATCGCGGGCCCGGCGGCCGGACGCGAGGGCGGATCGCCCCGGCCGTCGCCGCACCCGGTCACGAGCACGGCCAAGGGCCCGAGTGTCAGAACGCACCACGTCCGCACGGCTGTTCGTCCCCTACCGCGCACGACGTGACCGCCCTTCCCCTGTTGCCCACGTTGCCCATGCTTCCCAGGAGGCTAGACGAAGAGGTCCCGGGCCCGCCGGGCCAGCTCAGCCGGTGTGAGGTCTTCGAGGTGGGTGAGGAAGACCCAGACGTGGCCGAAGGGGTCTTTGAGGATGGCCGTACGGTCGCCGTGGAACTGGTCCGCCGGCTGTTGCAGGAGCTCCGCACCGGCCGCGGTGGCCCGCCGCGCGAGCGTGTCGACGTCGTCGACGAAGACGTGCAGGCCCACGGTGGTGCCGCCGAGCGCCGTCGGCGCCCTGAAGTCCGGCCCCTCGGGGTCGCCCAGCATGAGGGTGGAGCCCTGGATCCTGACCTCGGCGTGCAGGACGCGCCCGTCCGGACCGTCGAGGCGGAACAGCTCCTGGGCGCCGAAGGCGCGGACGTAGAAGTCGATCGCCCGCGCGGCACCGTCGATCATGATGTGCGCGACGACGGCGTTGCGGTACGTCTCGGGAATGGTGCTCACGGTCATGGGAACTGCCCCCCTGTGGTGGCCTTCTTGGGCGGCTGCCGATGACCATGAACGTAGAAACTGAACCGCACTTGAGGTCAAGCGCGCCCGTCCCGGGAGCCAGCACACCAGCCCCGGCCGCCCACCGCGAGCTCACTCCCAGACGACGACATTCCGCCGCACCGGCACGCTCGAGGAGCCGGTGGCGAACAGTTCCGGCGAGTGCGCCCGGATCCGCTCGATGTCGCTGAAGACGGCCCGCAGATGCGTGCGCATGGCCGTGCGCGCGAGCGCGATGTCGCCGCCGACGATCGCGTCGAAGATCTCGTGGTGCTGGTCGGCGAAGACGGCCGGCGAGACGTTCTCGTGGAGGCCGAGGCGCCGGGCGCGGTCCAGGTGGCCCTTGGCCGCGGCGACCGTGGTCCAGACGTTGGCATGCCCGCTGAGCTTCATCAGGCCCTGGTGGAAGGCCTCGTCCAGGGCGAAGAAGTCCTCCAGGTCCAGGCCCTCGCGGCGCTGGGCCGCCAGATTGCCGCGCAGTTCCGCGACCACCTCGGGGTCGAGGTCGGCCGGCAGTGCGTCGAGCGAGGCCAGCTCGACCGCCTCCCGCAGGAACTGCGCGTCGGCGACCTGGGCCGGGTCCACACGGGACACGAACGAGCCGATCTTGGGGAAGACCTGCACGAGGCCCTCCTGGGCCAGCATGATCAGGCTCTCCCGCACCGGGGTACGGCTGACGCCCAGGGCCGCTGCGAGTTCGTTCTCCGACAGGGCGGCGCCCGGGGCGAGTTCGAGGGTCAGCACCATCTGACGCAGCTTCAGGTAGATGTCGCGCCGGTTCGTCTGCCGACCCGTCCGCCGCCCGTTCGATTCACCCATGCCCACATCCTACGTAGCGCCGTCTTCCCCCGTAGCAGCGGAAAGGGTATTGCCCGGCTGCCCGACAGATGCTTGTATACAAGTACTGCACGACAGTGATGGGAGCCGCAAGTGAGCACAATCGAGCGGGCCGAGGTGCTCGTCTCCTCGCCGGGGCGCACGTTCGTCACGCTGCGCGTCACGACGACCGACGGGGTCACCGGCCTGGGCGACGCCACGCTCAACGGCCGGGAGCTGGCCGTGGCGAGCTATCTGCGCGACCACGTGGTGCCGCTGCTGATCGGGCGCGACCCCGCCCGTATCGAGGACATGTGGCAGTACCTCTACAAGGGCGCCTACTGGCGGCGCGGCCCCGTCACCATGACCGCGATCGCCGCCGTCGACACCGCCCTGTGGGACATCAAGGGCAAGACGGCCGGCCTGCCGGTCTACCAGCTCCTCGGCGGCCGCTCCCGGGACGGCGTGCTGGTCTACTCGCACGCCAGCGGCACCGACGTGCCCTCCCTGCTGGACGACGTCGAGCGCTATCTCGAGCTGGGCTACAAGGCCGTGCGCGCGCAGGCCGCCGTCCCCGACGTCGGCGGCACCTACGGCGTGCGCAAGGGCAAGGTCTACGAGCCCGCCGCCACCGAGCTGCCCGACGAGCAGCCCTGGGACACCGAGGCCTACCTCGGCTTCGCGCCCGGCTATCTGGAGGCCGTCCGCGAGCGCTTCGGCTTCGGCTTCCACCTCCTGCACGACGTGCACCACCGGCTGACGCCGATCGAGGCGGCCCGGTTCGGCAAGAGCGTCGAGAGCTGCCGCCTGTTCTGGATGGAGGACCCGACCCCGGCCGAGAACCAGGAGTCGTTCCGCCTGATCCGGCAGCACACCACGACACCGATCGCGGTCGGCGAGGTGATGAACTCGATCTGGGACGTCAAGGACCTGATCACCGAGCAGCTCATCGACTACGTCCGCACCACCGTCGTGCACGCCGGCGGCATCACCCACCTCCGCCGCATCTTCGACCTCGCCGCGCTCCACCAGGTGCGCACCGGCTCCCACGGCGCGACCGATCTCTCCCCCGTCAGCATGGCCGCCGCCGTGCACCTCGACCTCGCGGTGCCGAACTTCGGCATCCAGGAGTACATGGGGCACCCCGACGAGACCGCCGAGGTCTTCCGCTCCGGCGTCACCTTCGCCGACGGCATGCTCAACCCCTCCGACGAGCCCGGCCTCGGCGTCGAGTACGACGACAAGGCGGCCGAGCGCTTCCCGTACCAGCGGCGCTACCTCCCGGTCGCCCGCCGTCTCGACGGCTCGGTGCACGACTGGTGAGCGCTCCCCTGCTGAACCGCGCGGCCCTCGCCCGCCTGGCCCCCGCGCTGCGGCCCGCGGTCGACCCGGCCGAACTGCGCGCCCGTATCGTCCACTTCGGCCTCGGCGCCTTCCACCGGGCGCACCAGGCGGTCTACACCGAGCAGGCCGCGGCCCGCTCCGGCGAGCCCTGGGGCATCGCGGCAGTCGCCCCGCGCTCGGTGGAGACCGTACGGCTCCTGCGGGAACAGGACTGTCTGTACTCGCTCACCGAGCGCCGCCCGGACGGCAACCGCACCCGGGTCGTGGGATCGATCGTCGGCGCGCTGGCCATGGGGCCGGACGCGAAGGCCGCCGACGCGCTGCTCACCGATCACGAGGTGACGGTGGTGACCCTGACCGTGACGGAGAAGGGCTACCACCGCTCCGCGCTGACGGGCGGGCTGGACATCGCCGCCGCGCCCGTCGCCGCCGACCTGGCGGCGGACCCGCACGGCCCCCTCAACACGGTGATCGGCCGGCTCGCCGCCGGTCTCGCCGCCCGGATGCGCGCGGGGGCGCCGCCGGTCAGCGTCGTGTCCTGCGACAACACGGCAGGAAACGGAGCCGTGTTGAGGCGGGTCGTGCAGGACTTCGTCCGGGCGTCCGCCTGGCCGGACCGTGCGGAGGTCCTGGACCGCATGAGCGAGGCGGTCGCCTTCCCCGCGACGGTCGTCGACCGCATCGTGCCCGCCGTCGGTGCCGGTGACCGCCCGGCAGCCGCGGCGGCCCTCGGAGTGCGCGACCAGCTCCCCGTGACGGGCGAGCCGTACCGCCAGTGGGTCCTGGAGGACTCCTTCGGCGCCGCCCGGCCGCCCTGGGAGCTCGACGGCGCCCTGTTCGTGCCGGACGTGGCGCCGTACCAGCTGACCAAGCTGCGGCTCCTGAACGGCTCCCACTCGGCGCTCGCCCACCTGGGCCTGGCCGCCGGTCTCACCACCATCGCCGAGACCATGGCGGCCGACTGGGGCGAGCGCCTGGTGCGGACGCTGTGCGCGGAGGTCGCCCCCACCCTCCCCGCCGGCGGCCCGGATGCAGCGGCCTACGCCGACGATCTGGTCGTACGGTTCACCAATCCCGGCATGCGCCATCTGCTGCAACAGATCGCCACCGACGGGCCGTTGAAGATCCAGGAACGCTGGCTGCCCGCCCTGCGCGAGCTACGGGCTCGCGGCGCCGACACGCCCGTCCTCGAACTCGCCCTCGCCGCATGGGCGTTGCCGTACGAGCAGCCCGTGCCCGCGCTGCTGCGCGAGGCGGGCGCCGCCGATCTGGCGGACGACGGCGCGCTCACGACCACCGTCACGGCTCGGCTCCCCGCCCTGCGCGCCGGGCGCATCGAGATCTGACGCCCCGCCCCGAGGCCGGCCGTACCCACCGCCTTCACTTCAGTCCCCGAACAACGGAGTTCACGATGAAGGACAGCGTCATACCCGCTCGGCGGACGCCGCCCACCGAGCGCACCACGAGGGACCTGGCCCGGGCCGCGGTCTCCGGCTGGCTCGGCACGGCCATGGAGTTCATGGACTTCCAGCTGTACTCGCTGGCCGCCGCCATCGTCTTCAACAAGATCTTCTTCCCGGACGTCAGCCCGGCCATCGGGCTGATCGCCGCGATGGCCACCTACGGCGTCGGCTACGTCGCCCGGCTCGCCGGAGCCGTCTACTTCGGCCGGATGGGCGACCGGATCGGCCGCAAGAAGGTGCTGTACCTGACCATTCTGCTGATGGGCGCCTCCACCACACTCATCGGAGTACTCCCGACCTACGCCGCCATCGGCATCGCGGCGCCGAGCCTGCTCGTCGCGCTGCGGCTGATCCAGGGCTTCGGGGCCGGCGCCGAGATCGCCGGCGCCACCGTCCTGCTCACCGAGTACGCCCCCTCCGAGCGACGCGGCCTGGTCTCCTCGCTGGTCTCGCTCGGCACCAACTCCGGGACGCTGGCGGCCTCCGGGCTGTGGGCCGTACTGCTCGCCACGCTCAGCGAGGACCAACTGCTGTCCTGGGGCTGGCGGTTGCCGTTCCTGCTGAGCTTCGTGCTGATGCTGTTCGCGGTCTGGCTGCGCCGCGGACTCAAGGAGAGCCCGGTCTTCGAGGAGCGCCCGGACGTGGTGGACGGGGTCGCACTCGGCAAGACCGAGGTCGAGTCCGCCATCGCCACGGCCGACCGGCACGATGGGGACGTCCTGGCCGCCGGTATCCGGCAGCGCAAGGGCAAGGCCTTCTTCCTCGCGCTGGGCCTGCGCTTCGGGCAGGCGGGCAACTCCGGCCTGGTGCAGACGTTCCTGGTCGGCTACATCGCCACCAGCCTGGCCGTCGGCCGGTCGGTGCCCACGGACGCGATCGTCTGGGGCTCGGTGGTGGGCTTCGCCACCGTCCCGCTGGTCGGTCTGCTCGGCGACCGCTTCGGACGCCGCGTCTGCTACCTCACGCTCACCGCGCTGACCGTCGTCCTCGCCTTCCCGCTGATGCTGCTGATCACCTCCGGCTCCACGCCGGCCGTGCTGCTGGGCATGGTGCTCGCCCTGAACGTCTCCGTCCTCGGCCTGTTCTCGCTGGAGAGCGTCACGATGGCCGAACTCTTCGGCTCCCGCACCCGGTTCACCCAGCTCGCGGTGGCCAAGGAGATCGGGGGCATCCTCGCCACCGCCATCGGGCCGGTCCTCGCGGCCACGCTCACCGCCGTCACCGGCAGTTGGTGGCCCATCGCGGCGATGTTCGTCGCCTACTCGCTCATCACCTTCGTCAGCGCGCTGCTCGCGCCCGAGACCCGCGGACGCGACCTCGTCCGCCTGGAGGACGCCGTATGAATCCGGCCGGAGAACACACCACGCAGTCGGCCGGAGAACGCCGTACCGACGCGGAGACGCTGACGCGCACCATGAAGGCCGTCGTCGTGCACGGCGCGGGCGATCTGCGCATCGACGAACGGCCCGTGCCCGAGCCGGGTTCGGGCGAGGTGCTGCTGGCACTGGAGTGGGGTGGGATCTGTGGTTCCGACCTCGCGTACTGGAGGAAGGGCGCCTCGGGCACCGCCGCGCTGACCCACCCGCTGGTGCTCGGTCACGAGGTCGCGGGCCGGATCGCCGCCCTCGGCGACGGAGTCACCGGTCTGGCGGAAGGGCAGCCGGTCACCGTCCATCCGGCCCAACTGGTCGGCGACGGCGTCCTTCCCGACCGCATCGCCGGACGCACCAACCTCTACCCGCGCGTCCGCTACTTCGGCTCGGCGGCCTTCGACCCGCACACCGACGGCGGGTTCAGCGAGTACCGGACGGTTCCCGCCGCGCAGATCCGGCCGCTGCCGGACGGTGTCGGCACCGAACAGGGCGCACTGGCCGAGCCGTTGGCGGTCGCCCTGCACGCGGTGGGCCGGGTGCCGGAGCTGCGCGGCCGTACGGTCCTGGTCAACGGCTGCGGTCCGATCGGCTCCCTGGTCGTCGCCGCGGCCCGGCTGCGGGGCGCGGGCACGGTCGTGGCAGCGGACCTGGCGGCCTCCTCGCTGCGCGTCGCCCGCGCCATGGGCGCCGACGAGACCCGCGACCTCTCCCGCGGTGAGGGTCTGCCCGAGGACGTCGACGTGGTCTTCGAGGCGTCCGGCGCCCCTGCCGCGCTCGGGCCGGTGCTGCGGTCCACGGCCCGCGGCGGCACGCTGGTCCAGGTCGGCAACCTGCCCGGCACGGCCGTGCCCGCCGTCCTCGGTGACCTGGTGACCCGGGAGATCACCTGGGTGGGCTCGTTCCGGTTCGCCGAGGAGATCGACGACGCGCTGCGCGCGCTCGGCGACGGCCTCGACGTCGGTCCGCTGATCACCCACCGTTTCCCGCTGGAGCGCGCCGAGGAGGCGCTCTCCGTGGCCGCCGACCCGGCCGCCGGAAGCAGCAAGGTCATGCTGCGCCTCGGCGCGGGCGCGTGAAGCCGCCCCGTCAGCCGCGCCAAACGCCCCCCTCAGCCGCGTGAAGCCGCCCCCCGTCAGGAGATCCCCGTGAGCGTCCCCTCCCCCGTGGCCGACGTCGTGTGCGTCGGCGAGACGATGGTCGTGCTCGGGCCGCAGGACGACCGTCCGCTCGCCGAGCAGTCCGCGCTGCGGGTGGCGGTCGGCGGCGCCGAGTCCAACGTCGCCTGCGGGCTGGCCGGCCTCGGGCACCGGGCCGCCTGGCTCAGCCGCGTGGGCGACGACCCGTTCGCCGAGCGCATCCTGGCCGAACTCACCGCGCGGGACGTGGACGTGAGCGCCGTGCAGACCGATCCGGAGCGACCCACCGGGGTGTACTTCAAGGACCCGGGCCCGAACCGCACCCGCACGCATTACTACCGCGGCGGATCGGCCGCGACCGGGATGGGCCCGGAGCTGGCCCGGCACCCAGCCCTGCGGCAGACCCGGATCGTGCATCTGTCGGGCGTTGCGGCGGCGCTCTCCGACAGCTGCGCCCGCCTGCTGGAGACCCTGCTCGGCTGCCGTCCCGGCAACGGGCCGCTCGTCTCCTTCGACGTCAACCACCGCCCCGCGCTGTGGCGCGGCGGCCGTGCGGAGGCCGCCCGGAGACTGCTGGCGCTCGCCCGCAACGCCGACATCGTGTTCGTCGGACGCGACGAGGCCGAGGAGTTGTGGGGCACGGCCCGCCCGGACGACATCGAGGGCCTGCTCGGCTCCGCGCCCGTCGTGGTGGTCAAGGACGCCGAGCACGGAGCGACGTCGTACGCGGACGGGGTGCGCACGTTCGTGCCGTCGCTGCCCACCAAGGTGGTCGAACCGGTGGGCGCGGGCGACGCGTTCGCGGCCGGCTATCTGGCCGGCGTCCTAGAGAACCTCCCCGAACGCTCCCGCCTGCGCCTGGGCCATCTGGCGGCCGCCACCGCACTGCGCACCCGCGACGACGTGCCGGTCATGCCGGGGCGCGCGGAGATCGACGAGTGCCTCGCCCTGGACGACGGCGCCTGGGCGGCCGTGGCGCCCCGCTGAGCCGCGGCCGAGGGATCGGCCGGGGCGACATCACTTCCCCCGCTCCACCGCGTGGTGGCCGTCGCAGCAGCCGTCCCTGCGCATCGACTTCCCCACCGCGAGCCAGTGTTCGTCTGTCGTGGCCGTACGCCGGGAGGTCGGTTCGAAGGCGGCGGTCAGCTCCTCGGTGGTGTACGGCACCCCGCCCCTGAGGACCGCGACGGTGCGTACGAGGGTGTCGAAGTCGGTGAAGGGGTCGCCGTCCACGACGGTCAGGTCGGCGAGTCTGCCCTCCTGGACCGTGCCGAGGTCGCGGTCGAGGCCGAAGAGGCGGGCGGGCAGGACGGTCGCGGTACGCAGGGCAGCGGCGGCGGTCAGCCCGCCCCGGTGCAGGGCGCGCAGGCCGAGGTGGAGGGAGAGGCCCACGGGGACGAGCGGCTGGTCCGTGCCGAGGGCGACCAGACCGCCGGCGGCCAGGACACGGCGGTAGATGTCGGTTTCCGTACGCAGGGTGGCGAGTTGGGCTGCGGTGGGCGGCACACCGGCCGCCTGCCGGACGGCGGCCGTGTCCCACGGGGGCATCACGACCGTGACTCGGGGGTCGTCGGCGAGGGCGGGATCCGCGCCGAGCAGGGGTGCGGACGTGAAGGGGGTGGCGATGAGGGAGAAGTTCACGCCGTCCGCCGTGTAGATCTCCAGCACGTCCTGGTATGCGCGGCCCGTGGCGGTGACCGCGTGCCCGAACTCGGCTCGCTGAGTGGCCTGCAGATGGGTCGTCAGGTCCTGGCCGAGCTGGACGCCGGGCGAGAGGAGGTGGCTTCCGGCGCGCACGCCGAGGTGGTCGTGGGCGAAGCGTGCGGCCTCCTCCATCACCCAACCGGGCGCTCGCACATAGGTTTTGACGAAGTCCCAGTCCAGTGCCGCGCCTCGGGCCAGCGAGCGGCGCAGTCCGGCGCGGGACGCGTGGGCGCGGCCCATGCTGTAGGCGACGCGGCGACCGTCCAGGAGCTCGCCGGTGGTCAGCAGCCGCGGCCCCGCCAGCTGTCCGGCGGCCACCGCCTCGCGGATACGGGCCTGTTCGTACGCGAAGCCGCCGAGCGAGACGGCGGTGGTGATGCCGTAGGTGAGCTGCCCAACGGTCTGGCGGCCTCCGTAGGTGCTCTGCCAGGGATGGGTGTGGGTGTCCCAGAGGCCGGGGATCACGGTGCGTGCGGAGGCGTCGATCCGCCGCAGGGCGGGCTTGCGCGCCGAGCTGTGCGGCTCGACCGCCGTGATGCGCCCGCCCTTGACGACGATGTCGGCGTCCTCGCGGATCGTCTCTCCGGTGCCGTCCCACAGCAGCCCGGCGTGGACCACCAGGTCGGCGGGCGCGGGTCGGTGGACGTCCATCGGAACCCGGACGGTGCGGGCCGGGCCGCCGTCGACGCCGATGAGCCGCAGGCGGCCGGCGGAGAGGTACAGCAGCGTGGTGGAGTCGCCCGACCAGGAGGGGTGGTCGGCCGGCTCGGTGGTGAGGGTGCGCAGCTCGCCGCGCGGGGTGCCGTCGGCCTCGACGGGCAGCAGGCACAGCGCCGACTCGACGATCACGGCCATCCAGCGTCCGTCGGGCGACCAGACGGGGCCGGAGTCGTAGCGGTCCGAGATCGACGCGTGGGGTGCGACCTGGTGGAGGCGGGCGGATTTGGTGGCGGTGTCGACGATCCGGACGAGGTTGTAGCCCTCCCGGAAGCGGGAGTTGAGCCGGTTGCGGTCGCACAGGGCGAGGTGGCGGCCGTCGGATGACCAGCTCGGGCGCCCGGGAAGGCCGCCGCCGCCCAGGGCCTCCGCCAGGACCTGTTCGGTGCCGGAGGCCAGGTCGCGGACGAGGAGCCGGCCGGTCATGTCGAGGCAGGCGAGCCGCCGCCCGTCGGGCGACAGTGCAGGGTGCACCCGGCCGCCGGTCGCGAGCGCGCTCTCCTCACCGGTGGCGAGATCGTGCCGGTACACGCCGAGCAGACCGTCGCGGTCGTCGGCGTGGACGAGGGATTGTCCGTCGGGGGCCCAGGCGGCGCCGAGGAGATACCGGGTGGGTGCCGCCTGGTGCAGCCGCCGGGGCGGGCGTCCGCCCGAAGTCCCGGCCAGCCAGAGCGAGTTCAGGGCGGCGAAGGCGATGTGCCGGCCGTCGGGCGAGAGGGCGGGCAGGTGGATGCCGCGCACCGGGCGGGTGCGCGCCTCGCCGAGGTCGTACGACTTGGTCGCGTATCGCGGCCGTTGTACGGGGAGCAGGCCTTCGAAGGGGATCGCCTGGGGCCGTGCGGGGTGGTCCGGGTCCACGAGGGTGAAGGCGCCGTCGAGCGTCACGAGCAGCTGCCCGTCCGGGGTCCAGCGCGGTGGGACGGGGGCAATGTCCCCGGTGACCGCGACGGGCCGGCCGTCGACGACGAGGGTGCACGAGGCGTTGGGAGCGGCGGCGGTGCGCAGATGGGCCAGGCGGCCGTCGGGTGCCACGGCGGGCGTCATGACCTGCGCGGCCTCCGTCTCGGTGTGGCGGACGGCGACCGGGCCGGTGCCGTCGGCGGGCACGTCCGCGATCGTACGGGCCTCCACGCTCACGCCCAGCGGGGTGGTGACCGTCTTCGCGCGGACGAACAGGACGCGGGTGCCGTCCGGTGACCAGGTGGGGTCGAAGTCCTCCCAACCGCCGTCCTGCAACGGTCCGTCCTGGCCGGGGAGACCGGTGAGGCGGGTGATGCGGCCGGTGCGCAGGTCGAGGACGTGGATGCGGTACGGGCTGCCGGCGACGGGGTCGCCGCCGCGCTCGGAGGAGAAGGCGAGCCGGGTGCCGTCGGGCGACCAGGCCGGGCCGCGGTCGTCCCACGGGCCGCCGGTGCGCTGCCGCAGGCCGGTGCCGTCGGGGCGCAGGGTCCACAGGTGGAAGCCGCCGTCGCGGTAGGCGCAGAAGGCGACGAGCCGGCCGTCCGGGGAGTGCGTGGGCCGGTTGGGTTCGAGGTCCACCGGGCTGAGGCGCCGGGCCGTGCCGCCGGCGCGGGGCAGGGACCACAGGGTGCCCTGCACCTCGGCGATCAGCCGGTCGCCGGCCGGAGCGAGGGTGGCGGAGCCGTTGGTGGCGCGGGTGAACGTCAGATGCGCGGCATCGGTGCGCGGGCGCGCGACAGCCGCCGGGGCGGCACTTGCGAGCGGCACGGCGCCCACGGCGGCGAGGAGTTGACGGCGGGTCGGACGGAAGAAGGTGCTCCTGTCACGGTCCATGACACTCAACACTGCTGCACCAGCCGCGCCGACTCAACGACCTCCACGGCCAACCAGGGGGGTGATCCACGCCAACGGTGTCGCGGCGTGGATCACGCGCCGTCGGCGCGCGCCGCGCGTCAGGCCGGCCGGTCCCAGAGCAGGTGCAGGGAGGGTGGCTTGCGGAAGACCAGGCCCTCCGGGCTCGCGGGGTGGTCCGGGTCCAGGCGCAGACCGGGCAGGCGGCGCAGCAGCTGCTCGAGGGCGATACGGGTCTCCAGACGGGCCAGGTGGGCGGCGACGCAGTGGTGCGGGCCGTGGGCGAAGGCCAGTTGGAGGCGGGCGTTGGCGCGGCGGACGTCGAAGCGGTCGGGGTCGGGGAAGACGGCCGGGTCGCGGTTGGCGCCGGCGAGGGAGACGGTGACCGGGTCGCCCGCGCGGATGGTGGCCGGGCCCAGTGCGATGTCGCGGGTGGCGTAGCGGTCGACCACCACGGCTCCCGGCTCCAGGCGCAGGGACTCCTCGACTGCGCCGTCCAGGAGGTCGAAGTCAGCCTGGACGAGGGCGAGTTGGTCGGGGTGGCGGAGGAGCTGCAGCAGCGCGTTGGTGATCATCGCCTCGGTGGTCTCGATGCCCCCGAACATCATGACCGCGGCGTTGGAGGCCACCTCGGGCAGCTCCAGCCGCTCGGCGGCGGCGACGAGCAGCGAGGAGCTGTGCCGGTCGGCGACGGTGCCCTCCACGGCGGCCCGCAGCTGCGCGTACGCGGCGGGTCCGGCGGTCCCCGCCGCGCGCCCGGCGGTGATCTCCGAGACGGAGCGCACGATGGCGTCGTACCAGGAGAGGACCGTGTCCGCGCCCACGCCCGCCAGGCCGAGCGCGTCGGTGACGACGGCGACGGCGAGCGGTCCGGCGAAGGCGCGCCGCAGGTCCGCGGCGCCGGACGGGCGCAGTGCGTCGATGAGCCGGCCGGTCTCCTGCTCGATGGAGGCGGCGAAGTTGTCGTGGACCCGGCGGGGCCGGAAGGGCGGGTTGAAGGGCTCGCGGTGGCGGGCGTGTTCGTCCCCGTCCAGGGACAGCATGCTGGGCCCGACGACCTGCGCGGTGGAGAAGCGGGGGTCGTCGACGGTGAAGGTGGCGGTGTCCCGCATCACGTCCAGCGCCAGGTCGCGCCGGGTGACCAGCCAGGCGCCCAGCGCGGGCAGCCAGGACACCGGTTCCCGCGCCCGCAACCGGGCGAGGCGCGCGTGCGGATCGGCGGTGAGCTCGGCGAGCGTGGTCCCGGCACCCAGCGGGAAGGACGACGCGACGACGCTCATCGTGGGCCCAGGTGGAGTACGGAGTCAGCCATCGTCCGAAACACTACAGCGGGGGTGTGACACGCCGCCGGATGGCCCATCCTCCCGGTAAGCGACCCATCGGGTCATAGCGTTTGGAATATGAAGAAATACCGCATCGCTTACCTGATGTGCACTGCCGTGGTCGTCGGGACGGGACTCGGCGCGGCTCCGCCGGCCTCCCACCATGAGGTCCACGTGGTCTGGCCGGGCCAGTCGATCCAGAAGGCGGTGGACGCGGCCGCGAGCGGCGACACCGTCCTGGTGGGCCCCGGCACCTTCCACGAGAGCGTCAAGGTGACCACGCCGGGGCTGACCCTGCGCGGCATGGGGCGCAGCACGGTGATCGAGCCGAGCACGAAGAAGGCCGCCGAGAGCTGCTCGGAGGGCGGCAACGGCATCTGCGTCGTCGGGACGAAGGACCGCGATCTCCAGGGCGTGACCGTCGCCAATCTGACCGTCACCGGCTTCGCCCGCAGCGGCGTGTTCTCCATGGCGACCGACGGGCTGACCGTCCAGGACGTGACCTCGGTGAAGAACGGGGTGTGGGGCATCGCCCAGGAGCGCTCGGTGCGCGGGGTGTTCCGCGACAACACCGCGCAGGACAACGGCGACGCGGGCATCTTCCTGGCCAACACGATCAAGGAGGAGGCGGGCGCCTCGGACACCGGCGGCACGGTGATCGACCGCAACCGCCTGGAGGGCAACCGCATCGGCGTCACCGTGCGCCGGCTGCGCAACCTCGTGGTGATGCACAACCAGCTCACCGGCAACTGCGCCGGCGTCTTCGTCGTGGGTGACGAGAACAAGCCGAAGGCCGGCGACCTGGCGGTGCGCGACAACTACGTGGCCCGCAACAACAAGTCGTGCCCGAAGACGGACCGGCTGGACGCGCTGCAGGGCTCCGGCATCGTCGTGACCGGCGCCGACGACAGCACGGTGACGGGCAACGTCGTCAAGGACAACGCGGGCAAGTCCCCGCTCTCCGGCGGCATCGTCCTGTTCAAGAGCTTCGTGGGCGTCACCAGCGACCGCAACCGCATCACCGGCAACGTCCTCAAGGGCAACTCCCCCGCGGACCTGGTCAACACGGACCTGGGCAAGGACAACACCTTCCAGGACAACTCCTGCCGCGCGTCCAAGCCCGCGGGTCTTTGCTGACGATCCGTCACCACCCTGTGTGAACACGAGAGAAGGGAGCGGCACATGACGACCGCACCGACCGCGCCGGCCCCGTCCATGCGGCTGAGGGAGCTCGCGTTCGCGGCGGCATGTGCCGCCGCCGTCCGCGCGGCCGCCCGGCTGGGTGTCCCCGACGCCCTCGGCGACAGCCCGATGACCGTGGAGGACCTGGCGGCCGCGGTGAAGGCCGAACCCCGGCCGCTGCGGCGGCTGTTGCGCACGCTGTCCTGCCACGACGTCTTCACCGAGCTGCCGGACGGCACCTTCGCGCACACCGACGTCTCCCGGCTGCTGCGCGAGGACGACCCCGACAGCCTGCGCGCCATCTCGCTGTGGTGCACCGAGCCGTGGACGTGGGACGCATGGCCGAGGCTGGACGAGGCGGTGCGCACCGGGCGCAACGTCGTGGAGGACCTGTACGGCAAGGAGTTCTTCCCCTACCTGAACGAGGACGCCCCGGAGTCGGCGGACGTCTTCAACCGCGCCATGACGACCTCCAGCGTGCAGTCGGCGCGCGATGTCGCCGAGTTCCTGGATCTGTCGGGGAGTTCGTCGGTCGCCGACCTCGGCGGCGGCCAGGGGCACGTGATCGCGAGCCTGCTCGACAAGTACCCCTCGATGCACGGCACGTTGCAGGATCTGCCGCGGGTGGTGGAGAACGCGGTGCCGCGACTGCGGGAGGGCGGCGACCTCGCCGACCGGGTGCGGATCGTGCCCGGTGACGTCCGGGTGTCGGTGCCGGTGAAGGCCGACGTCTACGTCATCAAGAACATCCTGGAGTGGGACGACGAGAGCACCGCGCGCACGCTGCGCAACGTGCGGGAGGCGGGCGGTCCGGGCACCCGGGTCGTGGTCATCGAGAACCTCGTCGACGACTCGCCGTCGATGCGGTTCAGCACCGCGATGGACCTGCTGCTGCTCCTCAACGTCGGCGGGGCGAAGCACACCACGCAGAGCATGATCGACCGGCTGACCGAGGCGGGCCTGGTCATCGACGACATGCGGCCGGTCAACCCTTATCTGCACGCGTTCGACTGTCACGTGCCCGCCTGATCAGGGCGGTTCGCGTACGGACCACCGGTGGCCGGATCCCGCAGCGTCGCGGGTCCGGCCACCGGTGCTGTCCGGCCGGGTCAGCCGGCCGGGTCGCGCTCCCACAGGTAGAAGCGCTGCGCCATGGCGTCCTTGGGGGACCGCCAGGTGTCGGGGTCGTAGGCGCGGACGTAGGAGGACAGCCGTTCGCTGACGTCACGGAAGTCGGGGTGCTCCGTGACCTTGGCGATGGCGGGGCCGGGCTCGCGCTCGGACTCGATCAGGTGCATGTAGACGTCGCCGAACTGGAAGAGACTGCGCCGGACCACCCCGACGAGGTGGGGCAGCTCTCCGCGGTCGGACTCCGCGAACACCTTGGCGATGTCGGGCGCCGATCCCGGTGCCATGCGGGCGACGATCAGGGCTTGGTGCATGGGGGTGTTCTCCGTCCGGCTCAGCCGGTAAGGCCCGGCGTGGCACCGCGCTCGGCGGCCGCCTTCTCGATGCGGTCCCGGATCAGGGCCATCTGGACCTTGGAGTTGCGGTTGATGTTGTCGGTCATCCAGGCGTCGTCGACCGGCGCCTCCGGCTTCATCGCGAAGTCCTGCGTCCAGACCATCCGGGTGCCGCCGGGCACCTCTTCGTAGCGCCAGTGGATGTTCATGTGGTCGAACGGGCCGGTCTCGACCCGGCGGGCCCGCACGGTGAGGGTGTCGCGGTCGGGCTCGCGCTCGGAGACCCAGCTCCACACGGTGCCGTTCTCGTCCGGGTGCATGGTGAGGCGGAAGGTGGTCTTCCTGCCCTCCCGGGAGAGCACCTCGACGGAGGCGTACTCGCTGAACAACTGCGGCCAGTTCTCCAGGTCGTTGGTCATCTCCCAGACCAGGTCCAGGGGGGCCGCGACGGTGATCTCGTTCTGGGTGTGTCCGGTCATCTCACGCTCCTGTCATGAGGGCAGTGTTGACGAGGTCGAGGAACTGGCGGGGCGTCCTGGAGCGTTCGGCGTCCGGCGGCATCGGCGTGCCGTAGCGGTTCTCCAGTTCGCCGACGATGCCCAGCAGGCCGAGCGAGTCGACGCCGAGGGTGTCGAAGCCCGGGTCGCCGGCGCGGAGGTCCTCCGGGGCGACGGTGACTCCGGCGGACTTCTTCATGAGTTCGGCCAGCTCTTCGACGGTGATGCGATCGGTCATGTCCTGTTCTCCTTCTCTGCTCGTCGGCGGCTCGTCACGAGGCGCCGGTGGCGCCGCGCCGCAGCACGAGCGCCGAGTTCGACCCCATGAGTCCCCGGCTCAGGACCAGCGCCGTGCGAAGTTCCGCGGTGCGGGCCCTGCCAGTGACGAGGTCGAGGTCATGGCAGATGTCGAAGACGTTGGGGGTGGGCGGGATCACGCCGAGTTCCATGGCGAGCACGGCGGCGACGGAGTCGAGCACGGGGGCTGCTCCGTAGCCGCGGCCGATCCCGGTCTTGGGTGCCGTGACCGGCACGCGGTCGCCGAGCACGTCGGCGATGGCGAGGGCCTCGGCGCGGTCGGCCTCCGGCACGCCGAGGGCGTCGGCGAAGACCACGTCGATCTCCTCGGGGGCGCAGCCGGCCTCGTCCAGGGCTCCCCGCACGGCGTGGACCAGGCCGTGGCGGGACTCCTGCCAGCAGGAGGCGCCGGTGT
This sequence comes from Streptomyces sp. NPDC057616, assembly GCF_042800575.1. Taxonomy (NCBI): domain Bacteria; kingdom Bacillati; phylum Actinomycetota; class Actinomycetes; order Kitasatosporales; family Streptomycetaceae; genus Streptomyces; species Streptomyces sp. NPDC057616. The sequence continues at coordinate 38,326 of NZ_JBHVGU010000036.1, forward strand.
AGGTGGCGGCGTGCCCGGCGATGACCGCCTGCACGCGCGCCCCGCGTTGGAGGGCGCCATGCTCGTCCTCCACGACGAGCATGGCGCCGCCCTCGGCGGGCACGAACCCGCAGGCCGCGGAGGTGAACGGCCGGTAGGCGCGGGTGGGGTCGTCCGCGGTGCTCAGCTCGTCGTAGCCGAGCTGGCAGACCATGGAGTAGGGGGCGAGCGGTGCCTCGGTGGAGCCGGCCACGATGACGTCGGTGCCGCGCCGCACCGCCCGGGCGGCGTGCGCGAGGGCGTCCAGGCCGCCGGCCTCGTCGCTGGCGACGACGGAGCAGGGTCCCTTGAAGCCACGCCGGATGGATACCTGGCCGGTGCTGGCGGCGTAGAACCAGGCGATGGACTGGTACGGGCCGACGAACCGGCTTCCCTTGCCCCACAGTTGCTGGAGTTCGCGCTGTCCGAACTCACCGCCGCCGGAGCCGGCCGCGGTGACCACGCCCACCGAGAACGGGGAGTCGTCGGTGAGGGTCCGGCCCAGGTGGGCGTCCTCCAGCGCGAGGTCGGCGGCGGCCATGGCGAAGTGCGTGAACCGGTCGGTCTGGACGAGGAAGCGCTCCTCCACCGCGGCCGAGGGGTCGAAGTCGCGGACCTCGCCCGCCACCCTCAGCGGCAGGTCCTCGCAGCCCTCCCGGGTGACCCGGTCCAGGACGGCGATGCCTTCCCGGGTGGCCTTCCAGAAGGTCTCCGTGCCCACGCCGTTGGGGGCGATCACGCCCATGCCGGTGACGGCCGCACGCCGTGGATAGGGTCCGCTCATCGTGTCTTCTCCCTCGGCCGGGTCAGGACCACCGCGGACTGGAAGCCGCCGAACCCGCTGCCCACCGAGAGCACGCTGTTCAGTTTCCGGGCGCGTGCGACACGTGGGACGTAGTCCAGGTCGCACTCGGGGTCGGGGGTCTCGTAGTTGGCGGTCGGCGGGACGGTCTGGTGGGCCAGCGCCAGGACGCACGCGACGAGTTCGATCGCGCCGATCGCGCCGAGGGAGTGGCCCACCATGGACTTGATGGAGCTCATCGGCGTGTCGTAGGCGTGCGGGCCCAGGGCCCGTTTGACCGCCGCCGTCTCGTGCCGGTCGTTCTGCTGGGTGCCGGAGCCGTGCGCGTTGACGTAGTCGATCGCCGTGCCGTCCAGGCGCGCGTGGTCGAGGGAGGACTCGATGGCCTTGGCCATCTCCAGGCCCTCCCGGGTCAGTCCGGTCATGTGGTAGGCGTTGCCGAAGGTGGCGTAGCCGCCCAGCTCGCAGTACACGTGGGCGCCGCGGGCCCAGGCGTGTTCGAGCTCCTCGAGGATGAGCACGGCGCCGCCCTCCCCCATCACGAAGCCATTGCGGTCGGCGTCGAAGGGGCGCGAGGCGTGGGCCGGGTCGTCGTTGTTGGGTGAGGTGGCCTTGATGGCGTCGAAGCAGGCCATGGTGATCGGGGAGATCGGCGAGTCCGAGGCGCCGGCGATGCAGATGTCGGCCCGGCCCTCCTCGACGGTGTGGAAGGCGTAGCCGACCGCGTCGAGCCCGGAGGTGCAGCCGGTGGAGACGGTCTGCACGGGGCCGCGGGCCCCGAACTCCTCCGCCACCGTCGCCGCCAGCGTGCTGGGCGCGAACGCGCGGTGCAGATGCGGTTCCGCCTCGCGGGGATCCACGTCCCAGCGCTGCCCGCGATGGCTGACCAGCACGTAGTCGTGTTCCAGCCGGGTGGTGCCGCCGACCGCGGTGCCCAGGGACACCCCCACCCGCCAGGGGTTCTCCCGTTCGAAGTCGAGCCCGGCGTCGCGGACCGCCTCCGCGCCCGCGGCCAGCGCGAACTGTATGTAGCGGTCGCAGCGGGCGGTCTGCTCGGCGTCCAGTCCGGACGCGGCCGGGTCGAAGTCGCATTCGGCGGCGATCCGCGAGCGCAGACCCGCCGGGTCGAAGAACGTGATGCCCCGCGTCGCGGTGCGCCCGGCCGCCAGCAGATCCCAGAACGCCGGTACGCCGATGCCGCCCGGGGCGACGATGCCTATGCCGGTGACGGCCACCCGTCGTGTCATGAACGGACCTCTGCGACGGTATCAGTCTCCTCGGTGTCGACGTGGCCCAGCTGCGGGCGCGGGGCCAGCGGGCCGAGGTGGAAGACGATGCGGGCCTCCACGTTGCCGACGTTGCGGAAGCGGTGGCGCATGTGGGCGGGGATCATCAGCCCCTGCTCGGGCCGCAGCGGATGGGGGACGCCGTCCAGGTCCACCTCCAGCTCGCCGCACAGCACGTACACGAACTCCTCGGAGTACGGGTGGTAGTGCTCACCGATGCGGTCGCCGGGCTCCACGATGGCGACGCCCATGAAGCCGCTGGTGGAGCCGACGGTGGCGGGGGTGAGCATGGCGCGCAGGTCGCCGCCGCGCCGGCGGTTGGGCTCGACCTCGCTGAGATCCACGATTCTGGGACGGGATGTGATCACGGCGTTCCTCCGATCAGGTCCTGCTTCGACGTGGGGGTACGGCGGCCACGGCCGGTTGGCGGCCGGGGCCGGGTGAGGCCGCATCAGGCCTCGGGCGAGCGGCGGTCGGTGACGAGGTCCATCCGGGCCAGCCCGACGAGCCGGGCGAGCTCGGCGTCCTTGGGCGCCGAAGCGTCGGCGGAGAGCGTCGTCAGCTCGGCCACCTGCGCCGGGTCCGCGAGGCCGAGGATCAGCGCGGGGTCGGCGCCCTCGAGTCCGCCGCGCACGTCGATCAGCCGTACGACGGTGTCGTCGCGCTGGAAGATCGTGCTGCGTACGACCGGGCTGAGCGGGTCGTCCGCCGCCGCCACGTCGTGGCGGGCCAGCAGCTCGGCCAGGCGCATGCCGCGGTCGGCCCTGACCGGGTAGGACAGGGCATACCGCTCGGCCGGGCCCTCCTGGCGTTCGCCGGTGACGTGGTGGACGGCGGGCAGCGCGGCCCGGGTGAAGAAGACCCGGGCGGACTCGGGGTCGTCGAGGTCGCGGTCCTGTTCCAGGTAGGGGTTGACGGCCTCCTCGACGGCGCGGACCTCGGGCTGCCGGGCGACGTGGCGCAGGGCGGCGAGCAGGTCGCCGCGCACCTCGATGGCCCTCACGACCCGGTTGCCGTGCATGAACAGGGAGGTGCGGCACAGCCGGGTGGCGTCGTCGACCTTCGGCTCGGGCGAGGCGTACTCGGAGAGGATCTTGGCGACCTTCTCCTCGCTGCCCGGCTTGACGGTGAAGGTGAGCGCGTGCCGGATCAGGCCGTCGCCGATCCGGGGCGCGGCCTGCAGCCGGCGCTCGGCCGCCTCGCTGACCATCGCCGGGTCGCCGGTCTCGCGCACGACGTGGAAGCGCAGCGACCGGGTGTCGCGGACACAGCTGTGCAGCGGCTCCACCATCCGCACGTGCTCCTCGCTGTTGACCCAGGCGAGGAAGGGCGGGGCGCTCTCCCACTCGCTGGTGATCAGCCACTGCGAGGGGTTCTCGATCGACTGGCACAACTGGTCGCTGACGTGTCCGGGGACGGACGCGACCTGGTTGCACAGGAGCTCGTACGCCTCCAGGAACTGCTGCTGGGCGCCGTCGTAGACGTCCACCAGCAGGACGACCCGGAGTCTGGAGCCGTCGAACACGGACTGCGAGACACGGGGCGAGACCTGGCTGGTCGGGGAACCGGAAACACGTTCGGACGTGGTGGTCATCCTGCGCACATCTCCTTCGGGGGCAGAAGTGGTCTCTTCGGCCGCGGTGATGCGGCGTCAGCGTTTCTCGATCGTGTGCCTGAGCCCGCGAGCCCGCGACTCGGATGCACTACGCGGGTGATCTCTCAGATGAGATGGGCGAAGACCACGAGGTTGTCGGTGTAGTCGTGCGCCGAGCGGTCGTAGTCGCCCGCACAGGTGATCAGGCGGGCCTCGGCGCGTGGGGTGTCGTCGTAGACGCGGTCGCTGGGGAAGTCGGACTTCTCGAAGGTCTCCGTGTCGTAGACCTGGAAGGTCGCGGTGGTGCCGTCGGCCCGGTCGACGTAGAAGACGTCGTTCTTCTTCAGCTCGCCGAGGTTGGCGAAGACGGCCGCGGACGTCTTGGTGTCGACGTGCCCGGCGATGACCGCGGTGCCCGTCTCGCCGGGAGCGGCGCCCTTGGCGTGCCAGCCGACGAGGTTGGTGTCGGCGGCGGGCGGGGGTTCCAGCTGCCCGGTGGAGCCGATGTAGAGGTCCGTGAAGGGGGCGTCGACCCAGATCTTCGGGATGCGCAGGCGCACGGGCTCCGATCGGGGCATGTGCTTGCCGACCGGCTGCCCGGAGCTGGACGTGGTGGGCCGCGGGGAGGAGGTCGCGGCGGACTGCGGGGCCGCCGCGGCCGGGCGCGGGGCGCCGGCCGGGCTGGACCCGGTGGAGTCGCCGTGACCGTTGATGAGACTGGCGATCAGGACCAGGCCGGCCGCCGCGCACATCATCAGCGCCCCGGAGCGGGACGATCCCTGGGCGGCGGGTTCGTCGTCGGTGGAGGAAGGGGGTTGTGCCATCGGAGACCACCTCACTGGCACGGCAGCGGCTTACGGGGTGCGGGGACAGCGCGCCGGGCCGCCACTCGGGGCACGGGTGGCGGCCGCGGCTGCGCTATCGCATCCGGCATGGATCAGGCCGGGCTTCCGACCGGCTTCTTGCGGCGCATCGCGTACAGGCCGGTGGCCGCCACCGCCAGCACGGCCAGGCCGCCGGCGGTCGCCGTCGGAGTGGCCAGTGCCCCGCCGCCGGTGTGCATGCCGCCACTGGGCTTCTCGTGCCCGCCGCCGCCCCAGGAGTCGTTGCCGCGGCCGCCGCTGTCGCGGTCTCCGCCGCCCCAGTCGCTCTTGCCGCCGCCGTCGTCCTTGTAGGTGTCGGGGTCCGTCTTCGGATCCCGCGAGCTGCCCCAGTCGTCATGGTCGTTCACCGCGGTCAGCGCACCTCCACCGGTGTGCATGCCGCCGCGCGGTTCTTCCTTGCCCTTGTCGTGCTCCTTGCCGTAGGAGGATCCGTCGCTGTACGAGGAGTCGTCGTGATCCCAGTCGCCCCCGGCGGCGTACGCGCCGGGTGCACCGATGGCCAGGGCGGCGGAGGCCGCCGCTGTGGCCAGGATCATGCGAGCAGAGCGCATCTGATGGTCCTTCCGTCACGGCCCGGCAGCTGGGACTTGGTCAGCTGTCTTGACCGGGCCCCGACGTGATCCACCGTCAGTCAGGGTCTCCCGGGCCACCAGTCGGGACGATCATGCGGGTGAAGCGGCCGCGCTTGCCCCGCGACTCCGCTCATCGGGTGATCAAGACAGGGCCAGCGCCTCCCGCAGGACCTCGCGCAGCACGGATTCGGCGTCCGGGACGGGGCCGGCCGACCTCCACGCGACGAACCCGTCCGGCCGAACGAGGACGGCACCCCCGCGGGTGACGCCGTGGGCCTCGGCCCAGTCGGCGTCGCCGTCCGTGACCAGGTCGGCCCGGGGTCCGGTGCCCACGCGGTAGGAGGTGAGCGGGATGGGGAGGTCCTGGGCCAGCCGGGTGGCGCCGCGGTGCCAGCCGCTCGGATCGCCGGCGTCGCTGAGCAGCACCGGGGTGCGCTCGTACAGGTCGAGGGTGGAGACCTTCTCCTCCCCGCGCCGCACCCACAAGTGGGGCGCCCGGCTGCCGGGCTCGCCGGTCAGGTCGAGATTCTCCGGTACGACCACTGCCGTGGGGTCGGCGCCGACGACCGCACCCTGCGGGTAGCGGTAGCCGAGCGCGACGTTGAGGATGCCGCGCCGGGGGCCGCCGCCGGTGCCGGGCGGCGGGGTGAATCCGGGGTGGCTGTGCTCGGCCGAACGGTGGGCGGCGCGGGCGCTGGTGGCCTCCGCGACGGGGCGGCGCTCGGCGTCGTAGGTGTCGAGGAGTCCTTCGCCGGCCCAGCCGCCGAGCACCGCGGCCAGTTTCCAGGCGAGGTTGTGGGCGTCCTGGATACCGGTGTTGGAGCCGAAGGCCCCGGTGGGCGACATCTCGTGGGCGGAGTCGCCGGCCAGGAAGACGCGGCCGGCGCGGTAGCTGCGGGCGACGCGCTGGGCGGCGTGCCAGGGGGCCCGGCCGGTGATCTCCACGTCGAGGTCGGCGACGCCGACGGCGCGGCGGATGTGCTCGGCGCACCGCTCGTCGGTGAACTCCTCAAGGGTTTCGCCGAGTTCGGGGTGCCAGGGGGCGTGGAAGACCCAGTTCTCGCGGTTGTCGACCGGCAGCAGTGCGCCGTCGGCGTCCGGGCTGGTGAGGTAGCAGACGATGAAGCGGCGCTCGCCCACGACGCCGGCGAGCGCGCGGGAGCGGAAGGTGACGCTGACGTTGTGGAACAGGTCGCCGGGTCCGCTCTGGCCGATGCCGAGCTGCTCACGGACGGGGCTGCGCGGGCCGTCGGCGGCGACGAGGTAGTCCGCGTGGACGGTGGTGTGCTCGCCGGTCTCGCGGCTCTTGACCACGGCGGTGACGCCGGTGGCGTCGCTCTCGAACGACATCAGCTCGGTGGAGAAGCGCAGATCGCCGCAGAGCCGGCCGGCGTGGTCCAGCAGGACGGGCTCCAGGTCGTTCTGGCTGCACAGGCACCAGCCGCTGGGGCTGAAGCGGGCCAGTCCGCCGCCGGGGTCGATCTCCTTGAACAGCCATTCACCGGCGTCGCCGACCAGGGTGGGCGTCTGCAGGATGCCGTGGTTGTCGGCCAGGGTGGCGGCGGCCCGGTGGATGCCCGGCTCGGCGCCGGCCACCCGGAACAGCTCCATGGTGCGGACGTTGTTGCCGCGGCCGCGCGGGTGGATGGAGGTGCCGGAGTGCCGCTCCACCAGCAGGTGCCGCACCCCGAGTCGGCCCAGGAACAGCGAGGTCGACAGGCCGACCAGGGAACCGCCGACGACGAGCACCGGAACCCTGAGGGTGTCGTGGTCGGCCTGATCGGCTCGTTCGTTCATCGCTCTCGCCTCCAGCACATCGTCATGGCAGCCGCCCGGCGCGGGCCGGGGTCCTCATGCATGCCCCGGGAAGCTGACGACGCCTCAGGCTTCACCCGGTGGGCGGTGCGAAGTGGATAGCTGACGGTGTGTGAGTACGAGGAGGGGCGCCAAGGCAAGCAACGACACACCGGTCTGACGGTGTGTTCGGCGAGTTCGGCGAGTTCGGCCGGTTCGGCCGGTTCGGCGGGTTCGGTTCTACGGTTCCGCCGTGCCGGCGCCCTTCCGCACCCCTCGTGCGGGAGTACGGTGCGAAGTGCCGTGCATGGGTGGCGTGTTGGCCCCGGCGGCGACCGAAACGGGGTCCGCGGAGCCACAGCCTGTCGGACTCGTTGACATGACCCTGCCGAGTGGCTAGCTTCGCGAAGAGTTCACGTTCGCATCCCGGGTGTCACCCGTCCCGGGGCTCCACCGCAACGCTCCCTCGTCAGGCACCTCACCTCCGGGGCCCGACAACGTTGTCACACCCGGCCTGCCGGTCACCGCCCGAACGCCCGCGCCTCCGCACGGAGACAACGTTGTCACCCCCCTCGCTCCGAGCAGAGGAGAACTCCGTGATGACACGACTGCTGAGACCCCCCAGATCCACGGTGATCGGCCTCTTCGCGGCGACGGCGCTGGCCTCGGCCGGGTTGTGCGCGCCCGCCTCGGCGGCCGCGAAGCCCGCGTTCGTCGACTCCCCGGCCACCGTGGTCAACCCGTTCATCGGGACCTCGAACCAGGCCGACGACTTCCCCGGCGCCGACGTGCCGTTCGGCATGGTGCAGTGGAGCCCGGACACGCCGTCGCGTCCCTCCGGCGGGGGCTACGAGTACAACGACTCGTCGATCACCGGTTTCAGCCTGACCCACATCGCCGGGCCCGGCTGCGGCGCGGCCGGTGACGTGCCGGTCCTGCCCACGGTGGGGGCCGTGAACACCGGCGCCACGGACGCGTTCTCGCACGCCAACGAGTCGGCGTCGGCCGGGTCGTACAAGGTCGCGCTCAACAACCAGGTGACGACCGAGCTGACCACCACCACACGCAGCGGCATGGCGCGTTTCACCTTCCCGTCGACCAGCCAGGCCAACCTGATCTTCAAGTTGACGGGCAGTCAGAACGGGTCGAGCAACACGCAGTTCACCAAGGTCTCCAACACCGAGGTGAGCGGACAGGTGACCAGTGGGCGCTTCTGCGGCGCGGGCAACACCTACACCGTGTACTTCGACATGGTCTTCGACCAGCCCTTCACCTCGCAGGGCGGCTCCCTCGCGAAGGCGTCGACCCTCAAGCCCGTGCGACAGGGCAAGGCGTCCAAGAACGCCGCCGAGAAGCCCAACGAGCCGGTGCTGCACGGCAAGGTCCCGGCCGCGACGGCGCCGAAGTCCGCCAAGGGCGGCGCCTCCCCGGACGCCGCCGCCTCGAACGGCTACGTCACCTTCAACACCACGTCCAACCCGGTCGTCCAGGCCAAGGTCGGCGTCTCCTACGTGTCGGTCGCGGGCGCGGTCGCCAACCGGACGGCGGAGAACTCCGGCTGGGACTTCGACGCGACCCGCACCGCCGCGCAGAACGCCTGGAACGGCGCGCTCGGCAAGGTGCAGATCGCCGGCGGGACGGCCGCGCAGCAGCAGACCTTCTACACCGCGCTCTACCACTCGCTGCTGCACCCGAACGTCATCAGCGACACCAACGGCCAGTACTACGGCTTCGACGGCAAGACGCACACGGTGGACTCCGGGCACAAGGCGGTCTACGCCAACTACTCCGGCTGGGACATCTACCGTTCGCAGGCCCAGCTCGAGGCGCTGCTCGCTCCCCAGGTGGCCTCGGACACCGCGCAGTCGATGGTCGACGACTACGCCCAGACCGGGATCTTCCCCAAGTGGTCGGAGAACAACGGGGAGTCGTACGTCATGGTCGGCGACCCGGCGGACGCGATCCTCGCCGACTACTACGCCTTCGGCGCCCGGGACTTCGACACCAAGACCGCCCTGGCCGACATGGTCAAGCAGGCGAGCACCGCCAACAACGACCGCCCGGGCCTCAACTACCTGAACTCACCGGGGTACATGCCGCACGACGGCAGCTACGGCTGCTGCAACTTCTACGGTCCGGTCGCCACCACGCTGGAGTACAACACCGCCGACTTCGCGCTCTCGGCGATGGCCGGGGGGCTCGGCGACACGGCCAACCAGAAGACGTACGCGAACCGGGCGCAGGGCTGGCGCAACGTGCTCAACCCGGCGTCCGGGTTCGTCGAGCCACGTAATGCCAGTGGCGCGTGGACGGGCGGGTTCGACCCCACCAGCGGCACCGACATGGTCGAGGCCGACTCGTGGATCTACACCGGCATGGTCCCCTTCAACATCGGCGGCCTGGCCCGTGCCAAGGGCGGCAACACGGCGATGAACCACTACCTGGACACCGTGCTGCGCAGCTTCACCGGCGCCAACGGCTACGCCTGGGTGGGCAACGAGCCCAGCATCGAGCTGCCCTGGGAGTACGACTACACGGGTCAGCCCTACAAGACGCAGGGCACCGTGCGGGCGATCCAGGACCAGATCTGGGCGAACACCCCCGGCGGGCTGGCGGACGGCAACGACGACCTGGGCGCGATGAGCGCCTGGTACGTGTGGTCGGCGCTCGGCATGTTCCCGGAGACCCCGGGCACGGCCGATCTCGCCCTGGGCTCGCCGGTGTTCACGCAGGCCGTCGTCACGCTCCCGTCGGGCAAGACGCTGACGATCAACGGCAACGGTGCGGCGGACAACGCGCCCTACGTGCAGTCCGCGACGTGGAACGGCGCCGCCTGGAACAACGCCTACGCCCCGACGGCGGCGATCACGGCCGGCGGCACGCTCGGCTACACCCTCGGCACCAGCGCCAACACCTCCTGGGCGACCGGGGCGTCGGCGGCGCCGCCCTCGTACGCCGGTGACACCACGGCCCCGGCCTCGCCCCGCATCGGCCCGCTGGCCTCCTCGGTCGCGGCGAACCTCTGCGCGGACGACGCCTCCTCGGCCACGGCCGACGGGACCCACGTCCAGATCTACACCTGCAACAACACCTACGCGCAGGACTGGATCATCGCCGGTGACGGCACGATCCGCGCGCTGGGCAAGTGCCTGGACGCCGATCACAGCGGAACCACCAACGGCACCCTGATCCAGCTGTGGACGTGCAACGGCAGCGGTGCTCAGCAGTGGACCCAGGGCGCCGGCGGGTCGCTGGTCAACCCGCAGTCCAAGCTGTGCCTGGACGACCCCAACTCCTCGACCTCCAACGGCACCCAGCTCCAGCTGTACACCTGCAACGGCTCGGCCGCGCAGAACTGGAAACTGCCGAGCTGATTCGTCGGCCCGTCGGCCGGACCGGATCCGGTCCGGCCGGCTAGGCGGTGTCGGCCGCCGCCTGGGTGGGGGCCTGGGTGGCCACGGTGCCGAAGCGGACGCCCTTGGCCTCCCTGCCGACGGCGCTCAGCACGATCACCGCGAGGAGGGCGGGCACCACGGTCCAGGTCATCGCCGCCGGATAGCCGTGGTGGTCGGCGATGGCCTCCTGGATGGGCAGGTTGAGGGCGGCGATGAGGTTGCCGAGCTGGTAGGTGACGCCGGGGTAGAAGCCGCGAATGGCGTCGGGGCTCATCTCCGTCAGGTGGGCGGGGATCACGCCCCAGGCGCCCTGGACGCACACCTGCATCAGGAAGGAGGAGAGCATCAGCCAGCCCACGGTCGTGGACAGCACGAAGAAGGGCACGATCACCAGGCCGCCGGCCGCGGCGATCATGATCGTACGGCGGCGTCCGAGCCTCTCCGAGGCGGCGCCGAGCAGCGCACCGCCGATCATGGCACCGACGTTGTAGACCACGGCGATGGCGATGGAGGTGTCCGGGGACAGGCCCAGGCCCTTCTTGACAAAGGTCGGGTAGACGTCCTGGGTGCCGTGGGACATCCAGTTGAAGGCGGTCATCAGGGCCACGAGGTAGACGAAGCGCCTGAGCACCGCCGGGTTCTTGAAGACCTGGTAGGCGGGGGTGCGGTTGGCCTTGACGCTCTTCTCCCACACCTCGCTCTCCTCCACCCGGCTGCGCACCCACAGGGCGACGAGGGCGGGGATCAGGCTGAAGGCGAACAGGCCGCGCCAGCCGAAGGTGGGCTCGATGCCGAAGAACGCCACGGCGGCGAGCAGGTAGCCCAGCGAGTAGCCGCTCTGCAGCAGGCCGGACCAGAAGCCGCGCCGCTCGGCGGGGATCTTCTCCATGGCCAGCGCGGCGCCCAGGCCCCACTCGCCGCCCATGCCGATGCCGTAGAGCAGGCGCAGGACCAGCAGGACGGCGTAGTTGGGAGCGAAGGCGCAGGCGAAGCCGACGATCGAGTAGAACATGACGTCGACCATGAGCGGGACGCGGCGGCCCTTGCGGTCCGCCCACATGCCGAAGATCAGGGCGCCGACCGGGCGCATCATGAGCGTCGCGGTGGTCAGGAACGCCATGTCGGTCAGCGAGACGTCGAAGTCGTCGGCGATCTCGCTGTAGACGAGGACCACGAGGAAGTAGTCGAAGGCGTCCATCGCCCAGCCCAGATAGGCGGCGACGAAGGCGTTGCGCTGATCCTTGGTGAGACCTGTTGCCTGTTCCCGGACGGTCTTCAGCATGCATGTCCTCCCGCGGCTCGAAGATCACGCTAGGTTCGGGCGGGGCGGTCGACAATGCAAAGACCGGCAAAGTGCACACCACAATTATCTAAAAGCGGCACTCAGTTTGCGTGTGTTGTGAGCTTGTTTCGCAGCATGTCGGCCTCCGGGAGGCCGAGTTCGTCGAAGAGGTCCAGGGCCCGCTTCCAGGCGTCGAGCGCGGAACCCGGCTCGCCCGCCTCGGCGTAGGTGTCGCCGAGGTAACTCAGCCCGATGGCCTCGCTGCGGCGGTCGCCCGTCTTGCGGAACAGCGCCAGGGCCCGGTCGTAGCACTCCACGGCGGTGGCGTGGCGGCCCAGATGGCGGTGGATGTAGCCGAGGCTGTCCCAGGTGTGCGCCTGGCCGCTGAGGTCGCCGGTCGCCTGGACCAGCGGCAGGGCACGGCGGCAGTACGCCAACGCCTGGCGCAGTTCGCCGAGTTCGGCGAGGTACCAGCCTAGGTCGTTGAGGGCGACGGCCTGTCCGCCGCGGTCGTGGGCGAGCAGGAAGTGCTCCAGTGCGCGGCGCGAGTGGTGCAGCGCCTCGCGGGTCGCGCCGTGCGCCCAGGCCATCTTGGCCAGGTTCTGGCAGGTGCGGGCCTGGCCCGCGTGGTTGTCCAGCTGCCCGAACAGGTCGAGGGCGCGGGTGAAGTGATGGCGGGCGCCCTGCGGGTCGCGCAGCTGGAAGCGGGCCAGCCCCAGGCCGCGGTGGCCGGCCGCCTGCCCGGCCAGGTCCCCCTGGTGCGTGGCGGTGCGCAGGGCGGCGGTGTGCACGTCGGTGAGGGCCTGCCAGTTGCCCTGGCGTTCCAGGAACGTGGTCAGCAGCGCGGCGAACTGCCAGGTGTAGGTCTCGCATCCGGCCGGTGGGCGCTCCACGGCGGAGAGCAGAACGGGCTGTTCGGCGATCAGCCAGGCCAACGCCTCCTCGTAGTCGCCCAGTTGGCGGGGCAGCGCGCCGGGTTCGGCCGGGGTCAGCCGCATCGGGTGGCGGCGCCGGGTCAGCAGGGCGTCGGCCGCGTACGCGGTGTGCAGATAGTGGTCCAGGACGCGGCGGGTCGCGGCCCGCACGGCGGCCGTGGTGTCGTGCTCGGCGGCCAGTTCGACGGCGTGGGCGCGCAGCAGGTCGTGGCAGGTGTAGCGGCCGGGTACGTGCTCGATCAGCAGATGGGCGGCGGTCAGTTCCCGCACCGGTGCCTGCACCTGGCCCACGCACACGCCGGCGAGCGCGGCGAGCGAGGTCAGGTCGGCGTCCGGGCCGGGGTGCAGGCCCATGAACCGGAACAGCCGGGCCGCCTCGCGGCCGAGCGTGCGGTACGACCAGTGGAAGACCGTACGGACGGCCGTGGCCGGGTCGCCGGTGTCCAGCGGGTCCAGGATGCGTTCGGCGGTGCGCAGTTCGTCGGCGAAGACGGCCAGGGGCTCGGCGGGCCGGGCGGCCGCGCGGGCGGCGACCACCCCGAGGGCGAGCGGCAGCCCGGCGCAGCGCACCACGATCTCGTCGACCGCGGCGGCCTCGGCCGCCACCCGCGCGGCGCCCAGGCGGGCGGCGAGCATGTCGCGGCACTCCTCGGCGCTGAGCAGGTCGAGGGCGAGCAGCTGCGCGCCCTCCGCGACGGCGAGCCCGGTCAGCGGGCTGCGGCTGGTCACCAGGGCCAGGCAGCCCGGCGCCGCGGGCAGCAGCGGCCGTACCTGATCGGCGTCGCGGGCGTTGTCCAGCACCACGAGGACCCGGCTGCCGCACAACAGGCTGCGGTACAGGCCCACTTGGGCGTCGAGCGACTCCGGTACACGGCTGGCGGGCACCCCCAGCGCGTCGAGGAAGCCGCGTACGGCGCGGTCCGGCGGAAGGGGCGCGCCGCTCGGGTCGAAGCCGCGCAGGTTGACGTAGAGCTGCCCGTCGGGGAAGGCCGTGCGGGCCTGCCGCGCCCAGTGCACCGCGAGCGCGGTCTTGCCCACGCCGCCCATGCCCGACAGCGCCGAGACGACGACCGCGGCGGGGCGCTCCGCGACGTCCGCCAGCAGGGTGTCCAGACGGGCGAGTTCGTCTATCCGCCCGGTGAAGCCCGGCGTTCCCGCAGGGAGTTGGGCGGGTGTGGTGTGCGGGGTGGCGGCCGCGGTGCGGGACGGTGGTGGTGTCGCTGGGTCCGCAGGGGGAGCAGCGGGGGGAGCAGCGGACAGCGGTGGCGGAAGAGCCGTCGGGGTGGCGCGAGGTGCGGGGGCCGCCTCGTGTTCGGGTGCGTGGGTGTGTTCCGCGGGGCGTTCGCGCAGGATCTCCTGGTGCAGCTCCCACAGCCGGCGTCCGGGTTCCGTGCCGAGCTCCTCCACCAGACGGCGCCTGGTCTGGGCGTAGCAGCGCAGGGCCTCACCGCTGTCGCCGGTCGCGTGCAGGGCCCGCATGAGGGCTTCCGCCAGGGGTTCCGTCAGCGGGTACTCCCCCAGCAGGTCGGTCAACTCGCCGACCACGGCGGCCGGATCACCGCCCTGGATCTCCATGCCCGCCAGCCGCAGGACGGCGTCGACGCGCTGGCGGCGCCATGTCTCGCGCATCCGGGCGGGCCAGGTCCCGGTCAGGCCGGCGAAGGGCTCGCCGCGCCACAGGCCCAGCGCCTCGCGCAGCAGCGCGACGCGCGTGCGATCGGGCCGGGCGCTGTCGCGGGCCTGCGCGGCCAGCCGCTGGAAGCGGTGCAGGTCGACCCGGTCCGGGTCGAGGTCGAGCTGGTAGCCGCCGGAGCGGCGCAGCACCGGTAATCGCGCGTCACCACCGTCGTCCAGGGCTTCGGCGAGGCGCCGGATGCGCGCGATGTGCGCGTACAGGGCGCGGCGCGCGCCCTCCGGCGGAGCGGCGCCCCAGATCCGGTCGATGAGCACCTCGACCGGCACGGGCCGGCCGGTGTCCACGGCCAACGCGGCCAGTACGGCTCTGCGTTGGGGCGGACCCAGATCGATCGGTGCTTCCCGTACCAGGACTTCCACAGGTCCCGACAGACACAGCCGTAGCATCGCACCCATCCCCCGTTCACATCTCCTCCACAGTCGTCGCATATGCGCGAGCAGGGCGACAAGCTTTCGGCAAAATCTCGACCCACCCCCGGCCTCCACCCTGAGGCGAGCAGCGCTCGCGCCGTCGTACGGCGCCGCGCCCGCCATCCGCGCACCTGACCACACGCGGCTCACACGTGAACACGGGGGTAGACACGTGCATCGATCGAACACGGCGACTGCGACGGCCTCGGCGCCCCAGGAGAGGGGACCGCTGAGCACGTCACCGTCGACGGGACCGGACGCGGCGCTGTCCGCGACCGCCGGACGCAGCGTCCTGGAGGGCGCCTTCGCCCTGCTGAACGCCTTGCACCAGGAGGAACACGCGGGCGTGACCTCGCTGGCCTCGGCGTGCGGTCTGCCCAAGACGACCGCCTACCGCCTGCTCGACCAACTGGTGGATCTCGGAGCCGTCGAACGCAGTGCCGGCCACTACCGCATCGGGCCGGGCATGTTCCGCCTCGGCCACGGCTGGCAGCCGCACCCGGGCCTGCGCTCGGCCGTACAGCGGCCGCTGAGGCGGCTGGCGGCGGCCACCGGCGCGACGGTCGCGCTGTCCGTGCTGCACGAGGGACAGACGCTGATCATCGACTGGACGACGCCCGCGGACCAGCCGTTCCCGCTGCCCGACGGCCGGCAGATCTGGCCGTGGTACACGGCCTCCGGCAAGCTCCTGGCCGCCTGGGCCGACCCGCGTCTGCCGCTCGGCCCGCTGCCTCGGACCTGGCCGGCCGACGCCGTACGCATCCGGGAACAGGGAGCCGCCTACGACCGGGAGGAGGTGCTGGAGGGGGTGTGCTGCGCCGCCGTGCCCGTCCACGCGGCGGACGGCATCCCGGTCGCGGCCCTGAGCATCCTGACCGACCCGGACCACCACCTGGAACGCCTCGCCGACACGGCACGGCGCGCGGCGTCCGCCATCACGGCGGGGCTGGGGCGCCGGCGGTGACGTACCGGCACGTTCCGCTCAGCGGCACAGCGTGCGACAGACCGCGGCCGGCCGAGCAGGCTGTGTCCGTCGGCCCGGGCTCCGCGCGCACCGCACGGGACGCCGGCTCCCGGCGATCCGACCAGGACCGCGCTGTGCACGACCATCACCGGAGGGCCTCATGCAGTCGTCGCGGACACACCCTGGCAACGGCCCGCTGGCCCTGCTGCGCGCGGAGTTCGACGGCACGCACGACGTGTGGCGCTCGGCCCTGGGCGGGGTGTGCGTGGCCGGTCCCGAGGCGGCCCGGGCGGTGATGGGCAACCGGCACGAGGCGGTCGCGGACACGTCCGACTTCTACCAGAACCGGCACGGCGTCTTCGGTCCGCGTTCCGCGCAGATCGCCATCGGCCGTGCGGCCCGCGAGCTGATACGACGTCACCTCGATCAGCACCGGGGGGACTTGCCCCGGCTGATCGTCGAGCAGCTCACCCCGCACAGCCAGTGGCCGGACGCCGCGAACCTGCTCGTGCTGCGGCACCTGCGTGACGTGCTGCTGCACCCGGACGCGCCCGTCCCCCTGCACCGGACCGTGGAGGCGATCGTCGTCCGCGCGGTCCTTGCGGGTGCGCGGCGGCGCCACTCGCTTCCCTCCCGGCTGCTCTTCCGCCGTCGTGCGCTGCCGGCCCTGCGCACGGAGATGAGCGCCCGGCGGGAGCGTCGGAGGTCGCGCGGTGGCCCCTCCGAGCCGCGCGACCTCGTCGACGTCGTCGTGGGCGAGAGCGACCCGGCGGCGGACGTCGGGGATCTCGTCGAGGTCTACCTGTCCTTCCTGTTCGCCACGGTCGGCTCGATCGGCTTCGCCCTGGGCTGGTCGGTCTACCTGCTGGGCACGCACCCCAACTCCGGCGCTGTCGACCCGAGTTGGACAGTCCGTGAGGCGCTGCGGCTGTGGCCGGTGGCGTGGCTGTTCGCGCGCACGCCGAGCCGGGAGCAGGAGCTGGGCGGGACGCGGGTGACGCCGCACGACCGGCTCATGGTGTGCAGCTATCTGGTGCACCGGCACCCCGCCCACTGGGAGCGGCCGGACGAGTTCGTGCCGCAGCGCTGGGCGGAGGGCGTGCCCGACGGGGCCTACCTGCCGTTCGGGCTCGGTCCGCACACCTGCGCCGGCGCGACCGTCACCGTACGGCTGCTGGAGGACCTCGTAGGACTCCTGACCCGTGACTGGCGGGTGTCGGTCACCCAGGACGGCGGCGGGCCCCAGGTGGGTCCGGCGCTTGCTCCACCGCGGTTCACCGCGGTGCTGAGCCCGAACGACGGCTGCCCCGGAAGGAGGTGAACGAGCATGCGCGCCCTGTATCTCAAGGCGAAGTCGGTCCTCAACATCCGAGGCCAGTACGAGTACTTCTGGTACCTCTACCACCACATCTGACCGGCCCTGCGCGGGGAGGCGCCGCACGGTCGGCTCCCCGCGCCCCAGGAGGGGAACGCGAACGATGACCACCCCGCAACACCCCGAGGACTTCCTGCGGTTCATGCGGATGCGCAGCGCGCGGGAGGACGGGATCTTCTGGGTCGACGACCAGCGGCTCGGCGTGTTCGAGCCGGAGGCCGCGCGCCGGGTCAGCGCCACCAACTGGCAGCGGTTCGTCATGCACGACCGCCTCGTCGACATGATGCTCAGGCGGCACAGCCCGGAGATGCGGTGGAGCAGGATCCGGTCCGCCTGGATGACCCAGATGCACGCCCTCGCCACACCCGAGCACCACGGCGCGCTGGCCGACCGCATGGAGCGGATCATGGACGCGCGGGTCGGGGAGGACGTCGACCTGACGATGCTCATGCAGGACGTCACGCTACGGTCGCTGCTGCCCGTCGCGCTGACCGGCCTCACCTCCGCGGAGGCCGAACTGGTGCGCCGGGACCTGGAGATGAAGCTGCTGCGGCTGGTCTCGCCCGACCCCGGCAGCACCTGGCACCACCTGAAGTTCATCTCCGTACAGATGCGTTCGGGTCTCGTGGTGCGCCGGGTGCTGCGGCAGCGCGCCGACGGCCGCCGGCGGCGGGAGGCGGACCTGGCCGACCCCTTCGTGGACCTCCTGCCCGAACTCGGCATGGACCGCGCCCTCGACGTGGTCACCGCGGTCCTGACCGCCATCGGGGGCCCGCCAGGGACGGCCGCCGCGAGCCTGCTCTACGAGTTCGTCCGCAACCCCGACTGGCAGCGGCGCCTGACCGACGAACTACGCGAGGTGGACCCGGTCGCCTTCCGCACCTCCCCCACCACCGCGGCCCCCGCCACGCACCGCTTCGTCAAAGAGGTGCTGCGCATGTGGAGCCCGCCGCTGCTGCTGGTGCGGCGCTCGAAATTCGGCTTCGACCTGGGCTCGACCCGCCTGGACCCGGGCCAGTGGTACCTGCTCAGTCCCCACCTCATCCACCGCGACGAACGCGTCTGGAAGCAGCCCGACGTCTTCGATCCGGACCGCTTCCTGCCGGGCGCCCCGCACGGCCCGAAGGACCGCACCTGCTACGTGCCCTTCGGCTGGGCCCCGAAGAAGTGCATCGGCGCGAACCTCGGCACATTCCAACTCATGGCCCTGTGCCACCTGTTGTGCACCCGGTACCGGCTGAGCGTGGAGCACACGGACCGGATCACCATGGCCCTGCGGTTCGCACCGGTGCCGGAGAACTTCCGGGGGCGGCTGACGCTCCGCTGATCAGGTGAGCGGAAGAACGGTCAGGGAGGGGGACCGGACCGGCGCTCACCTCCGCCTCGTCCGGGTGATGTCGACGCGCCCCCGGACGCGGAACGGACTCATCACGATACGAGCCGACCAGCGCCGCCACGGCATCAGGCGGGGCGCTGCTGACACCGTGGCTGTAACACCGCACTCACCCGAGGCGGCCCATCGAGGCCGCCTTTTCCCTTCAGTCGATCGGCCCTCCAGGAGCGACGCCTCAGGCGTCACACGCGTCCCACCAGACCTTGGAGCGCTGTCGTCCGGTTGCGCAAGGTGAAGCACATCACGTTGGCCCGCACCCTCCTCGCGGGTAGGTTCCAGCGATCAAGGGAGAAGGACGTCGTATCACTTTCGCGAGCGCGAGTCCTCCCTAGGACCTTCCTCTGACGAGAGATACAGGACATGTCGGCTGAAGCACCCTCGCACCACCCTCCGCAGCTCATCGGCGTGGTCGCCGAGTCCGCCTCCGGGGAGACGCGCGTGGCGGCGACCCCCGCGACGGTGCGCCTGCTGCTGAAACTCGGCTACGAGATCGTCGTCGAGCCCGGCGCCGGCGAGGCCTCCGGCTTCGACGACCAGGCGTACGTCGAGGCCGGCGCGGAGATCGGCGAAGCCTGGAACGCGGACGTCGTTCTGAAGGTGAACGCCCCCTCGACCTCGGAGATCACCCGGCTGCGGGAGGGCGCGACCGTGGCGAGCCTCCTCGCGCCCGCGCAGAATCCCGAACTGCTCGAGGCGTTGTCCCGTGCCGGGGTGACCGCCCTGGCACTCGACGCGGTGCCGCGCATCTCGCGGGCCCAGTCGATGGACGTGCTGTCCTCGATGGCGAACATCGCCGGGTACCGCGCGGTCATCGAGGCCGCGCACGTCTTCGGCAGGTTCTTCACCGGCCAGGTCACCGCGGCGGGCAAGGTCCCGCCGGCGAAGGTGCTGGTGGCCGGCGCGGGCGTGGCCGGCTTGGCGGCGATCGGCGCCGCGTCCAGCCTCGGCGCGATCGTGCGGGCCACGGACCCGCGGCCCGAGGTCGCGGACCAGGTGAAGTCGCTGGGCGGCGAGTACCTGCCGGTGAGCGTGGTCCAGGAGGCCAGCACCGACGGCTACGCCAAGGCGACCTCCGCCGACTACGACCGCGCCGCCGCCGAGCTCTACCACGAGCAGGCCCAGGACGTGGACATCGTCATCACCACCGCGCTGATCCCGGGCCGGCCGGCGCCGCGCCTGCTGACGGCCGACGACGTGGCGGCGATGAAACCGGGCAGCGTCATCGTCGACATGGCAGCCGCGATGGGCGGCAATGTGGAAGGGACCGTCGCGGGCCGCACGGTCGTGACCGACAACGGCGTGACCATCATCGGTTACACCGACCTCGCCTCCCGGCTGCCCGCCCAGGCCTCGCAGCTGTTCGGCACCAACCTGGTGAACCTGATCAAGCTGCTCACGCCCGGCAAGGACGGCCGGCTGACGGTCGACTTCGACGACGTCGTGCAGCGGGCCGTGACCGTGGCACGAGCCGGCGAGGTCACCTGGCCGCCGCCGCCCGTCTCGGTCTCGGCCGCACCCGCCGCGCAGGCGGCCGCCGCACCCGACAAGGCCGAGCCCGAGCCCGCGCGGCCGAAGCTCACGCCCGCGCGCCGCTTCGGCCTGATCGGTCTCGGCATGCTCGCGATGTTCCTGCTGGTCGCCTTCGCCCCGGCCCAACTGGCCGAGAACTTCACGGTGTTCGCGCTCGCGGTGGTGATCGGCTACTACGTCATCGGCAAGGTGCACCACGCGCTGCACACGCCGCTGATGTCGGTGACCAACGCGATCTCCGGAATCGTCGTGATCGGTGCCCTGCTGCAGATCGGGCACGAGAACACCGTCGTCACCACACTGTCCTTCGTGGCGATCCTGCTGACGAGCGTCAACATCTTCGGAGGTTTCGCCGTCACCCGCCGCATGCTGTCCATGTTCTCGAAAGGCTGAGCCGAGATGACCTCCACGACGGCCTCCCACGCGGCCGACCTGGTCGCCGCCCTGCTGTTCATCCTCAGCCTGGCCGGCCTGTCCCAGCACCGCACCTCCCGCGCCGGCGTCGCCTACGGCATCGCCGGCATGGCCCTCGCCCTGGTCGCCACGATCGTGGTGGCGTCACAGAGCATCAGCGCCGGTGCGGTGGGGCTGATCCTGCTGGCCACCGCGCTCGGCGCGGCGATCGGCCTGCAGCGCGCCCGCAAGGTCGAGATGACGCAGATGCCCGAACTGATCGCGGTGCTGCACAGTTTCGTCGGCCTCGCCGCCGTGCTGGTGGGCTGGAACAGCTACCTCGAGGTGGAGTCGCACGGCGACGCGCAGACCCGGATCGGCGCCGACCTGCTGGGCATCCACCACGCCGAGGTGTTCATCGGCATCTTCATCGGCGCGGTCACCTTCACCGGCTCGATCGTCGCGTTCCTGAAGCTCTCGGCGCGGATCAAGTCCCGCCCGCTGATGCTGCCCGGCAAGAACGCGCTCAACGTCGGTGCGCTCGCCGCCTTCGTGGCGCTGACGGTCTGGTTCACCATCCGCCCCGGTCTCCCCCTGATGATCGCGGTGACGGCACTTGCACTGGCGCTGGGCTGGCACCTGGTCGCCTCCATCGGCGGCGGCGACATGCCCGTGGTCGTCTCCATGCTGAACAGCTACTCGGGCTGGGCGGCCGCCGCGGCCGGCTTCCTGCTCAACAACAACCTGCTCATCGTCACGGGCGCACTGGTCGGCTCCTCCGGCGCCTACCTGTCGTACATCATGTGCAAGGCGATGAACCGCTCCTTCCTCTCCGTCATCGCGGGCGGCTTCGGCATCGAGGCGCCGTCCGCCGGCCAGGAGGAGGAAGGCGAGCACCGCGAGGTGCGCGCCGCGGAGGCGGCCGAGATGCTCGCCCACGCCCGCTCGGTCGTCATCACGCCCGGCTACGGCATGGCCGTCGCCCAGGCCCAGCACCCGGTCGCGGAGCTCACGCGGCAACTGCGCGAGCGGGGCGTCGAGGTCCGCTTCGGCGTCCACCCCGTCGCCGGCCGCCTTCCCGGCCACATGAACGTGCTGCTGGCCGAGGCGAAGGTTCCGTACGACATCGTCCTGGAGATGGACGAGATCAACGACGACTTCGCCGACACCTCCGTCGTGCTGGTCATCGGCGCGAACGACACCGTCAACCCGGCCGCCGCGGAGGACCCGACCAGCCCGATCGCCGGGATGCCGGTGCTGCGCGTCTGGGAGTCGGAGCAGGTCATCGTCTTCAAGCGCTCGATGGCCTCCGGCTACGCGGGCGTGCAGAACCCGCTCTTCTTCCGCGAGAACAGCAGCATGCTCTTCGGCGACGCGAAGCAGAGCGTCGAGGCGATCCTGCAGGCACTCAGCACCGACGGCCGCCACGAGGCGACCTCGACGGCCCGCCAGACCACCCTGGCCGGCCGCTGAGACGCTCGCCTCACGGTCCCGGGACGACCCCGTTCACGCAAGGAACGACAGCCGCACCTTGCGGTCGGGGTTGTCCCTGTTCGTGTCCACCAGGCAGACCGACTGCCACGTGCCCAGTTCCAGGCGGCCGCCCACCACCGGCAGCGTCGCGTGGGGCGGGACGATGGCCGGGACGACGTGGTCGCGGCCGTGGCCGGGGCTGCCGTGGCGGTGCTGCCAGCGGTCGTCGGCGGGGAGCAGGGTGTGGAGGGTGGCGAGGAGGTCGTCGTCGCTGCCCGCGCCCGTCTCCAGGACGGCGATGCCCGCCGTGGCGTGCGGGACGAAGATGTTGAGCAGGCCGTCACGGCCGCCGGCCACCTCCCGCAGGAAGGACTCGCAGTCGCGGGTCAGGTCGAGGACCCTCTCCGTGGAGCCGGTGGAGACGTTCAGGACTCGGGTGGTGAAGGCGTCTGACATGCCTCCATCGTGACCCATGCGCGCCGGTTCACACCGCAGGGGAGGGCCGCAGGGGAAGGCCGTAGGGGAAGATCCATGGGCTCTTGCGAGTTGGTAGAAGCGTGAACGATACGCGCGAAGTCCGTGAGGTCGAGGTAGTCGTCATCGGCGCCGGTCAGGCGGGGCTGTCCAGCGCCTATCACCTGCGCCGCACCGGTTTCGAGCCGGAGCGCGACTTCGTGGTGCTGGACCACTCCCCCGGTCCGGGCGGCGCCTGGCAGTTCCGGTGGCCGTCGCTGACGTACGGCAAGGTGCACGGGATGCATTCGCTCCCCGGGATGGAGCTGACGGACGCCGATCCGGCGCGGTCGTCGTCGCAGGTCATCGCCGAGTACTTCGCGGCGTACGAGCGCACCTTCGATCTGCGGGTGCGGCGGCCCGTCGAGGTGCGGGCCGTGCGCGAGGGGTCCGGCGGGCGGCTGCTCGTCGAGACCTCGCACGGCGACTGGTCGACGCGGGCGCTGATCAATGCGACGGGCACCTGGGACCGGCCGTTCTGGCCGCGTTATCCCGGTCAAGAGACCTTCCGGGGGCGGCAGTTGCACACCGCACAGTACCCGGGGCCCGAGGCGTTCGCCGGGAAGCGGCTCGTGGTCGTGGGCGGGGGCGCCTCCGGCACGCAGCATCTGCTGGAGATCGCCGAGTACGCCGCGGCCACCACGTGGGTCACCCGCCGTCCGCCCGTCTACCGCGAGGGCCCCTTCACCGAGGAGTACGGCCGGGCCGCCGTCGCGCTGGTGGAAGAGCGGGTGCGGCAGGGCCTGCCGCCCAAGAGCGTCGTGTCGGTGACCGGGCTGCCGCTGAACGACGCCATCCGGCAGGGTCTCGCGGACGGCGTCCTCGAGCGCCGGCCCATGTTCGACCGGATCACCCCGGACGGCGTGGAGTGGGCGGACGGGCGGCGCGTCGACGCCGACGTCATCCTGTGGGCGACCGGCTTCCGCGCCGCGATCGACCACCTGGCGCCGCTACGGCTGCGTGAGCCGGGCGGCGGCATCCGCGTCGAGGGCACCCGGTCCGTGGCCGACCCGCGGATCCATCTGGTCGGCTACGGCCCGTCGGCCAGCACCATCGGCGCCAACCGGGCGGGCCGGGCGGCCGTACGGGACATCCGGAAACTGCTGGCCGAGACGTCCGAGCAGACCGAGGAGCCCGCCGTCGCGTGACGTCCCGCCGGACCGGCCCCGACCGGGCTCACTTCGACGGGGACGTCTTCTTCTGCGCGGCGTTGAATTCGGCCACGTTGCGCTGGTGTTCGGCGTAGTCGGCCGTGAAGCGGGTGTCGCCGGGCTTGACCGTGACGAAGTACAGCCAGTCGCCGGGGGTGGGGCTGATCGCGGCGCGCATCGCGTCCTCGCCCGGGTTGTCGATCGGCGTCGGCGGCAGGCCCATGCGCCGGTAGGAGTTGTAGGGGCTGTTCAGCTTCGTGTCGTCGGAGCTGGTCTTCAGGGTGGCGCGGTTCAGGGCGTAGTTGAGGGTGGAGTCCATCTGCAGCGGCATGCCGCGTTCGAGCCGGTTGAAGACGACGCGCGCCACCTTGCCCATGTCGTCCTTGGAGGCGGCCTCGGCCTGCACGATGCTCGCGACGGTGACCGCCTGGTAGACGTTCATGGCGTTGCGCTGGGCGCCGGCCGCCGTGGGGGCACCGTTGAACTTCTTGTCGGCGGTCTGGGCCATGGCCGTCAGCAGGGACTCGGGGGTCGCCTTCACGGGGACGGGATACGTCGCCGGGAAGAGGTAGCCCTCGGGGTTGCCCTCCGCGTCCTTCGGCAGCTTCAGGTGGGCCTTGGCCAGTGACTTCTTGGCGCTGCCGGCGGGCAGGTCCAGGGTCTTGTCGACGGCCGCGTAGATCTGGCTCGCGCGCCAGCCCTCCGGGATCACCAGGGACGCGGGCCGGGCGATCTCGGCGCTCCGGATCATCCACAGCGGCACCGCCACGGCGGTGCCGGCCACGACGGCCCCGGTCACGACGAGGACGAGCTTGCCCCGCCGGGTCAGTCGAATCGTGCTCCGTGGCGGAGTGTTCTTCTGCATGCGGGCACGGTAACCCGCATAACGTCACAATCCCGGCATATGTTCAGCTCGTCGGTTCCAGTTGGGCATCCCGGCGTACGAGGGCCGCGTAGCGCCCGTCCTGCTCCAGCAGTTCCTCGTGCGTGCCCCGTTCGGCGACGCTGCCGGAGTCGAGGACCACGATCTGGTCGGCGCCACGGATGGTGGACAGCCGGTGGGCGATGGTGAGCGTGGTGCGGTCGGCCGACAGGGTGTCGATCGCGGCCTGCACGGCGGCCTCGGTGCGGTTGTCCAGGGCGCTGGTCGCCTCGTCCAGGATCAGCACCGGCGGATCGCGCAGGATGGTGCGGGCGATGGCCAGGCGCTGCTTCTCACCGCCGGAGAAGCGGTGGCCGCGCTCGCCGACGACCGTGTCGTAGCCGTCCGGCAGGGAGGCGATGTGGTCGTGGATCTGAGCCGCCTTCGCGGCGGTGCGCAGCTCCTCGTCGGTGGCGTCCGGCTTGGCGAAGCGCAGGTTCTCGGCGACCGAGGCGTGGAAGAGGTACGTCTCCTGCGAGACGACGCCGACCGCGCGGGCCAGGGTGTCGAAGTCCAGGTCGCGCACGTCGACTCCGTCGAGGGTGACGCGCCCGCCGCTGACGTCGTAGAGCCGGGGTACGAGATAGCCGAGCGTCGACTTTCCGGCGCCGGTCGGGCCGACGACCGCCAGGCTGCTGCCCGCGGGGACGGTGACGTCGATGCCGTCGAGGATCGGCCCGCCCTTGTCGTCGTACCGGAACTCGACGTCCTCGAAGCGGACCTCGCCCTTGATCTGGTCGAGGTGGACGGGGTTGTCCCGCTCGGTGATGTCGATCGGCAGGTCGAGGTACTCGAAGATGCGCTGGAAGAGGGCGAGCGAGGTCTGGATCTGCACGCCGGTCGACAGCAGGCTGACGGCCGGGCGGAACAGGCCCTGCTGGAGCGAGACGAAGGCGACGATCGTTCCGATCGAGACCTGCGGACCACCCAGCTGGAGGGCGATGCCCGCGGTCCAGTAGATGACGGCCGGCATGGCGGCCATGACGATCGTGATGACGGCCATGCGCCAGCGCCCGGCCATGTTCGAACGCACCTCGAGGTCGACCAGGCCCTCGGACTCCTCGGCGAAGGACTGCGTGAGGGAGTCGGAGCGGCCCATGGTGCGGCCGAGCAGGATGCCGCTGACGGAGAGCGACTCGGTGACGGTCGCGGCCATCGCGGCCATCTGCTTCTGCCGCTGCGTGGTGATCTTCTTGCGTTCGTTGCCGACGCGGCGGCTGACCCACACGAAGACCGGCAGCAGCAGCAGGGAGACGACGGTCAGGCGCCAGTCGAGCGCGATCATCGCGACGATGGTGGCGACCACGCTGGTCACGTTGGAGACCAGGGAGGTGGCGGTGGAGGTGACGGTGGCCTGCATGCCGCCGATGTCGTTGGCGATGCGGGACTGGACCTCGCCGGTGCGCGTGCGTGTGAAGAACGCGAGGGACATGCGCTGCAGCAGGCCGTAGACGGCGGTGCGCAGGTCGTGCATGACGCGCTGTCCGACGGTGGTCGAGATCAGGGTCTGCAGGACGCCGAAGACACTGGTGAGGACGGCGCTGAGGATCATGCCCAGCGCGAGCAGGCTGAGCAGGCCGGTGCGGCCCTGGGGTATCGCGACGTCGAGGATCGCCCGCAGCAGGAAGGGCGTGGCCACGGACACCAGGGACGAGGCGCCGACCAGCAGGCCGACGACGGCGAGGCGCCCGCGGTAGGGGCGGAACAGTCGCAGAATGCGGCGCACCTGCCGGGGCTGCTCCTTGGCATCGGCCGGCGGTGTCCAGCGGGGTTCACGATCGGGGTGCATGGGCTCCTACGGGTTCGGGATCGAAGAACGGAGTGCCGGCGCAGGTCTGGCGCCGCCTGACGGACCTTAGCTCATTGTTACCTATGCTCACAATGCAGTAGGTCCTGATATTGTTCCCGCATGACCACCCCGGACACCGACAGCCTGCTCGCCGAGCAACTGCTGCGGTTCACCCGTCGCATGCACCGCATCCAGAAGCGCCACATCGAACTGGCGGGTCTGGGTGTGACCCCGGCGCAGTCCCGGCTGCTGCGCACGCTGGCGCACTACGACGAGCCGCCGCGCATGGCGGACCTCGCCGAGCGCCTGGAGGTGGTCCCCCGCGCCGTGACCACGCTCGTGGACGGGCTGGAGGCGAGCGGCAAGGTGCGCCGCGCGCCCGATCCCACCAACCGCCGGGTGATCCGCATCGAGCTCACCGAGGACGGCCGCACCGCGCTGCGCGCGCTGCGCGAGGCGCGCCGCACGGCCGCCGCGGAGGTCCTCGCGCCGCTCACGGACGAGCAGCGCGAGGTCCTCGGCGGACTGCTGGACACGCTGGTGGAGCAGGGAATGCCGGTAACCGGTCACCGCTGCTGACCG
Organism: Streptomyces sp. NPDC057616; assembly: GCF_042800575.1. NCBI lineage: Bacteria > Bacillati > Actinomycetota > Actinomycetes > Kitasatosporales > Streptomycetaceae > Streptomyces > Streptomyces sp. NPDC057616. Next base: position 65,079 of record NZ_JBHVGU010000036.1, read on the forward strand.
GCCGGACACCCCCCTCTGCCCCTCTGCCCCTCTGCCCCTCTGCTCAGCAGCGGTCGCGGTCCTGCGTGAGCACGCCCTGCACGGCGATGAGGGTGCGGTCGTAGCAGCCCGCCGGGCCGTACAGCCGGTAGCGCTCACTCGTCGTGCCGACCGCGTGCCGCTGCTCGCGCGGCACGCCCGTGGTGTACGTGGCGTCGCCGCTGACGGTGTCGTCCAGCCGCGACCAGCCGGTCCGCCGGCCGCCGCGCGTCTCGGCGACCGTGGCACGGTCGCCCAGGGTCAGCACGGTCCGCAGCCGGGCGTCGTCGCCGATCGTGGTGGAGCCGTTCATCGTGTACGTGCGGTGGGTGCGCGTCGTCCGGGCGGGCCCGCCGCGCCCCTCGACGGTGACGGCCTCGTCGTCGCTCCAGGTGGCGTCGAGCCCGTCGACGTTTTCACCGTCGGTCCAGCGGTGCACGGAGGAGTTGGTGAGCGAGCGGCTCACGGTGGTCGTCACGCGGCCGTGCGAGGTGTCGACGTAGCCGGCGACGGTCAGCCGGTGCGTGGCATCGGTGTCCACCCGCTCGGGCGAACCGGCCGTGTACGTCGAGGAGTTGACGAGGTCGCCCGCCCTGTGCACGGTGAGCTTGCCGGTCAGCTGCGCGCGCCCGGCGTCCTGCCACACGAGGACGTTGACCGGCGCGCTCCAGCCGCTCTGCCCCTCGGGCACGCCGACGACGGAGACCTCGACGCGGTGCGGGCGGCCGTCGTCGAGCAGGCCGGCGAAGGAGGTGAGGTCGTACTCGATGGGCCTGACGTCGAAGGCGCGCGGGCCCGGAATCACGTACCAGAGGAAGGGGTTGGACCATCCGCCGGTCCACACGTGCGGGAACGGTGCGGCGATTCCGGCGAGTTGGCCGTCGACCTTGATCCGCACCTCGCGGTAGGGGCCGTCGTCGGTCCGGCAGGAGTACGGGGCCTTGCCGGGCACCGCCAGATACCAGAACTCCTCGCAGCCGCCACCGGATCCGGTGGCGTACACCTCGGCGAGGATGCGTTCGCTGTTGCGCGGGGTGGTGAGGGTGTTGCCGTCGCCGAGGGTCAGGACCTTGTCGGGAGTCGCCTTCGCGGCGGGCCTGCCGGCGTAGAAGGTGAGTGTGGCCTTGACGTCGATGACGCCGGTGTAGGTGTCGTCGACGACGTTGCCGATGAGCATCTCGACGTCCTGGCCGCGGCGGAAGGTGTCGCTGTAGCGCGTGACGTCCTTCTCGACGGACCAGCCGATGCCCTCGGGCGAGGGCTCGGGGGTCGACGTGCGCAGAACCTCGACCCCGCCGACATGCAGGTAGCCCAGCCGGTCGAACTGCCGCCCCTTGACCGCGCCTTCGAGCCGCAGCACCACCTTGCTCCACCGGTCGCCGCAGCCGCGCGGCGGGGTGTACGTGCCCTTGTACGGCGTGAAGTCGCGGAACTGGGCCTCGGCGAGGGTGACTTGGCAGGCCTTGCCGCTGGGTTTCCGGATCGGCGGGGCGGCGGTCAGCGGGTCGTGCCAGTCGGTGCCGAACTCGGCTGGGACGTCGGCCGGTCGGGCGGGCCGCTCGGCGGACTGGGCCGGGACCACCCCCACGAGGGTGCTCGCCAGGAGGGTGACTCCGGCGAGCATGGACATGACTATCCGTCTCTTCATGGCCGATGTTCTACGGCCGGTCGACGGTGCGCGCAATGAGGCGTCCACCGGCGCGACGCGCGGCCGGCTTCCGGCGACCGAACCGCTTTAACCGACCTTGAAGTCCGTCACCTTGGCGTCGAAGGTCGTCGTCCCGTTCTTCGCGCTGGCGAGGACCGCGATGTGCCAGGTGCCGTGCGGGGACATGGCCACGTCGGCGCGGTCGACCGGGGTGGTGTAGGTGCAGCGCGCGGTGTCGTCGGGGGCGGGCCTGCAGGTGGCGGAGTCCACCTGGGTCATCTCCCTGGCGGTCGGGCCCTTCTTGCCGAGCGTGGAGTCGGCCGGCCACGCCAGCACCTTCAGGCTCTTCAGGCCCGAGGAGGCCGTGACGCCGGTGGTGAAGGTGAACGAGCCGCCGCGGTCGCCGGTGGGCGCGGTGTAGTGGGCGGCGCTGTGCACCAGGGCCGGGGGCTGCTCGCCGGCCTGGGCCATGGCGAAGGCTCCCGCACCGCCGAGGACGACGACACCGGTGGCGACGGACAGGACGACACGACGACGGGACATGGTGAGCTCTCCGTGACTGGGTGGGGCCGCCTCGGCGGCGACGGGCCGGCCGGCCCGGGCCGGGCTCGGCGGTCGGCCCCGGCTGGGGTGTCGGCCCCGGCCGGCTGGTCGGGTGGAGCCGGCGCACTCGTCCGCGCCGGCAGCACCGATCCTCGCCGTCCCGACATTCACTCGACCTGAGTACCGGTACTCAACTCGCCCTGGGTGATGGGAGCTTGAGTTACACGGTCGCCTGCCGACCGGCCTACGCCTTCAGACCCGCCCTGTCCCCCATCACCATCACCGGATGCAGGTCCGGGTCGAGCGTGCGCAGCAGGTACCGCATCGCCGACTTCGAGACGCTGATGCACGCCGACGTACCGCTGCCGTGGTCCAGGTGCAGCCAGATGCCGCCGCCCTTCTCGTCGCCCTGCGGGCGCTCCGGGTCGTCGGGTGCGGTGCCCGTGACGCGGTTGTAGTCGATGGCGATGACGTAGTCGAAGTCGTGCCAGTGGGACCTCTCCCATTCGCGCGGGGCCTCGAAGGACGCGTCCTGCGTGTACGGAAGGCGGGCGCCGGGGTCGTCGAGGACACCGCCGGCGTCCGACAGGGTGAACACGCCGATGGGGCTGCGCAGGTCGCCCTCGTGATGGTCGGCGGTCCAGCCCTTCTTGCCGTTGTGCGCGGGCCAGCTGCGGGTCCGCTCCCAATTCGAGCCGCTCTTCGTATAGAGCACGGCCGTGGCGGTCGCGGAGTTCCTGCCCGCGCCGTAGACCGCCACGACCTGGCGGGAGTCGGCGGGGATGCGCCGGTGCAGGCGCTCGCCGATGCCGGGGATGGTGCGGGCGCTGGTGGCGTCGGCGATGGGTGGGCGGGTGAGGGCGACGCTGCCCGCCGCGCCCTTCGCGCCCCTGCCTTCCTTGTCCCCCACGTCTCCCTGATGTCCGCCGCCGCAGCCGGATGTGAGGGCCAGGAGGGCTCCGAGGGCCGCCGCCGCGACCGCCGTACGAGATGCACCGTTCATTCGCATCGCCCCATTCTGTACGGCCCAGGAGCAGAAAACCTGTTGCCTCCGACCACGCCGCGAGGCGAACCTTTCACGGTTTGCTACCGCCGTTCGCGGCCCCCTCAACCAACTGACACGAGCCACTGGGACGTCAGCCGTCATGCAGATTCAAGACCTTCCGTATCCCGACCCGGGCGTGCCGGACGCGCGTTCGGGTCCCCGGTTCCTGTGGTGGCTGGGCCGGAATCAACTGGGCGGCCAGTTCAAGGCGATGGCCTGGGGCCTGCTGCACTTCACGTCGGTCTCCGCGCTGCCGTTCTGCGTGGGCATGGCCATCCAGGCAGCGGTCGACCGCTCGGGGCGCCACCTTGCCCTCGCGGGCGGTCTGTTGGCGCTCGCCGCGTTCGGCATCGCGCTCGGCGACACCCTCCTGCACCGCACCGCGGTCACCAACTGGATCACGGCCGCGGCCCGCGTGCAGCAGCTGCTCGCCCGCAAGGCCGCCCGGCTGGGCTCCGCCCTGACGCGGCGTGTCGCGGCCGGTGAGGTCGTCGCCGTCTCCACCGGTGACGTCGAGAAGATCGGCTGGTTCGTCGAGGCGGTCTCCCGGTTCACCGCGGCGGCGCTGACCGTCGTGATCGTGTGCGTGTCCCTGCTGGTGTACCAGCCGGCACTCGGCCTGGTCGTCGCCGTGGGCCTGCCCGTGGTGGCACTGGCCGCGCTGCCGCTGCTGCCGCGGGCGACCCGGCGCGCCGACTTCCAGCGCGAGAAGGCGGGACGGGCCACCGAACTGGCCTCGGACACCGTGGCCGGCCTGCGCGTGCTGCGCGGCATCGGCGGCGAGGAGCTGTTCCTCGACCGCTACCGCAGCGCCTCCCAGGAGGTCCGTCACGCCGCCGTGCGCAGCGCCCGTATGTGGTCCCTGATCTCCGCGATCCAGGTGCTGCTGCCGGGACTGCTGATGGTCGCGGTGGTCTGGTACGGCATCCATCTGGCCCGCCAGGGCCGGATCACGGTCGGCGAGCTGGTCACCGTCTACAGCTCGGTGATGATCCTCGGCTATCCCCTGCGCCATTTCGAGGAGATCGCGATGGCCTACTCGTTCTCTCGGCCCTCCGCGAGGCGGGCGGCGCGCGTGCTGTCGCTGGAGCGGGCCACGGACACCAAGGGCTCGCGCCCGGACGGCGGTGTACCGAAGGGTGTGCAGTCGGACGGCGTACCGACCGGTGATCTGTACGATCCCGCCACCGGGCTGCTCGCTCCCGCGGGCCGGCTGACCGCCGTCGTGTGCGGTGACCCGGACGCGGCGGGGCGGCTGGCCGAGCGGCTGGGCGGACACCCGGCCGAGCAGGGCACCTCCGTGCTGCTGGGCGGTGTGGCGCTGGACGAGCTGCCGCTGGACACGGCCCGTCAGGCCGTGCTGGTGCAGGACAAGGACCCGGTGCTGCTGTCCGGTTCGCTGCACGAACTGCTCGACGTACCCGCTTCGGGCGACGTCAGCGCGCGCGACGCGCTGGCGGCCGCGCAGTGCGAGGACGTCCTGGAGGCGCTCGCGCAGGGCACGTTGGAGGCCGCGGACGCGATGGACACCCGGATCACCGAGCGCGGGCGGTCGTTGTCCGGCGGTCAGCGGCAGCGGCTCGCGCTGGCCCGGTCGCTGATCACCGACCCGGAGGTGCTCGTCCTGGACGAGCCGACCTCGGCCGTGGACTCCCACACCGAGGCGCGCATCGCGCGCGGCGTGCGCGGCCTGCGGGAGGGGCGCACGACGGTGGTGTTCACCTCCTCGCCGCTGCTCCTGGACCACGCGGACCGGGTCGTGCTGGTGCACGAGGGCGAGGTCGCGGCGGCCGGAGTGCACCGCGAACTGGTGCGCTCCGAGCCCCGCTACCGGGCCGTGGTGACCCGGGAGACGGACGAGGAGGCCGCCCTGAGCGGCGTACCGGCCATGAACGAACTCAAAGAAGAAATCGAGGAGACGGCATGATCGGCGTGGCGCCACCGGCCTACGACCCGGCGGCCCCGACGACGGCGAACACCCTGCCCGTCGGCGCCCCGGCGACCGTACGCGCGTACGTGGCCGAACTGTTCCGGCGCCACCGCCGCGCCTTCCTGATCCTTATGGCCGTCAACACGGTGTCCGTGGTCGCCTCGATGGCGGGCCCGTGGCTGCTGGGCGATCTCGTCGAGCGGGTGTCGGACGGCGCGAAGGAGCTCCATCTGCCGCTCGTCCTCTCGCTGTTCGTGTTCGCGCTGGTCGTCCAGGCCGTCTTCGTACGGCAGGTGCGGCTGCGCGGCGCGATGCTGGGCGAGCGGATGCTGGCCGACCTGCGCGAGGACTTCCTCGTCCGGTCGGTCGGGCTGCCTCCGGGCGTGCTGGAACGGGCCGGCACCGGCGACCTGCTCTCCCGCATCACGACGGACATCGACCGGCTCGCCAACGCGATGCGCGAGGCGGTGCCGCAGCTGTCGATCGGCGTGGTGTGGGCGCTGCTGCTGCTCGGCGGCCTCGTCGTGACGGTGCCGCCGCTGGCGCCCGCCGTGCTGATCGCGGTGCCGCTGCTGGTGATCGGCTGCCGCTGGTACTTCAAGCGGGCGCCGTCCGGGTACCGTTCGGAGGCCGCGGGGTACGCCGCCGTGGCCGCCGCGCTCGCCGAGACCGTCGACGCCGGGCGCACCGTCGAGGCCCACCGCCTCGGCGACCGCCGCATCGAGCTGTCCGACCGCCGGGTGAAGGAGTGGACGGCCTGGGAGCGCTACACGCTGTGGCTGCGGTCCGTGCTCTTCCCGGTCCTCAACCTCACCCACGCGACCGTGCTCGGCTCGGTGCTGATCATCGGCGGCGTGTTCGTGCTGCAGGGCTGGATCGGAGTGGGTCAGCTGACCACGGGTGCGCTCATCGCGCAGATGCTCGTGGACCCGGTCAACCTGATCCTGCGCTGGTACGACGAACTCCAGGTGGCGCAGGTGTCCCTGGCCCGGCTGGTCGGCGTGCGCGACATCGAGCCGCACGCCGGAGAGGCGGCGCTGGCCCCCGACGGCCGTGACGTGCACGCGGACCGGGTGCACTTCGGCTACCGCGAGGGCGTGGACGTGCTGCGCAAGGTGTCGCTGCAGGTCGCCCCCGGCACCCGGCTGGCGCTGGTCGGCCCGTCCGGCGCGGGCAAGTCCACGCTGGGCAGGCTGCTCGCCGGCATCTACGCGCCGAGGGACGGCCGCGTCACGCTGGGCGGCGCCGAGCTGTCGCAGATGCCCGCCGAACGCGTCCGCTCGCACGTGGCCCTGGTCAACCAGGAGCACCACGTCTTCGTGGGCTCCCTGCGCGACAACCTGCTGCTGGCCAGGACCTCCGCCGTCGACGCCGAACTGTGGGCGGCGCTCGGCGCGGTCGACGCGGACGGCTGGGCGCGGGCGCTGGACGACGGCCTGGACACCGAGGTCGGCTCGGGCGGACACGCGCTGACTCCGGCGCAGGCCCAGCAGATCGCGCTGGCCCGCCTGGTGCTGGCCGACCCGCACACGCTGGTCCTGGACGAGGCGACCTCGCTGCTCGATCCGCGGGCGGCGCGGCACCTCGAACGCTCCCTCGCCCGCGTCCTGGACGGCCGCACGGTGGTCGCGATCGCCCACCGTCTGCACACCGCCCACGACGCGGACGTGATCGCCGTCGTCGAGAACGGCCGCATCGCCGAACTCGGCAGCCACGAGGAACTGGTGGCGGCGGACGGCGCGTATGCGGCGCTGTGGCGGTCGTGGCACGGGTGAGCCGGGTCCTGTTCACCGGTCGGGGGCTGCCGTGCGGCGGCTCCCGGCCGGGTCAGTAGCCGTATCCGCCACTGCCCTTGCTGCTGTTGCCGCCGCCCGTGCTGCTCGACGCCGGGGCGGCCTTCTTGAGCGGCGCGCCCTTGCCGTTCATGACGTACCAGATCTTGTCGATGCCCTGGCCCTTCACGTCTCCGGCCGCGTGGTCGTTGGCGTAGTAGTAGAGCGGGTGCCCGGCGTACGTCACCTGCGCCTTGCTGCCACCGCCCGTGGCGCTGATGAGGTTCGACTGCACGCCCTTGCCGGCGTGCGGCTTGCCCTCCATATGCGGCCAGAGCCTGACGCACGCCGCGTCGCAGTTCATCGAGTTGGTGTTCTTGCCGTCCTCGGTGAACAGGTACAGCGTGCGTCCGCTGCCGTCGGTGAGGATGTTGCCGAGCGGCGAGCTGCTGACCTTGATCGTGGAGGTGTCCATGGCGGCGGGCGCCTGACTGCCGGCACTGCTTCCGCCGCCTCCTCCGCCACTGCTGCCGCAACCGGCCAGCGCCAGCGCCGACGCGAGTGCGAACCCGGCCACGGTGATCCTGCTGATACTCATGATCTCTCCGTCCGTTTCGACGGAGGTTGTACGGGCGGGGGACCTCGGCGGATTGCGCGGCAACAGGATCGACCGGACGGCGCCGTGATCGGTTCGATCGGATTGCCTCTCGTCGGGTCAATCCCTTCGACCGTTTCGTACGTACCGTTAGACATGGAGCTGTTCCCGCGTGCGAACCGGGTCGACGACGCCTCGCTCGTCGCCGGTCTCGCGCTGGGCGACGAGCAGGCGGCGCTCGCCTTCGTGCGCCGCTTCCAGGACGCCGTGTACGGCATGGCCGTCTCCGTGACCCGCGACCCGGCCCTCGCCGAGGACGTCAGCCAGGAGGTGTTCGTACGGGCCTGGCGGGCCGCGGGCAACTACGACCCCCGGCGGGCCTCCGCCCTCACCTGGCTGCTCACCATCACCCGCAACGCCGCCATCGACGCCGTCCGGGCCCGCCGCCCGACCCCGGTGCTGTCCGAGACCCTGGAACGGCTGCTGGACGCGACCCTGAGCTCCGGTGCCGACGCGGACGACACCGAACGCCAGGCCCTGCTCGCCCTGGAGAGCGAACGCGCCGTCGCCCGCCTGCGCGCCCTGCCGCCCGAGCAGGCCCGCGCGGTCGCCCTGGCCGTGCTCGGCGGCTGCACCGCCGCCGAGGTGGGCCGGCACGAGAACATTCCCCTGGGCACCGCCAAGACCCGCATCCGCACCGGCCTGCGCAGGCTGCGCGACACGCTGAAGGAGGGGAGCCGCGATGGAACGCCACCCTGACCAGGAACGCCATCCTGACGAGGACGAACTGACCGCCCTGGCCCTCGGCACCCTCCCTGGCGAACCGGCGGAGCTCCTGCGCCACCTCACCACCTGCGACACCTGCCGCACGGCCTACGACGACCTCTCCGCGGCCGTCGACGCCGTCCTGCCGGCGGCTCCCGCGGTGGCGGCCCCACCGGGCTTCGACTCCCGCGTCCTGGACCGCCTGGAACTGCGCCGCCCCTCCCTCAGCCGGTGGCGCCGCCGTACCCCGCTGCTGGTCGCCGCGGCCGCCGCGGCCGGTCTCTGCCTGGGCACCGTCGGCACGACCCTGCTGCACCACGACTCGGCCCCGGTCCAGGTCGCCCCGAGCGAGCACGGCGCCGCGCTGGTCACCGGCTCGGGCGCCCATGTCGGCACGGTGGAGCCGAGCAGCGCGGGCAGTGAACGCGTCGTCGTCATGCAGATCACCTCCGGCGGCCCCGGCACCCACTACACCTGCCGGCTTCTGCTCAAGGACGGCTCCACCCGCGACGCCGGCCAGTGGTGGATGCCGTCGTCCGGCCGGGCCACCTGGATCGCCTACGGGTCGGCGGCCTCCATCCACCGCGTCGACCTGGTGACGGACGACGGCCACGTGTGGTCCTCGGCCGTACTGTCCGACTGAATCCTGCCGGGACCACCCGGTCCGCAACCGAATGGTCCCGGCCGAGACCGGCTGCGACCTGCCCTCGGGTGGCTCCTGCCGCCGTGCCGTTGCGCAGTCCCGAAAAGGGGTGGAAGGCTGGATATCGGCACCGGCTCGGGGAGCGTCCTGGGACCGTCGGTTCCTCCCGGGCGCAGCGGGTGCTCCGCGCGGCGGGCCGGCGTCCGGCGCGGTTCGGGCCCTTCCCCACCACTGGAGGTATCCGTGAACAGCGCCGACGGATGGGGAGACGACGTCTACCAGCCCGACGGATCCGAGATCCAGGACGACTCGGGCATTCTCGACGCCGAGGACACGCTGGTCGACGACGGTGTCGACGACCCCCTCGATCGCGGCTGGTCCCCTCCGGATCGGCCGTGGGCGGTGGAGCACGACGGCGTGACCGCAGCGGAGGCCAGACGCGGGGAGACGCTGGAGCAGCGGCTCTCCGAGGAGATGCCCGAGCTCGTCATGTCCGACGGTGACGGCCTCGGCGACTGCGACGGCTCGGACGGAGAACTGCTGGACAACGAGGTCGGCGCCCGCCGCTCCGGCCGTCTCGTCGCCCCGGACGAGGGCGCGCACGAGGACGACGAGAGCGCGCTGATCGCCACCGACGTGGGCATCGACGGCGCCGCGGCGTCCGCCGAGGAGGCGGCGATGCACGTCGTCGACGAGGACTCCCTGTCCGGCTGACCCCGGCGCCCACGACTCAAGGAGCACGTATGCAGCAGGACAAGCAACCCGACTACCACCCTGTCGTCTTCCGCGACCGCGCCGCCGGCTACGCCTTCCTGACCCGGTCCACCGCCTCCAGCGACCAGACCATCGACTGGGACGACGGCGAGACCTACCCGGTGGTGGACGTGGAGATCTCCTCCGAGAGCCACCCCTTCTACACCGGCAAGGCGCGCACGGTGGACACCGAGGGCCGCATCGCCCAGTTCGAGCGGCGCTACGGAGGCGCCGCGGGCCAGGGCACGGGCAGCGGGAGCTGAAGCAGCCCCCCGCTTCTCAGACGAAGCCCGGCGCCGCTGCTCAGATGAAGTTCAGCGCCGCCGCGCAGCCCACCCCGCCGAGCAGCATGAACACCGGCATCAGCACCTTCAGCTCGACCCAGCTGCCCGCACGGAACCGCATGACCTTCGGCGGGCCGATGGGGTACCAGCGCTTGCGGCCGACCGGGATCGGCCACAGGACGGGGCAGCCGGAGACCGTCAGCGCGTCCCCGATGTCGTGCACGATCGCGCCGAGCACGATCGGCAGCCCCAGCCACAGGTACTGCTGGCCGGGCTCGGTGAACAGCCAGTCCGAGCCGTTGCCCGGCTTGTCCAGCACACCGGCGAGGATCCACGCGCTGGTCGCGGCCAGCAGGTGGACCAGGACGTCGCTGCTGGAGCCGCGGGCCGCCCGCCACAGCAGGCCCTCGATGGCCAGCACCATGTGGACGTAGAGGATGGCGAGGACCGCCCAGCGGCCACCGGTGATGGCGACGACCGACGTACCCGCACCGATCAGGACCGCCCACAGCCAGGTGTGGGTGAGGGTGCGGTGGCCGCCGGAGCGGCGCGGGTCGCCCTGCTTCTTCGTCGCCTTGTAGACGGCGTACGAGAGCTTGTCGACGACCCCGCACACCCCGCGCGAGAGGGGGCCGAAGGCCCGGGAGATGGTGGCCGCCTTGTGGTCCAGGTCCGGGGCGAGAGCGGCACCGGCGCAGATCAGCGCGCCGACGAGGAGGACCGGCCAGGGCATCGGGTGCCCCGTCGCGGCGGCCGCCGCACCGACCCCGAGCCAGGCCGCGGCGCCCGACAGTGAGTGTGCTGGTCCCATCATCCCCGTTGCCCGTCCCATTCCTCTTGTGCCGCTGTCCAGTTGACCGGGTGCGCTGACGCTCCGTCGGCCTCACAGCGTACTGGTCATGATCTTCGTACCGGCAACCGATTCCCCTATGCGGGAGGAGGCCAGGCAAGATGGGTGCGTGACCCTTATCGATCAGCTCCCGCCGACCGCCGACCCCGACGCTCTCTACGAGGCCTTCGAGTCGTACGCCGAGGAGCGCGGTCTCACGCTCTATCCGCACCAGGAGGAGGCGCTGATCGAGGTGGTCTCCGGCGCGAACGTGATCGTGTCGACGCCCACCGGCTCCGGCAAGAGCATGATCGCGGCGGGCGCGCACTTCGCCGCGCTGGCCCGGGACGAGGTCACCTTCTACACGGCCCCGATCAAGGCGCTGGTCTCGGAGAAGTTCTTCGAGCTGTGCAAGCTGTTCGGCACCGAGAACGTCGGCATGCTGACCGGCGACGCGTCCGTCAACGCCGACGCGCCCGTCATCTGCTGCACCGCCGAGGTGCTGGCCTCGATCGCGCTGCGCGACGGCAAGAACGCCGACGTCGGCCAGGTCGTCATGGACGAGTTCCACTTCTACGCCGAGGGAGACCGCGGCTGGGCCTGGCAGATCCCGATCCTGGAGCTGCCGCAGGCGCAGTTCGTCCTGATGTCCGCCACGCTCGGCGACGTGTCGATGTTCGAGGAGGACCTCACCCGGCGCACCGGCCGCCCCACCTCGGTGGTCCGCTCGGCGACCCGTCCGGTGCCCCTGTCCTACTCCTACGAGCTCACCCCGCTCACCGAGACCCTGACCGAGCTGCTGGCGACCAAGCAGGCCCCGGTCTACATCGTGCACTTCACGCAGGCGCAGGCCGTGGAGCGGGCGCAGGCGCTGATGAGCATCAACATGTGCACGCGCGAGGAGAAGGACCAGATCGCCGAGCTGATCGGCAACTTCCGCTTCACCACCAAGTTCGGCCGCAACCTCTCGCGCTACGTCCGGCACGGCATCGGCGTGCACCACGCCGGCATGCTGCCCAAGTACCGGCGCCTGGTGGAGAAGCTCGCCCAGGCCGGCCTGCTGAAGGTCATCTGCGGCACGGACACCCTCGGCGTCGGCGTCAACGTCCCCATCCGCACGGTGCTGTTCACCGCGCTGACCAAGTACGACGGCAACCGCGTGCGCACGCTGCGCGCCCGCGAGTTCCACCAGATCGCGGGGCGCGCCGGACGGGCCGGCTTCGACACGGCGGGCTACGTCGTCGCGCAGGCGCCGGAGCACGTCATCGAGAACGAGAAGGCGCTCGCCAAGGCCGGCGACGACCCGAAGAAGCGCCGCAAGGTCGTCCGCAAGAAGGCGCCCGAGGGCTTCGTCGGCTGGACGGAGAACACCTTCGAGAAGCTCATCGCCTCCGACCCCGAGCCGCTGACCTCCCGCTTCCGCGTCACGCACACGATGCTGCTGTCGGTCATCGCCCGTCCCGGCAACGCCTTCGACGCGATGCGCCATCTGCTGGAGGACAACCACGAGCCGCGCAAGCAGCAGCTCCGGCACATCCGGCGGGCGATCGCCATCTACCGCTCCCTGCTGGACGGCGGCATCGTCGAGAAGCTCGACGAGCCGGACCCGACGGGCCGTATCGTCCGCCTCACCGTGGACCTGCAGCAGGACTTCGCGCTCAACCAGCCGCTGTCCACGTTCGCGCTCGCCGCCTTCGAACTCCTCGACCCCGACTCGCCGTCCTACGCCCTGGACATGGTCTCCGTCGTGGAGTCCACGCTGGACGATCCGCGGCAGATCCTCGTCGCCCAGCTGAACAAGGCCAAGGGCGAGGCGGTGGCCGCGATGAAGGCGGACGGCGTCGAGTACGAGGAGCGCATGGAGCGCCTCCAGGACATCAGCTACCCCAAGCCCCTGGAGGAGCTGCTCTTCCACGCCTACAACACCTACCGCAAGAGCCACCCCTGGGTGGGCGACCACCCGCTGTCGCCGAAGTCCGTGATCCGCGACATGTACGAACGGGCCATGTCCTTCACGGAGTTGGTCTCCTTCTACGAGCTCGCCCGCACCGAGGGCATCGTGCTGCGCTACCTCGCCAGCGCCTACAAGGCCCTTGACCACAACATCCCGGACGACCTCAAGTCCGAGGACCTTCAGGACCTCATCGAGTGGCTCGGCGAGATGGTCCGCCAGGTCGACTCCAGCCTGCTCGACGAGTGGGAGCAGCTGGCCAACCCTGAGGTGATGACCGCCGAGGAGGCCCAGGAGAAGGCCGACGAGGTCAAGCCCGTCACCAGCAACGCCCGCGCCTTCCGGGTCCTGGTCCGCAACGCCATGTTCCGCCGCGTCGAGCTCGCCGCCCTCGACAACGTCGACGAGCTGGGCGACATGGACGCCGACGCCGGCTGGGACGCGGACGCGTGGGGCGAGGCGATGGACAGGTACTGGGACGAGTACGAGGACCTGGGCACCGGCCCCGACGCCCGCGGCCCCAAGCTGCTGCGCATCGAGGAGGACGCGGAGCACGGCCTGTGGCGCGTACGCCAGACCTTCGCCGATCCGAACGGCGACCACGACTGGGGCATCAGCGCGGAGATCGACCTCGCGGCCTCGGACGCGGAGGGTCGCGCGGTCGTCCGCGTCACCGACGTCGGCCAGCTGTGAGCCAAGGAGAGATTCCCGCATGACGAACCCGGCCGAGCGCCTCGTCGACCTGCTCGACCTGGAGCAGATCGAGGTCAACATCTTCCGGGGCCGCAGCCCGCAGGAGTCCCTGCAGCGGGTCTTCGGCGGCCAGGTGGCGGGCCAGGCGCTGGTCGCCGCCGCCCGCACCACGGAGGCCGACCGCCCGGTGCACTCGCTGCACGCGTACTTCCTGCGCCCAGGCCGCCCGGGCGTGCCGATCGTGTACCAGGTGGAACGGGTGCGCGACGGCAGGTCGTTCACGACCCGCCGGGTCACCGCCGTGCAGCAGGGCCGCACGATCTTCAATCTCACCGCCTCCTTCCACAAGCCCGAGCTGGCTTCGTTCGAGCACCAGCTGCCGCCGGCCCGCAAGGTCCCGGACCCGGAGTCGCTGCCGACGGTCACCGAGGAGATCCGGGAGCATCTGGGCGCCCTGCCCGAGCAGTACGAGCGGATGGCGCGGCGCCAGCCCTTCGACATCCGCTACGTGGACCGGCTGCGCTGGACCGTGGAGGAGGCCAAGGACGCCGAGCCGCGCAGCGCCGTATGGATGCGCGCGGTCGGCCCCCTCGGCGACGACCCGGTCGTCCACACCTGCGCCCTGACCTACGCCAGCGACATGACCCTCCTGGACGCGGTCCGCATCCCGGTCGAACCTCTCTGGGGCCCCCGGAGCTTCGACATCGCGTCCCTGGACCACGCCATGTGGTTCCACCGCCCCTTCCGCGCGGACGAGTGGTTCCTCTACGACCAGGAGTCCCCGATCGCCACAGGCGGCCGCGGCCTGGCCCGCGGCCGAATCTACGACGTGGAGGGCCGACTGCTGGTGTCGGTGGTACAGGAGGGGTTGTTCCGGGCGCTGTAGCGCGGGCGGTTCGGCCCCCAGCACACCCTCGCCCACAGGGCGGGGTGCAAGCTGTACTCGGGTCTCGGCACGCGCTGTGACCTGGTTGCCTGCGCTGGGACGCTTGTTGCAGAGGGGCAGCTGTCCATGACCGTAGGTTCGCCGACCAGGAGATTGCCCGTGCCGCACTGCCGTGTTGCCGTACTGGCCGCGCCCGCCCGCCGCCGTGTGCCGGCGGGCCACGGGCCGGCAGGGACAGTCCATGGCGCGGGGGTCGCACGATGAGGGCGGTCCTGGTGACCGGGGGCTCGCGGGGCATCGGCCGGGCTGTCGCGTTGGCGTTCGCCCAGGGCGGCGATCGGGTTGCGGTGCAGTACGCGGGCAACCGTGACGATGCCGAGGAGACTCTGCGCCAACTGCCCGGCGAGGGACACGTGCTGCTGCAGGCCGACCTTGGCGAGCCGGACGCCGCTGAACAGCTCGTCTCTCGGGCGGTTGCCGGCCTGGGATCGGTGGATGTCCTGATCAACAACGCGGGTGTAGCGCCGACGGAGGCCAACCGCCACCCCGTCGCCGACACCCCACTCGCGGACTGGCAGCGCGTATGGCGGCGCATGGTCGACGTGAACCTGCTCGCCCCGGCCGACCTGTGCTGGGCCGTTGCCCGGCACCTGATCGAGCGTGGGGCCGGGGGCGCCATCGTCAATGTCGGCTCCCGCGGCGCGTTCCGGGGAGAGCCGGAGTTTCCGGCGTACGGGACGACCAAGGCCGCCCTGCACGCTCTCGGCCAGTCACTGGCGGTCGCGCTGGCGCCGCACGGCATCGCGGTCACCTCCGTCGCTCCGGGCTTCGTGGCCACGGAACGCCAGGCGGCCAAACTGGCTGGGCCAGAGGGCGAACGCCTGCGTGCGGAGAGCCCGTTCGGCAGGGTCGGCACACCGGAGGAGATCGCCGCCACCGTGCACTTCCTGGCGTCGCCCGCGGCCATGTGGGCCTCGGGCACCATCGTGGACCTGAACGGTGCGTCCCACCTGCGCGGCTGATGAATTGGGACATGGCTTCCGTACCACCGCGTTACGGATTTGTCGGGCACGGTGAGCCACTCATAGCGTCGAACCATGAGGGATGACACGACCGAACAACGAACGGGACGATCGCCACCGCGCTCCACGACAGGATGGTCGCGGAGGCCGACGCACGCACACCCGGCAACCGCTTCCGCGTACACAACTTTCCCGAGGCGTCACACATAGGCCCTCGGGATCCCGCCTCCATCGCAGCAGTCCTGGACACAATCGCGGCCTAGGCGCAGCCTGGTCGACCCCGTTGCGGACCGACGATCGGCCTGACCCGTGGTGGGGCGATCCCCTTCTGATCTCGGCTTCACTGCAGAGTGATCTCCTCCCCGATCGATTGCCCGCGGGCGGCCGCGAGGACCAGGGCCGTGGCCGCGGCGTCCTGTACGGCCACACCGACCGACTTGTAAAGGGTGATCTGATCCGGCGCGGTGCGGCCCGATGCGCTGCCTGCGACGAGTTCGCCCAGCTCGGCGTGCACGTGATCGGCCGTGATGAGGCCGTCGCGGATCGGCATGAGCAGGTCGTTGCTGCCCGCGGGCAGCGGGGCGAGCACGGCTTGGCGGGACTCGACGCACACCAGCGCCTCGGCGACCGTGGCGTCGTCGATCTCGCGGCCGGCCGGGTTGTAACCCACCGACGTGACGTGCACTCCGGGTGTCAGCCATGAGCGGCGGATCACGGGTTCGACGGCGTGGGTCGTCGCGGCGGCGATGTCCGCGCCGTCCAGCGCCTCGGCGTAGCCGGAGGCGGCCTGCACGTCGACCTCGAGGGCGGAGGAGAGTTCCTCCGCCAGGGCAGCGGCTCTCGCCGGGTCCCGGCCGGCCACGCGGATCTGCCGGATCGGGCGGACCCGGCAGATCGCGTGAGCGTGGGACCGGGCCTGCACGCCGGTGCCCAGCACGGCCAGCACCGACGCGTCCTCGCGGGCCAGCAGCCGCGCCGACAGCGCGGAGCACGCGGCGGTCCGTGCCGCGGTGATGGCCGTACCGTCGAGCAGCGCAGCAGGTTCGCCGGTGTCCGGATCGAACGCCACGATCAGCGCCTGATGGGTCGGCAACTTGGCCGGGTCGTTGTGCGGGAAGAGCGACACCAGCTTGGTCATGAGCGCACCGGCCGACGGCAGGAAGCCCGGCATGGCCGCCAGGAATCCGTCGTGTTCGGGCACCAGGGCGGCGACGCGATCGGGCACCGAGGCACGGCCCGCACTGAGGTCTGCCATCGCCGGGGCCAGGGCATTGATCAGCGAATCCATGTCGAGCAATTCCTCGACCTGCGAACGGCTCAGCACCAGCATGCGCTTCAACCTCCTGTTTCCGGTCATTCGGCCGGCGAACGCACAGCCAAAGCGTCGAGCATCGGCCGCCGTCGCCCCGGTCACGACACGCCCCACTACCTGAGCACGTTCGGTGAGCGACGTCAGTTGGTACAGGTGCGGCTCGAACTGCCGGAGGGCCTGCATGTTCCCGTCCGGCCGACGCTCGGCTCGGTGTCGCGAAGCAGCCACCGCAGCAGGCCGCGTGAGCGCGGCGGTTCCTCGGGGACCGGCGGAATCCGGTCCGCAGGCGGAGCCAGTCTGGCGCGCGGCGGCTCGGGCGCCGAGCACGACGGCGTCGGCGTCGGGCGCGATCCGGACGCCGGGCGCGGCGCCGGCTGGAGTGCGCGCGCCTCCGTCACCGCCTGGGCCAGATCCGCTCGCAGCCAGCTGATCTCGTCCGGGTCCTGCGCCATGGCAAGGCTCTCCGCCAGTTGCGCGGCGGGCGAGCCGGGGGCGCCGTGCGCGGTCGGCCTGGGCCGGAACCGGTTCAAGTGGGCGCGCTCGTAAGGATCCTGAACGATCTCCGCGACCTGGACGTCGTCGAGCTGGGAGGCCACGGCCGCCGCGTAGGCCCACGGGTGGTCGCCGGCCTGCCGCCGCAGGAAGCCGAGATGCCGGCCCCGCCAGGTCCGGGGACGTAGATCCAGTCCTGTCTCCAGCCGGTCCCTCTGGTCGGAGGGCGTGCGGCCTCCGAGCAGGGATTCGTTGGTGTCGTCGGCCGCGAACTGCCCTAGCTCTTCGGCCAGATAGAGCCAGACGACGGCACGGTAGCGGTTCAGGTAGAACCTCACCGGGACGACGACGCCTAGGCGGGCCAGCCGGGTGAACCTGCCGTAGGAGACGCCGAGCAGTTCCGCGCCCTTCCTGGACCCCACGGCTTCGACGCTCTTCTTCAGGACCTCGGGATATCCCTCCTCGGCGCACAGACGGCCGATCTCGGTGCGGGCGATCCGTAGGCCCCCGCCCCCTGCGTCGGGCACGGCGCGGATGAGGCCGAGGTTCACGGCGAGGTCGAACTCCCCTCGCCTGAGTCCTAGTTCGCGCGCCGCCCGGCTCGGTGTGCAGAAGGTGCTGTGCGCCTGCGTGACGGTGTTGCCTGACATGGTCGGTCTCCCCCGTGGAGTGCGTGCTCCGCGCCGTCCGCGCGGCCTCGGAAAAAACCGTAGCCGCTTCGGCGGATCTTGTGGCGGGCCTGTGGACAACTCCACGGGAGACGACGAAACCGCAGGTCAGGAGTGTCAGGAGTCTGAAGGCGGGAAAATCTCGGGCTGCCGGGTCTCCACGTCGAGGCGCTCCCCGACCCGGTTGACGAGGAGGGTCATCTCGTAGGCGATCTGGCCGATGTCGGCCTCCGCGCCGGCCAGTACGCACAGGCAGCTGCTGTTTCCGGCGGCGGTCACGAACAGCACCGCGTCGTCGAACTCGACCATCGTCTGGCGCACTCTGCCCGCGCCGAAGTGGCGTCCCGAGCCCTTGGCCAGGCTGTGCAGCCCGGACGAG
Source organism: Streptomyces sp. NPDC057616 (assembly GCF_042800575.1). Classification (NCBI taxonomy): domain Bacteria; kingdom Bacillati; phylum Actinomycetota; class Actinomycetes; order Kitasatosporales; family Streptomycetaceae; genus Streptomyces; species Streptomyces sp. NPDC057616. The sequence continues at coordinate 83,307 of NZ_JBHVGU010000036.1, forward strand.
ACGGCGGCGAGGTGCTCGGCGTCCTCGCGCCGCAGCCCTGTGCTCGCTCCCGTGACCAGCCCGTCGTTGGACAGCACCAAGGCGTGCCGTACATGCTCGACACGCTCGGTCAGATCGTCCAGCAGCCAGTCAAGCCCCTGGTTCTGCGCCATGTTCCGGTCTCCCCGTGTGACGACTCCCCCTGGCCGGAGGATCTCTTCGCCAGCCTTCCCCACCACCGGCCCACGGGCAAGGAGGATAGGTCCATGGCTCAGAAGATGACCGAGGAAGAGTGGCGGGCGTTCCTCTCGCACGGCACCCGCACCGCGAAGCTGGCGACCGTCCGGGCGGACGGCAGCCCGCATGTGACGCCGATCTGGTTCGTGCTCGACGGCGACGACCTGGTGTTCAACACCGGCAGCACGAGCGTGAAGGGACGCAATCTGGTCCGGGACGGCCGCGTCGCCCTGTGTGTCGACGACGACCGGCCGCCCTTCGAGTTCGTCGTGCTGCAGGGCCGGGCCCGGATCTCGGAGGATCCCGGCGAGTTGCGGCACTGGGCAGCCCGCATCGGCGCGCGGTACATGGGTGAGGACCGCGCCGAGGAGTTCGGGGAGCGCAACGGCGTGCCGGGGGAACTCCTGGTCCGCGTGACGATCGAAAAGGTGCTGTCCGAGAAAGGCGTCGCGAGCTGAGGGTGCCGCGCGGTGCCGGAGCTCGCCGGGATCCGTCGGCTGGGTGACATCGCCGGTCCGCCGAACCTGTCAGCCGACCGAGTTGAGCAGCCGGGCGGTGTGCATCCGCCCGGCGTACTCGACGAGGCTGATCAGCACGTCCTTTCCGGACGCGCGGTCCCGGGCGTCGCAGAGCACCACCGGGGTTCCGCTGTCGAGGTCGAGTGCGTGGGAGATGTCCTCGGCCTCGTAAGTGCGGCTGCCCGTAAAGCAGTTGACGGCCACCACGAACGGGATGCTGCGGTGCTCGAAGAAGTCCACCGCCGGGAAGCAGTCCGCGAGGCGTCGGGTGTCGGCCATGACCACGGCGCCGAGCGCCCCGTGCGCCAGCTCGTCCCACAGGAACCAGAAGCGGTCCTGGCCGGGCGTGCCGAAGAGGTAGAGCGAGAGGCCGGACCGGATGGTGATGCGGCCGAAGTCCATGGCGACGGTCGTGGTGACCTTCTGGTCCACGCCGCCGGTGTGGTCCACCGAGCGGCCGGCCTCGCTGAGGAGTTCCTCGGTGCGCAGCGGCCTGATCTCACTCACCGCGCCCACCAGGGTCGTCTTGCCCACGCCGAAGCCGCCGGCGACCAGGATCTTCAGCGCCAGCGGGGATGTGTCGCCACTGTCCGCGTCGGAGTACTCGAAGGCCATCGCTCACTTCTCTCGGGAGAGCCGGCACGTGCCGGCGCAACTGGGCATCATCACAACTTCGTTCCCTCCGGGAGGGCTACAGCGCTCGCAGCCCTTCGATCACCTCGCGCAGGATGTGTGCGTCGGTGTGCTGCCCGGGCGGTACCGGACGGCTGACGGTGACGCAGCCGAGCTCCAGCAGGTCGCCCAGGAGCACCCGGACCACACCCACCGGCAGGTCCGCGCCCGCGCCGAGTTCCGCGACCGACTGGGTCTGCGCGCGGCACAGTTCGATCAGGGCCCAGTGCTCCGGCCCGAGCCCCGCGTCGTTGTCGAAACGTGGCGCGCCCGGGTCCAGGGCGACCTGGGCGATCAGGTCGAGACGGACTCCGGTGGGGCCGGGCCGGGTGCGTCCGCCCGTCATGGCGTACGGGCGGACGAGCGGCCCCGCCTCGCCGTCGTACCACTGGCTGCCCGGCACGCGCGGGCCGCCGGTCCCGTTCCGGTCCACCGGGCCGCCGGTCCTGTCCTGACTCACCGGGCCGCCGGTCCTGTCCTGGCTCACCGGGCCACGGCTCCTGTGCCGGCTCACCCAGTCGCCGGTTCCGTCCTCGTTCACCGGACCACGACTCCTGTCCTGGCTCACCGGGCCGCCGCCGGGTCTGTCCTGGCTCATGGGTGCGCCTCACCTGGCCCCGACCGGTCCCACCACTCCCACTGTTCCCACTGCTCCCCACCCCGCCTCACCGGCCGGCGGGCGGGCGCGCGGTGGCGCGCGTCGGCGTGTACAGGTGCTCGCCGACGCGTTTGACCAGCCGTGCCATCTCGTACGCCACCAGGCCGATGTCGGCGGTCACGGCGGTGAGCACGGCGAGGCAGGAGCCGTCGCCCGCGGCGGCCACGAACAGGAAGCCGTCGTCCATCTCCACCATGGTCTGGCGCACCTCGCCCGTGCCGAAGTGCCGCCCCGCGCCCTTGGCGAGGCTGTGGAAGCCGGAGGCCACCGCGGCGAGGTGTTCGGCGTCCTCGCGGCGCAGGTCGGTCGAGGCGCCCACGGCGAGGCCGTCGTTGGAGAGCACCACGGCGTGCCGCACCTCGCCCACGCGCAGCACCAAGTCGTCCAGCAGCCAGTCGAGTTCGCCGGATCGCCGGGCGGCTCTCGGGCTCGGGTCCTGGATCATGCGCGGTCTCCTTCGCTGCTGTCGCTGCGTGGTGCGGGATCCGGTCCGGCGCCGCGGCCGGGCTGCCTGCCGCCGCCGCGCCGCCAGCCGTCGCGGTAGGCCGCGATGCGTTCGCGTACGACGTCGGGGGTGCGCCGGTCCTCGCGCGGGGAGGCCGGTGAGGCCGCCGTCCGGTCCGGCTCCTCGGTGCGCCGGGCGCGCAGTTGCGGGGCGAGGTTCGCCTGACGTACGCGGCGAGGCAGGTCTTCGGACTCTTCGGTGTCCACCGGGGGACGGTGCAGGCGCAAGGTGGTCACTCCGGGAGGTTGAGGGTCGGACGTGGTCTCCGCCGCGCCCGGCAGGTGCGCCACCAGCGCGGGCCGTTCGGCCGTCGCCGGGACGGACTCCTGGTGCGGTACGGCATCGGGTGTGCGCGCGTACGCGCGTGCCACGGCCGGCGATGCCTCCGCGGTCTGCTCCGCCGCGCGTTCGGCGGCGCCCTCGTGCAGCAGCGCCGTGGGCAGCAGCACGACCGCGGTGGTGCCGCCGTAGGGTGACGTGCGCAGGTGCACCTTGATGCCCTGGCGAGTCGCGAGCCTGCTGACCACGAAGAGGCCGAGCCGGTCGCCGTCGAAGAGGTCGAGCGTCTCGGACTCCTCGATGCGGCGGTTGGCGTCGGCCAGGGTCTGCGTGCCCATGCCCAGGCCGCGGTCCTCGACCTCGATGACGTAGCCGTTGCCGACGGGTTCGCCGATGACGCGCACGCGCGTGTGGGGCGGCGAGAACTGCGCCGCGTTCTCGATCAGTTCGGCCAGCAGGTGGGTGAGGTCGGCGACGGCCGCGCCGATGACGGACGCCACGGGGAACTGCCGTACCTCCACGCGCGCGTAGTCCTCGACCTCGGACACGGCCGCGCGCACCACGTTCGTCAGCGGGACCGGCATGCGCCACGCCCGGCCCGGTGCCGCCCCGGACAGGATGATCAGGCTCTCGGCGTGGCGGCGCATGCGGGTGGTGAGGTGGTCGAGCCGGAAGAGGTCGCCGAGTTCGTTCGGATCGTCCGAGCGCCGCTCCATGCTGTCGAGCAGGTTCAGCTGGCGGTGGACGAGTACCTGGCTGCGGCGGGCGAGGTTGACGAAGACCCCGGAGATGCCGCCGGCGAGTTCGGCGCGCTCGACGGCGGCCCGCAGGGCGGCACGGTGCACGGTGCCCAGGGCCTCGGCGACCTGTCCGGCCTCGTCCTCGGCGGGCCGTCCGGGCGGGGCCTCGGCCTGCACGTCGATCGCCTCGCCCGCGCGCAGCTTGCGCATCGCCTCCGGCAGGCTGCGCCGGGCGATCTCCAGGGCGCTGTCGCGCAGGCCCACCAGCTCGACGACGATGCCGCGTCCGATGCGGACCGAGATCGCGAACGCGGTGATGATCGCCAGGAGGCCGAAGAGCACGGCGGCACCGGCCGGGGTGAGCAGGGCGCGGCGGAAGGGGGCTGCCCGGTCCGCCGCGGTGTGTGCCGCCTGGTGCTCGATGCTCCGCATTCCGTCCTGCACACGCGCGTGCGCATCGGTCCAGGGGGTCTCGGGTGCGGCGGTCAGCGGCCCCGGGGTGCCCTCGACGGCGGCGTTCTCCGCGGTGGCGAGGGCGGTGTACGCGCTGCCGCCGGCGAGCGTGTGCCAGGCGTCGCGCTGCGGTCCGCGCAGATCGGCGACGGCGGCGACGGTGAGGGCACGGCGGGTGGCGACGGCCCCGGTGAACAGCCGCAGCCGCTCGCCCCTGAGGGCGTCGGCCGGGTGGACGCCCGCGAGGACCGCGTCCTCCTGCGCCAACGCCTCACCCGCGCGGGAGAGTTCGAGCAGCACGCGCGCGTCCGTCCCGGTGCCGCCGTCCTGGATGCCGGTGAGCGCGCCGTCCACGCCGAAGGCACCGTCGATGATCTTGGTGTACTGGCCGTACGCCGACTCCCAGCCCGCGTGGCCGTCGCGCACGGAGATGCGCAGGGACCGCAGGCCGTCCCCGCCGGCGACGAAGGTCTCGAGCCTTCGGTCGACTCCGCCGGGGAGCTCCTCACCGGCGGCGACCGTGTGGTCGCCGCCGAGCCGCAGCCGGTCGACGGCCTTGTCGGTGCGGCCGGCGAGCTTGCGGTAGGCGGCGCACTGTCCGGCTGCCGGGTCGCTCGCGCAGCGCACCGCGGCCGTGCGCTCGTCCTGCAGGGCGGCGACGGCGTTGGCGAGCGGGGTGCGGATCTGGGCGTCGACGCGCTGCACCTGCCTCAGGCGCGCGATGTCCTGCGCGGTGGTGACGGTGGCGTACGACCACAGCGCCAGCAGCGAGACCACCGGCACCATCAGCAGGCAGACGATCTTCGCGCGCACCGTGCGCGGCCGTATCCGCCAGCGGCTCTCCGGCGCTGGCGTCCCGCCGGTCGCGCCGCCTGCAGGCTCCTCCTGGTCCTCGTCGGCGGGTGCGCCGGCATGGGCGCGACGGCCGCGCACGGGAGGTGGGGGCGACGGATAGGCGCCCGGTGTCCATCGGGGTGTACGCATGGCCTCCTCGCTCGGGCAGGTGGTTGGGGGCGCCGGCCTAGTGGGCGGTGCTTTCGACCGGCCGCCGGTCCGGGGCGGACGCCTCGCGGTCGGCGCTCGTCGGCGACAGCGCGACGAAGGCCGAGGTCAGGAAGAGATAGGAACCGAGGCCGACGGCGAGCGGGAAGATGAACTGCATCGCCACGGCTCCGGGCAGGGGCCGGTCGGACGGCGTGACGTGGACGCTCACCGCGAGCATGCCGGTGTAGTGCATGCTGCTCACCGCCGCGCCCATGATCAGCGAGGCGGCGGTGACGGCCAGCGGTGACTTGGCGTTGAGCCCCGCCCACAGGGCCGCCGTCGCCGCGAGCACGGCGATCACGACGGAGAGCGCCACGAGTGCGGGGTCGTAGTGGACCTGGCCGTGCAGTTGCAGTGCCGCCATGCCCAGGTAGTGCATGCTCGCCACGCCGAGCCCGGTGGTGAGTCCGCCGAGCAGCAGCGCGCGGGTGCGGTCGCGGCCGTGACCGACGGCGAACACGCCGCCGCAGACGACGATCATCGCGACGAGCAGGCTGGCGAGGGTGAGCGGCACGTCGTAGCGGATGTCGGTGCCGCCGACCGCGAATCCGAGCATGGCCACGAAGTGCATGGTCCAGATGCCGGTGGCGATCGCCGAGGCGGCCGTGAGCAGCCAGTTGCGGCGCGAGCGCCCGGTGGCGCCGAGCGCGCGGAGGGTGCAGCGCAGTCCCAGTGCGGCGCCCGTGCACGCCATCGCGTACGACAGCACGGGGGTCAGCCAGCCGAACGCGGCATGGTCCATATGTCCCATGGCCCCGGGACGCTAGACCCACAGAGGGCGCACCAAGGGGGCGCATTTCGAAAGCTGTTGGAAGATGACGCAGAGGTGCAACTGAACGACCGCGTCACGCTCGAACGTGTGCACTGCGGCGTCATCCGTGTCGGTGAGGAATCATGCGGAACATGAGCGACGACCACACACACGTCCAGGAGTTCTTCGGTGCCCGTGCCGCCGACTGGGACAGCCGGTTCCCCGACGACGGCCCGGCCTACGCCGCGGCGGTCGCCGAGATGGGACTGCGCGAGGGCGACCGGGTGCTCGACGCGGGCTGCGGCACCGGCAGGGCCCTGACGCCGCTACGTGCCGCCGTGGGGCCCTCGGGGGTCGTGGTCGGGGCCGATCTGACCCCGGCCATGCTGCAGGCCGCCGTGCGCGCCGGCAGGGACGGCGACGGGCGGCTGCTGCTCGCCGACGTGGCCGCGCTGCCGCTGCGCAGGCACGTCCTCGACGCCGTGTTCGCCGCCGGCCTCATCGCCCACCTGCCCCAGCCGGGCGAGAACCTGCGGGAGCTGGCACGGGTGGTCCGCCCCGGCGGCATGCTGGCACTTTTCCACCCCATCGGCCGGGTGGCACTGGCGGCCCGGCAGGGACGTCAGATCACACCGGAGGACCTGCGGGCCGAGCCCAACCTGCGCCCGCTGCTCGCCGGTTCGGGCTGGCGCATGACGTCCTACGTCGACGAGGACGCCCGCTTCCTCGCGCTGGCCGTACGGGAGGACTGATTCACGGCGCACCGGCCGCACGGAGGACCGAGGCTCAGGAGCGGCCCGCGACCGCCGCCGCGAAGGCGTCGGGGTTGTCGAACATGATGTTGTGGCCCGCGCCCGCCACCGTCACCACGCGCACCCCGGACGCCTCCAGGGCCTCACTGCCCGCGAGTTCGCCACTCAGCTCGCCCTGCAGATACACGCGCTCGATCGGCAGCCCTTCCAGGATCTCCCGCATGGGCGGGGTCGATCCCCGGCGCAGATGCACGGCCGAGCGGTGCAGGGCGCGCGGGTCGGCCAGCCGCATGGTCGCCGCCCACAGGGGGCCGACGTTCTCCAGCACGCGCGCGTGGGCGCCGTCCACGAACTCCTCCTCCGTGTAGGCGGCGATGGTGCTGCTGCCGGCGGCGGCCGGCGGCAGGGGGTCGAGGTTCGCCTCCGTGAGAACGAGCCGGGCGACCAGTTCCGGCCGCCGGTGGGCGAGCACGATGGCGACGGCACCGCCCATGCTGTGCGCCACCAGGTCGCAGCCGGTCAGGCCCGCCGCGTCCAGGGCCACCGCCAGGGCGTCGGCGTGCTCCTCCAGCGTGTAGCCGAAATGCTGAGGGCGGTCGCTGATGCCGTGCCCGGGCAGGTCCACGAACAGGCTGCGCCGGCCCGCGAGTTCGGGGCGGCCTGCGATGTGCGCGTGGTACACGGCCGAGACCGAGCCCAGCCCGTGCACGTACACGCGCGCGGGTTCCTCGCCCGGCGTCTCCGTCCACCGGATGCAGCCGCCCTTGCCGTCGAACTCGGCCTGCCTCATCGCGTCTCCTCCCTCATGGCCCCACGGCCACCTCGGCACGCGCACGACGATACATCGTGACCGATGTATTACGCACACGATGTACCGGGAGTGTGAGGTACAGCGGCTGCAGGAGAGAATGCGGGCATGCTGGAGCTGGCCATCCTCGGATTCCTGTACGACGCCCCGCTGCACGGCTATGAGCTGCGTAAGCGCATCACCGCCCTGACCGGCCATGTGAAGCCCGTCGCCGAAAGCACGCTGTACCCGGCGATCAAGCGCCTGGAGAAGGCCGGCCTGCTGGCGCGTGCCACCGAGCCCGGCGCTGTCGCCGCACCGCGCCACGTCCTGACGCTCACCGAGGAGGGCCGGCGCGAGCTGCGCCGACGGCTGGCGGAGCCCGATCAGCGCGACCTCAGCGACGAGAACCGGTGGTTCACGGTGCTCGCCTTCCTCCGCCACCTCGACGACGCGCCGGCGCAAGCGGCCGTGCTCCGGCGCAGACTGGCATTCCTGGAGGAACCGTCGAGCTTCTTCTACGACGGCGACCGGCCGCTGCGCGCCGAAGAGCTGGACGACCCCTTCCGCCGCGGGGTGCTGACCATCGCGCGTGCGACGTCCCGGGCCGAGCTCAGCTGGCTGCGCGAGACGATCGGGGCACTGGGCGGCTGATCCACTTCTGCTTCACCGTGACGTCCCCCTTCTGCCGCCGGAACTCCAACTCTAGTTTGAGTAGCAGGAGATGAACGATCGAACGATCAGCCGCGGGCAATCACGCCGGGGGAAGGCGGTCAGCATGCTGGGCAGGGTGCGCAAGTTCTGTACAAGATTCCTCAACGCCGTTCGCGCGGACCTGAGCAACGGCCGGGACAAACGTACACACAATCTTTTCGAAGCGGCCGCCGCGTACGTCTCGGCCTGCGCGGAGGACGACCAGGACCGTATCGACGAGGCGGCGGGCTGGGTGTCGCCGGAAGCCTTGTCGTTCGGGGTCAACGAGCTGGCCTGCAGGGCTGTCATCGCCCTGGCGCGGGAGCGTGACGAGTCACCGGGAACGGTCGCCCGCACGCTGCTGGGACTCCCGGCGGCCTGATACGTGTAAGGGCACACGTGGTCGATTCGCCCCGTCCAGCCGGAAAACTGCAGGTCCACGTGTTCTTGCGGGTCGTGACAAGCTGCTTCCGTTCGCACTAGGGTGCGCGCGATCGGATGAAATCCAAGGGGAGGCTGGCATGGCCGGGACGGACGAGGACGCCGTCACCGCCGCGGACGAGGCGCTTTATGTGCTCACGGCGGTACTTCTGACGCCGGCGAAGTTCCCGAGCGTGCTCGGCGACGACTATCCGGAGGCCTGCGCGGCCCTCGGACTCGCGCCGCTCGCGGACGGATACGGCCTGGTGCTCGGTCAGGACGGCGAAGGCGCCCGATGGACCGTCGTGGTCGACGACGTCTCCCTGGTCGCGGTCGCCATCGCCTCCTGGGACTGCGGGATGGAATACGACCTCTCGCCCGACGAGCGGTCGGTCGTCGCCGCCCTGCCGGGCTGGCCCCTCGCGGTCGCCGTCGCGGCGCCCAACGTGCCCGCGCCGCACGACCCCGGCCCCGACGTCGCGGAGGGCCCACCGCTGACACCGCCGGACACGAGCAGGTGGGGACCGGCCCAACGGCGTCTCGGCGCCGACGAGATCGCGCTGCAGTGGGCGATCTGGCGGGAGCAGATCAGCGATGCGGACTTCTCGGTTCCGGGCGGTCCGGACGGCGGCGGCAGCAGCGCGGACGAGGCGTCCGAGTCCACCGAGTCCACCGAGGTCGCAGAACAAGCCGTGGCCGTGGCCGTGAAGGACGAGCCGGCGGAGCAGGACGGTCAGGCGGGCGAGTCCAAGGGGCACGGCGGAGTGCGGCGCGTACTCGCCGAGGCGCGGGCGTATGTGGAATCACCGCCGCCGCTCGGCCGGGTCCGGTCGTCGTTCGCCCCGGGCGACGCGCGGACGCTGCGTGCGGACGGCCCGGGCTGGTCGCTGGTGGCCAGGACCGACGACATCGCGTTCGTCCTGCTCGACGCGGAGCCCGGCGAGGTCCTGCCGGTCGGCCGCGGCCCGGAACTGCCCGGACTCCTGGACGCACTCGAGAAGATGGCCGTACGGCCCATCTGAGTCTCCGTTCGCGTCCCCGCTGACGGGGCGGGGCGGTCAGGACAGTGTTCGCGACGCCTCCGGTCCGCCCCACCGCACACAACGTGGCATGGCCGGTCTCCTGCGCCCTCGGCCGAAATTCCCTCCTCCGTACGGGACTTCATTCACGGGTTCCTGCGCGCGGACCGTGTGCCAAACCGCCATGCGGTAATGGCCTTGAATGTGGTCCCGGCCCATGGATGCCGTCGGGACCGCACCGCACGATGGGGCAGCCCGCGGCGCCCGCTTCCCTGCGGTCGTCTCCCACTCCCCTGCCCCGGAGGCCGTCATGCGCCCGTCCCGCGGTGTTCCACTCGCCGCCGCCACGCTGGTGGCGGCGGCGCTCGCCTGGCCGACCCCCGCCGACGCCACGGCGGTCGGCGGTGAGCATTGCGCCCGCCAGGCGCGCCTGCACGTGCCCGGCGCCGCCTTCCAGCAGACCGCCTGTCTGCCCGATCTGACCACCACGGGACTCGCCGGTACGCGGTACACCGACATGGCCGACCAGGCCGGCCTGACGGCCAAGGCCACCCGCACGCCGTCCGGTGTGCCCGGGGTGCAGATCGACGGCTACTTCCCGGACTCCTCTCACTTCAACCACACTCACGGCTGGCAGCACGACGCCCAGTTCGTGATCCGGCTGCCCGACCACTGGAACGGCGGCCTGGTGGTCACCGGGGCCCCCGGCACCCGTAAGCAGTACGCCACGGACACCGCGATCTCCGACCAGGTCCTCGCCGAGGGCTACGCCTACGCCGCGACCGACAAGGGCAACAGCGGATCCGACTTCTACCGCGACGGAACCCGGCCCGGCGACGCGATCGCCGAGTGGAACGCACGGACCACCCAGCTCACCCGGACCGCCAAGCGCGCGGTCGCCCAGCGCTACGGGCACTCCCCCCGCCACACCTACATGACCGGCATCTCCAACGGCGGCTACCTGACCCGCTGGCAGCTGGAGAACCACCCGGAGCTCTACGACGGCGGCGTGGACTGGGAAGGCGCGCTGTGGACCGCCGACGGTCCCAACCTGCTCACCTCCCTGCCCACCGCCGTGGGCAGAACTCTGGGCAGCGCGAGCGACGAGGACATGTACGCGGTGGGCTTCGCGCGGGGCTCGGAGTTCCTGTGGCCGTACCACGAGAAGGCGTACTGGGGCGTCACGCAGAAGATCTACCGCGCGGAGTTCGACCCGTCCTACGACCCCGCCTGCCCGGGACCGTCCGCGGGCAGCACCACCGACCAGATCCTGTCGCCCTGCGCGAGCGACACGACCTACCACTACGCCTCACGCCCCGCGTCCGTGCACCGGGCCGTAGCCCGGGTGTCGCTGACCGGGCGCATCGGACGGCCGCTGATCACCCTCCACGGCGACCTGGACTCCCTCCTGCCCAAGGCCGCCGACTCGGACGTGTACGCGCGGATGGTCGACGCGAGCGGACGCGGCCCGCTGCACCGCTACTACACGATCCAGGGCGGCACCCATGTCGACGGCCTCTACGACACGTATCCGGACCGGCTGCGACCGATCCTGCCCTGCTACCGCTCGGCGTTCGACACCCTGGTCTCCTGGGTGGAGAAGGGGACCCGGCCGCCCGCGGACCACGCGGTCGCGCGGCCCGCGGGCGGGGACGTGGTCAACTCCTGCGGGGTGGCCGACCCGGCCGATCCCGTGCGGTAGAACGTGCGGCAGGTGGTCAGCGACCGAGCTCCTTGCGGGTGGCGCGGCGCAGCCTGCGCCGCTGTGAGGGGTCCAGCGTGAGGTACGCGGCGGCCGGCACTCCCAGGATGATCAGGAGCGATGCCCACCAGGGCAGCCAGATCAACAGGATGATCCCGACCGCCACACCCCCCGCCGCGATCTTCGCGTTCTTCGACATGTGCGTCGCCTCCTTCGCGGCCACTGCCGCTCTCTGTCCTGAAAACGGACCCGCACCGCCCGCGGTTCCTGACCGCGACCCTGAGACGTCCCTGATGCGCGACCCCGACTCGTCCCTGAGAGGCCGCCCGGTCATTCCGCCCGGAGCGGCTCTCCCACCTCGTGCAGATGACGCAGCGCCTGCCGGTAGGAGTCGACGAGCCCGGTCTCCGCATAGGAGATACCCAACTCCAGGCAGTGCGCGCGCACCAGGGGCTGGGCGAGACGGAGATGGGGCCGGGGCATGCTGGGGAAGAGGTGGTGCTCGATCTGGTAGTTGAGTCCGCCGAGGAACCAGTCGGTCAGAACGCTGCCGCGGATGTTGCGCGAGGTCAGCACCTGCCGGCGCAGGTGCCCCCACCGCTCGCCGTCCGGGTCGGGCATCTCCATGCCCTTGTGGTTGGGGGCGAAGGCCAGCCCCAGGTGCAGGCCGAACAGCGCGTGGTGGAGGGCGGCGAAGGCGAGCGCCTTGCCCGGGGACAGCGAGGTGAGCAGCAAGGTCGCGTACGCGACCACATGGGTCACGAGGAGCAGGCCCTCCACCCTCCGTTCCCGGGGAGGCTGCCGCCGCAGGTCCTGGAAGCCGTGGACCTTCAGGGCGACGCCCTCGAGGAGGGTGAGCGGGAAGAACAGCCAGGCCTGGTTGCGGGTCAGCCAGCGCCTGAAGCCGGTCCGCACCTTGGCCTGCTCACCGGTGAACACCAGGACGTCGGCGACGACGTCGGGGTCCTTGTCGATGTGGTTCGGGTTGGCGTGGTGACGGTTGTGCTTGTCGTTCCACCAGGCGTAGCTCATCCCCAGGAGCAGGTTGCCGTGGATCAGCCCGATGACGCGCGCGGCCGCTTTGCCGGTGGTGATCTGGGAGTGGCCCGCGTCGTGGCCTATGAAGGCCGTACGGGCGCCGAACACGGCCAGCAGCGGGGCCAGCAGGAGCGACCACCATGAATCGCCGATCAGGACGACACCGGTGACGACGGCGGCCAGGGCGAGTGCGTTGGTGGCGATGCGGCGGGCGTACCAGAGGGGACGCCGCTCCAGGAGTCCCTGGCCCCGGACCGTACGCAGGAGAGGTGCGAACTCGCTTCCGCCGGGCGGGGCGTCGCGGATGTTCCGCGGGGGTTCGGCGACGGCTGTGGTGGGCTCGGGCATGTCCGGTCTCCGGCTCTCTCAGGCAACGGGCTGACCTGAGGAAACGTACGAATCAGCGACCCTCCGCGACCATGACGCCACCCCCCGAGTACGGGCGGGGGTCAGCCCGTCGCGCGTAGGGGGGCTGACAACACCCCCGCGCGCGGATCGCGGATCGGGGTGGTGGTCGGCTCTGTCGACCATGGCTGGCCGTGTCCTCGCGTACGACCGCCGCGCCCTCGCCCACGACGGGCCGAGTTGCTGTACCCTCGGCGACCCCGAGCTCCAGTAGTCAAATTTGAGGAGTGCAGCTTCGCTGTGCAGACGTTCCCCGCGGCAACACCCTCCGAGATCTCCGAACTGGCCCACTCCTGCGCCGCCTTCCTGCCCGGCGATCCGGCCCGCACCGGCCGGGTCGCGTTCTGGCACCCCGACGGCACCGCCCCTCCGCCGCTTGCGGCGGGGTCCGTCGAGGAGCTGAGCGTCGTCCTGCCCGGCGGCGACGGTGCCGACACCGTCGCCGACGTAGAGGTGATCGAAGTCCCCGCACTCCTCCTGCCGGTGCGAGCCGCGCTGCCGGTCCTCACGCGCGCGCGTACCGACGCGAACGGACACCCGGGAGCCACGTTCTGGGGAGCGGCCACCGTGCTGGCGCTGCAGTTCGTGGCGCGCGGCCTGCTGCTGCCGGGACTCTCCCCCGGCGAGCACGACGCCTGGCGCGTCGGCCCACTGTCCCTGGAGGACATCGACCGCGTCCGCAGGCTGGCCGCCTCGATGCCGCCGCAGGCACACGCCGTGCCGGTGGAGACGCGCGCCGTAGCGATGGGGACGAACGCCGTACCGGGAACCGGCCGGGCAGAGCCCCCGCGACTGCCCGAGCCCGAGCGGCTGCTGCGCGCCTTCCTGGACGCGGTGGCCGACTGCCTGCCGCGCTCCCCCGCGGCCGCCTTGGTGACGGGCGGGCCCGCCTACGCGGCGCAGGAGCCGCAGTACCTGCCCGAACAGCGCGCCTGGACCGCCGATGTCGCCGCGGGCCACGACGCGGGCGTACGGCTGTCGCTGCGGATCGAGGTGCCCGGCCTCGCCGAGGCGACGCAGGACGACGCGGCGGTACGATTCCGCGCCGTGCTGCAGGTGCACAGCGTCAGCGATCCGGCGCTGGTGGCGGACGCCTCCGCGGTCTGGGGCGACTCCAAGGGCGGAGGTTTTGGAGCACGCGCACGCGTGGACGTGCTGCTTGCGCTCCGAAGGGCGGCCCGGTCCTGGCCGGCGTTGACGCCGCTGCTCTCGGCGGGCGTGCCGGACGCCGTCGAGCTCGCCGACGAGGACATCACCGAGCTGCTCGGGCAGGGCGCCCGAGCGCTCGCCGAGGCCGGGGTCGAAGTGCACTGGCCGAAGGATCTGTTCCGCAGGCTCGGCGCACGCGCGGTGATCGGCCCTCCGGACGAGGAGCCGGGGGCCGGCGGGGCCGCCACGGACACACCGACCTTCCTGTCCGCCGACGCGCTGCTCGCCTTCAACTGGCGCTTCGCGCTGGGCGAGGAGCAGCTCACGCGCGAGGAGCTGGACCGCCTCGCCGAAGCAAGCCGCCCCGTCGTACGCCTGCGCGGCCAGTGGGTCCTGGTCGACCCGCAGGAGGTACACCGGGCCCGATCCCGGCGGGACCGGAAGGTCAGCCCCGTAGAGGCGCTGAGCGCCGCGCTGACGGGCTCGGCCGAGGTCGACGGCCAACGAGTCGATGTGGCCGCCACCGGGTGGCTGACGACGCTGAGAGACCGGCTCGCGTCCCCCGAGGCGCAGGAGCCGGTCGGGCAACCCGAAGCTCTCGCGGCCACGCTGCGCGACTACCAGCGGCGCGGCCTGAGTTGGCTGGCTCGGATGACCTCTCTAGGGCTCGGCTGCTGTCTGGCCGACGACATGGGCCTCGGCAAGACGATCACCTTGATCGCCCTGCATCTGCACCGGCAGGTCGAGGCGTCGACGGCCGGTCCGACGCTCGTGGTCTGCCCGACGTCGCTGATGGGCAACTGGCAGCGCGAGATCGAGAGATTCGCACCCGGTACGCCCGTGCGCCGCTTCCACGGGTCGCGGCGCGGCCTGGAGGCCCTGTGCGACGGGGAGTTCGTGCTCACCACGTACGGCACGATGCGCCTCGACGCGCGTCGGCTCGCCGAGGTGCCGTGGGGCATGGTCGTGGCGGACGAGGCGCAACACGTCAAGAACCCCTACTCGGCGACCGCCCGGGAACTGCGTTCCATCGGCGCACGCGCGCGTGTGGCGCTCACCGGCACCCCGGTGGAGAACAACCTGTCGGAGTTGTGGGCGATCCTCGACTGGACGACGCCCGGGCTGCTGGGCGGGCTCGGCACCTTCCGAACGCGATACGCGCAGGCCGTCGAGGGCGGTCAGGATCCGGCGGCCGCGGATCGACTCGCCCGTCTCGTACGGCCGTTCCTGCTGCGGCGCCGCAAGTCGGACCCGGGGATCGCACCGGAGCTGCCGCCGAAGACAGAGACCGACCGCGCCGTGTCCCTGACCACGGAGCAGGCCGGTCTGTACGAGGCGGTGGTGCGCGAGACGCTGGCGGAGATCTCCGGCGCCGACAGCATGGCCAGGCGCGGGCTGATCATGAAGCTGCTGACCGGACTCAAGCAGATCTGCAACCACCCGGCGCAGTTCCTGAAGGAGGAGCGGCCACGGATCCCCGGCCGCTCGGGAAAGCTGGAACTGCTGGACGAACTCCTCGACACCATCCTCTCCGAGGGGTCGAGCGTCCTGGTCTTCACGCAGTACGTGCGCATGGCGCGCATCATCGAACGCCATCTGACGGCGCGCGGAATCGCCTCGCAGTTCCTGCACGGCGGAACACCCGTCGCCGAGCGCGAGGCGATGGTGCGGCGCTTCCAGGACGGCGAAGTCCCCGTGTTCCTGCTCTCGTTGAAGGCCGCGGGCACGGGACTGAACCTGACACGGGCCGAACACGTCGTGCACTACGACCGGTGGTGGAACCCGGCCGTCGAGGCGCAGGCCACCGACCGCGCCTACCGCATCGGACAGAACCGGCCCGTGCAGGTGCACCGGCTGATCGCGGAGGGCACCATCGAGGACCGCATCGCCGACATGCTCGGCCGGAAGCGGGAGTTGGCCGACGCGGTCCTGAGCTCCGGCGAGACGGCACTCACCGAGCTGACGGACGCGGAGCTGGCCGATCTGGTGGAACTGCGAGGTGGAGCGCGATGAACGACCGTGACACGCAGCGGACGTTCGCCGCGCTGCCGCCCGCGCACGGGCGAGGTTTCGCGCAGACATGGTGGGGCCTGGCCTGGCTCAAGGCCCTGGAGGACACCGCGCTCGACACCCAGCAGCTCAAGGCGGGCCGCAGGCTCGCACGCGCGGGAGCCGTGGGAGCGGTGTCCGTTCGCCCGGGACGCATCACCGCCGTGGTCCAGGACCGCGACCGCACGACGCATCGGGCCGACGTCCTGCTGGAGCAACTGGACGGCGAACAGTGGGACCGCTTCCTGGACCTGGCAGTAGAACGGGCCGGTCACGTCGCGGCGTTGCTGGACCGGGACATGCCACCGCATCTGGTCGAGGACGCGGCGAGCGCGGGTATCGACCTCCTGCCGGGCCTGGGCGATCTGGAACCCGAGTGCGACTGCGACGCCTGGGACCACTGCGGCCACACGGCGGCCCTGTGCTACCAGGTGGCACGGCTGCTGGACCAGGACCCCTTCGTGCTGCTGCTGATGCGCGGACGGGGAGAACACGCCCTGCTCGACGATCTGCAGGCACGCAGTACCAGGCAGCACGCCGAAGCGCCTTCGGTGCCGGATGGAGTGGACGCCGCCGAGGCGTACCGGACGGGCCACATCCTGCCGCCGCTGCCGGATCCCCCGGAGCTGCCCCCGGAACCCGGACTCCCACCATCGCTGGACACCGAGACACCCCCGGCACCTGGCGTCGACCCGGCCGCGCTACGCCATCTGGCCGCCCGGACGGCCGTAGAGGCGCAGCGTCTACTCGCCCGTGCCCTCAGCACTGAGGCCGAAGTGCCGCTGATGGATGCGGAGTTGATGTCCCCGCAAGATGCGGTCCGGCTGGCCTTGGGATCGCCGGAGCGGGCGGTGGCGGACCGGCTGGCCGATGGCTCGGGACGGGACCGGGAGGCCCTTTCGCGGGCCACGCGCGCGTGGAGCCTGGGCGGTGCGGCCGCGCTCTCGGTCCTGGAGGAGGAGTGGCCGCCCACGGGCGAGATGCTGGCACGCGCGCGTGCGGCGCTGGAGTCGGCCTGGGAGGAGGACGAACGGCCGTCGCTGCGGGTGAAGGGCAACCGCTGGACGCTGGTAGGCGCACCGGCCCAACTGCGCCTGGGCCGGGACGGCCGCTGGTGGCCGTACCGGAAGGAACGGGGTCGGTGGGTGCCCGCGGGAGCGGCTTGCCGTGACCCCGGGACGGCTCTGGCGGCGTTGGAGCCGGCGGTTGGCGAGGCGCCCGCCTGAGACGGGCTCTGAGCGGCTTGGAGGCGGGGAGGGACGAGCGGCGAGTTCTCACACACGGCCACCGACCGCAGGCTCCAGCGCGGTTGGAGCTGTTCCCTGGACACTGGATCTGGCCGCATCCGACGTAGTGCCCAAATCAAGCAGTTCACGGCTCCGGGCAGCACGGCCCCCTGCCGAATTGGCAGGGGGCCGCGGCATCGGCGGGGGTCCGGGCCTGCCCTCGATGAGCGGCGTTCTGGCCGACACGGCCTACCGTCTACTGGCGACCTGGCACCCCGGTCTCACTTCAGGTGCCGGGTGAAGAACCGGGCCGCGTCCTCCCCCGCGTACTGCGGGACACCGGTGTGTCCGCCCATGTTGGCGTGCAGGGACTTCTCCTTGGAGCCGAAGGCGTCGAACAGGTCCAACGCCGCCTGCCGGTCGTTGCCTTCGTCGTCCCACTGCAGCAGGACGTGCAGCGGGATGGTGACCTGGCGGGCCTCCTCGACCATGGCACGGGGCACGAAGCTCCCGGCGAAGAATCCGGCGGCCGTGATGCGTGGCTCGACCACCGCCAGCCGGATACCGATGGAGATCACTCCTCCCGAGTATCCGACCGGGCCGCCGATCTCGGGCAGCTCGAGGAGGGCGTCCAGGGCGGCCTGCCATTCCGGGACAGCCTTGTCGACGAGCGGCAGGATGAGGGCGCCGATGATCTCGTCACTGACCGGTTCGCCGGCCTCCTTCACCCGGCGCAGGTCGGCGCGAGCCTGCTCAGCGGCCGGCCATCGGGGCCGGTCGCCGCTCCCGGGGAGCTCGATGGTGGCCGTGGCGAACCCATCCGCAGCGGCGTGCTGAGCTCGTGCCACCAGCCGCGGGTACATCCTGCGCAGCCCGAGCGTGGGGTGGCCGAGCAGGATCAGCGGGACCGGCGCGGACGCCGATGCGGATGCGGGCGTCCACAGGAAGCCCGGGATCTCGCCGAGGGTGAATTCGCGTTCGAGGACGCCGCCGTCGAGACGCTGTTCGGAAGTGAAATGCATGGTCGTGCCTTTCGGGAGTGCACTGAACGGCGCTCCCGGACGACCTATCGCCCGACCGCGACCCCGGAGGGGAGCACCCATGTCGATACGTTCACGGGTACCACCTCCTCAATCCCTCGCACGGCCTCGGGAAACGTAGCAGCGGGCACGGCGGTCGGCCAAACGCATTTCCTGCGCTGCCGGCGTGGCCGAGTCGGAGGCCGGCCACACCGGCAGCTGCCCGATCAGGTGCAGTTGCCGTTGTCCGAGGTGTAGTAGTTGTCGAACGTACCGCTCCAGGTCAGGCACTGGCCGTCGTCGGGCACGTCCTTGTACACCGGACCCGCGTAGCTCGTGTACGAGCCGGAGTCCCTGACCTCGCCGCTGCTGTAGGGCCAGGTGTCCAGCGTGACCTCCATGAAGACACGGGTGCCCGGGTTGGTGCGAACGGTGACCGCGCACACCTTGCCCGCGGCGCTGTTGTAGGTCACGAACGTGGTGGCGGGGATGGTGGTCTGGGAGGTCGAGTGGATCGGCGTCGCCCGTATGACGTCGTAGCCCTTGCCGCAGGCGCCGTTGTAGGCGGTGGGCGTGGCGGCCGAGGCCGGGGAGGTCGCGGCGAGCGTGCCGCCCAGAGCGAGGACGGCGAGGGCGCCCGCGGTGGCTGCCTTACGGCGGATCGACTTCATGGTGTTCCCCCTGTTGATGTCTTGGTCAATGCGCTGCGAACGGGCGGTCGTCGCCGTCCACGCCAGATGAGACCAGGGAGCCCCCATGACAGTTGTGGGCTGTTGTGTCGCTGTTCTGTCACCAGTGTCACGAGGGGAGTTACGCGGCGTGTGCGGTGTCTGACCGGTCGTTTCGCCGCCCGTCGCGCCGCCATCAAGGCGTGTGCTGAGCAACGGAGTTCTGCGATCCTTTCTCCCGGCCGTCCGTCTGCCGGCGTGCGTCGTCGGAACGCGGAATCTGCGGGGCTCCGGCCCCGTCGCACACAGGGGTGAGAAGTCGATGGCTCTTGATCCAGCTCGGGTTGAGCGGGTCGCCGCGCTTGTCGCGGAGTGCAGGCCACTGCTTGACGCGGGGGCGGGCATGGACGCGGTGCAGCAGTTGCTGAAGGACCGCGGAGTGGGCGTGATGGACTCGATCATCGTCACGCGAGAATTGCTCGGTGCGGGTCCGAGCGCCCTCGGCGAGGCCAAGGAAATCGTGCTGTCCAGTCCGTCACGGACCACGGAACGACGACATCACGAAGAGCTGGTGGATGCGCTTCTCATCGATGAGGACCAGCTGGCCGCCGAAGAGTAACGCGGCCCCCTGTTGACCGGTGTGTCTGGGCTCGGCCGCCCTGTTACCCAATACGGACAAACCCCAGTGAACGGCGCTTGCTCGGGCCTCATCTCATGAGGTGCAGCGAAACAGACGATGCGGCCGGTCGCCCCGCCGGAGCAGGGGAAAGTGCCGCGTCCTGACAGTCCATGGGGGACCTTTCATCATGACCACGCACCGTGCCCGCCGAACCGCCCGTTCCGCCGCCCTGGCCGCCGTCACCGCCGCGCTGGCGCTGGGTCTGACCGCCTGCGGCGGCGGGGACGGGGGCTCGAAGGCGTCGGGCGGCGACCACGCCGCCAGTGCCGCGCAGAGCCCGTCCGCGTCCGACGGGGACGGGAACACCAGCATCGGCAAGGGCAGCGCGGGCCAGGCCGGCAGCGGTGGTGCCACCAAGCAGGGCACGCGCCCGGCGAACGCCTCGGGCGGGACGGACCAGGTCGCGAGCGAGAGCACCGCGGCCGGCGCCCAGATGTGCCGCGGCGACGAGATGCTGGTCACCGCGGTGCACCGGTTCGCCGGTCAGCAGGGCGACCACCTGCTGGTCACCGCGACGAACGAGGGCACCAAGCCGTGCTGGGTCACCTCGTACCCGGCCGTGAAGCCCGGCGGGGACGTCGACAGTGCCGCTCTGCCGCACTCGAAGAAGGACAACCCGGGCGGCGACAAGCGCATCACGCTCCGGCCCGGAAGCAAGGTGTACAGCGCGGTGAACCTCTTCGCCTACGGCTCGAAGAACCACACGGCGCAGTCCTTCGCCATCGCGCTGCGCGGCGCGGACGGTCACACCGGCCCCTTCTACTCCGTCGACGCCAAGGGCCAGCAGCCGCAGTTCAGCTGGAACGAGGCCGACGTGCTGAACTGGAACACCGAGAAGCCGTACAACTTCTGACGGCCGATCTGACGGCAGGACGAGGGCGACGGCGCCCCGCCCGGGCGACTCAGTCCCCCTGGGCCGGGCGCCGGGCCCAGAACAGGGCGTGGCCCGCGTCGCCCTCGGGCAGGAACTCCTCGCGTTCCACGGTCAGTCCGGCCCCGGTGATCCATGCGCGGTTGGTGGCGGCGTCCGCGTGGCTCCACCACATCGGGGCTCCGCCGCCGAGCCAGTTCTGCTCGGTTCCGGTCCAGGCGCCGTGTCCGGTGGTCGCCACGAACCAACCGCCCGGTCGCAGCCATCCGGCGATCCGCCGCAGCAGAGGCGGCTGTTCGGCCAGCGGGATGTGGATGAGGGCGTACAGGCAGACCACGGCGTCGAAGGAGCCGGGCTCGAAGGTGACGGCCGTGGCGTCGCCGCGGATGAACTGCGCCTGCGGCACGCGCTCTTGAGCCCGGCGGATCTGCACCTCGCTGATGTCGACGCCGGTGACCTGATGGCCGGCTTCCACGAGGGTCCGTGCGACCGGTACCCCGCTTCCGCACCCGACGTCCAGGACCGTGCTGCCGACCGGGAGGCGTCGGCACAGGTCGGCGAGCAGGGCCGCGTACTTGGTCTCGGCGCCGTACGCGTCGTCGTAGAGCCGGGAGACGGCGTCGTACCCGCGCCGGACGACCTCCTTGGGGTCTTCGGTCTTGGTGTCGTCGGTCTTGGGGCCGTCGATGTCCATGTCGCGTGAAGGTAGTCAGCGGTCGGCGGGTGTCGCGAACCGTTTTCCCCGTGTTGCTGAGCGCTGCGGTGCACTGCTGTGCGATGCGATGCGATGCACCTGTCACCGGAACGGGTCGCACTTGTGCTCGGAATCCCGACGCTCCCCGTTCACCCGGCGGTAGTGCGACGTTCGCTGCAGGACCCAAATCTGGCCACTGTCAGCGAACTTGCTCCTCAGGAGGCTCGATGTCCCCGCACGCCACCGGCCGGTCCCACGTCCGGCGCTCCGTCGCAGCAGGCGTTCCGCTTGCCGTGATCGCGGCCCTTGTGGCGGCCTGCCCGCCCGCGAGTGCGGTGTCGGAGGACGCGCATGCCGTCCGCACCGCGACGCTCGGCGACATTCCTCTCGGCGCCTTCAGCAACGCGCTGCTGCCCGGGACGGTGGACAACGACCGGGGCATCGACCTCGGCGGCATCGGCAGCGACATCTACCCGACGGGCCGTAAGGGCGAGTTCTGGACGGTCACCGACCGCGGGCCCAACGGCCAGATCAAGGTCGACGGCACCAAGCGCCGCACCTTCCCAGTGCCGGGGTTCGATCCGGCGATCGTGAAGGTGCGCGTCTCCGGCGACACCGTGAAGGTGCTGGAGGCCATCCCGATCACCACCTCGTCCGGCAAGGCCGTCACCGGGCTGTCGAACCAGGCAGGCCGGGACGAGGCGCCGTACACCTACGACGCCAAGACCCCCCTGCCGTACAACCCGAACGGGCTGGACACCGAGGGCATCGTCCGGGCGAAGGACGGGAGTTTCTGGCTCGTCGACGAGTACGGGCCTTCCCTCGTGCATGTCTCCGCGCGTGGGAAGGTACTCACGCGCTACGTGCCCAAGGGGCTCCACCTGACCGGCACGGACTACCCGGTGGTCGAGGCGCTGCCCGCGATCTTCCTGCACCGGAAGATCAACCGCGGCTTCGAGGGGCTGGCCCAACTGCCGGGCGGCGACCTGGTGATGGCCCTGCAGAGTCCGCTTTCGCTGCCGGACGGGGATGCCGGTGACGCTTCGCGCACCACGCGTCTGGTGCGTTTCTCGCCGAAGAAGAAGGCGGTCACCGCCGAGTACGCGTACCGCTTCGACCCGGTGGACGTGGTGGACCCCGGCGAGGACGACACCTCCGAGTTGAAGATCTCCTCGGTGGTCGCC
>NZ_JBHVGU010000037.1:0-103732 GCF_042800575.1 Streptomyces sp. NPDC057616
GGGCGCTGGCCTCCGGCGCCCGCGCCGCGCGCGAGGTGCTGCGGGACCTGCGGTCCTAGCGGGCCGGTAGATCCTATGGCGGGCCGGCAGGTCAGGGCGGTGCGTCGCGCCGCTGCTTCTCCTCGTGGAGCAGTGCATCGAGGTCGCTGAGCCGGTCGAGGCCGCGCACCGCCTGCGACATCCGCGGGTTGCCCTCCAGGCGGGTGCGGTGGCGGTGGAGGAAGGACCAGTAGCCCGCCGTGAAGGGGCAGGCGCGGTCGCCGACGCGGTCGGTGGGGCGGCAGGCGCACGGGCCGCACAGGTCGCTCATCCGGTGCACGTACGCACCGCCCGAGGTGTAGGGCTTGGTGGTCATACGGCCGCCGTCGGCGTACTGCGACATCCCGACGACGTTCGGCACCATCACCCAGTCGTAGCCGTCGACGAAGCAGCGGTGGAACCAGTCGGTCACCGCGGCCGGGTCCCAGCCCCGCTGCAGGGCGTGGCTGCCGAGCAGCATCAGGCGCGGGATGTGGTGGGTCCAGCCGGTGTCGCGCACCTGCGCCAGCACGGTCGCCAGGCAGTTCGCGGTGACCGCCTCGGCGTCCAGCTCCAGGAACCACTCCGGCAGCGGGGCGTGGTGGTGCAGCGCGTTGCGCCGGCGGTAGTCCTCGCCGAAGTACCAGTACAGCTGCCACACGTACTCGCGCCATCCGGCGATCTGCCGTACGAAGCCCTCGACGCTGTTGACCGGCGCGGACCCGGCGCGCCAGGCGTCCTCGGCCCGTTCGGCGCACTCCAGCGGATCCAGCAGCCCGAGGTTCAGCGAGGACGACAGCAGACTGTGGCTCATGACCGGGTCGGCGGCGAGCATGGCGTCCTCGTGCGGCCCGAAGCCCGCCAGCCGGTGCTCGACGAACCTGCTCAGGGCGGCGAGCGCCTCGCGGCGCGTGGCCGGGAAGAGCCGCGGGCCGTCCCGTCCCACGAACCGGATGCCGTCCTCCCGCTCCCAGCGGTCGAGGTCGTGGCGGACCTCCTCGTCCACGTCGTCCTCGCGCGGCCGGTAGGGGGCCGGCGCCCCCAGCGTCCGCTCCCCCTTCGGCGGGGGCTCGCGGTTGTCGTGGTCGTGGTTCCAGCGGCCGCCCGCGGGCTCGCCGCCGTCCATCAGCAGCCCGTGCCCGCGCCGCACCCAGCGGTAGAAGTCCTCCTGGCGCAGCTTCTGCCCGCCCTGCCCGTCCGCCCAGGCGCGGAAGTCCTCCTGCGGGACGAGGAACCCGCGCACGGGCAGGATGGTGAGGCCGGGGATCGACGACACCAGCCGGAGCGCCGCACGCGAGGTGGGGTGATGCACCGTCAGGGGCCCCTCGTCCACCGCCTTCCGGAGCCCCTCGCGGTACGTCTCCGCCTGCACGTACCGCACCCGGTCGCCGAGTTCGGCCGCGCGGTGCCGCATTGCCGACAGGACGAGATGGGCCTTGGCGCGGTGGAAGCGCCGGCGGCGGAAGACCGACCGGGCCTCGATCATCACGACCGGTGCGCCGCGGCCGGGACCGCCGTCGCCCGGAGTCAGGAAGTGCGGGCCGAGCTGGTCGCCGAACAGCCAGTGGGGGGTGGCCATGGGGAGCTCCTCAGTCGCGGCCGCGGGCGTGCTTGAACCGGGCAAGTCCCTCGGAGAGTTCGATGACCGGGTCGGGGTAGTCGTCGAGCGCGGCGCGGTCCAGCCCCTGCAGCTTCCACGGCTCGTGCACCGACGGGCCCTCGATCCCGGCGAGCTCCGGCACCCAGCGGCGGACGTACGCGCCGTCCGGGTCGTAACGCTTCGCCTGTGTCACGGGGTTGAGGACCCGGTTGGGGCGGGTGTCGGTCCCGGTGCCGGCCATCCACTGCCAGTTCATCTGGTTGTTGGCGACGTCGCCGTCGACCAGGAGCTCCAGGAAGTGGCGGGCGCCCTCGCGCCAGTCGACGTAGAGGGTCTTGGTGAGGAAGCTCGCGGTCAGCAGGCGGCCCCGGTTGTGCATCCAGCCCTCATGGCCGAGCTGGCGCATCGCCGCGTCGACGATCGGGTAGCCCGTGCGGCCCTCCTTCCAGGCCCGGACGTCCTCCTCGGCCTCGCGCCCCGAGCGCCAACGGTCGTGCTTGGTGCGGTAGTCGGAGCCGGCGGACGCGGGCCGGGCCGCGAGGACCTGGCGGTGGAAGTCGCGCCAGGCGATCTGCCGTACGAACGCCTCGGCGCCGGGGCCGCCCGCGGCGCGCGCCCGGTGGACGAGTTCGACGGGGGAGAGCGTGCCGAAGTGCAGATGCGGCGAGAAGCGCGAGGTGGCGTCGCCGGCCAGGTCGTCGTGGCGGTCCTCGTACGCCGAGATCCCGCTGCGCAGCCAGGAGGACAGGCGCCTGCGGCCCTCGGCCTCGCCGCCGGCCGCCAGGCCCTCGGACAGCCCCGACATGCCGGAGCGGGACGGGAGTTCCTCGGAGCCGACACCCTTCGGGACGTGCACCGTGCGCGGTGCCGCGAGCGTGTCGCGCAGGTGCACCTGGGACCACTGCCGGAAGTAGGGGGTGAAGACCGCGAAGTGGTCCGAGGAGGCC
Source organism: Streptomyces sp. NPDC057616 (assembly GCF_042800575.1). NCBI lineage: Bacteria > Bacillati > Actinomycetota > Actinomycetes > Kitasatosporales > Streptomycetaceae > Streptomyces > Streptomyces sp. NPDC057616. The sequence continues at coordinate 2,566 of NZ_JBHVGU010000037.1, forward strand.
GGGGTGACCTCGCCGGGCGTCACGGCCGTGGTCACCGTGTCGTGGACGTGCAGGCGCCGCCCTTCCGACTCCAGAGCGCGGCGCAGCCGTTGCTCGCGCTGATGCGCGTAGGCGCTGACGTCACCGGCCATGTGCACCTCGTCGGCGTCCGTCTCGGCGACCACCTTGCACACCTCGTCGACCACGTCGCCCGAGCGCACGATCAGCCGGCCGCCCCGCTCCCGCAGCCCGCCGTCGAGGTCGCCGAGGCAGTCGGCGAGGAAGGCGAGCCGGTTGGGGGCGGCGAACCCGGCGTCCGCGACGCCCCGGTCGCGGACGAACAGGGGCACCACTTCGTCGGCCTCGTTCGCGGCCCGCAGCGGGGGATGGTCGTGCAGACGCAGATCCGCGGTGAACAGGACGACCGAGACGTTCATGGTGATCTCCGGGGAGCGGGTGAGGGGCGGCCTTCGAGGTGCTTCGGGTCCTGCGGACGCGGCGGATGCGGCCGTCAGCCCCCGGACGCGGTCCGGCCTTCCGGCCCCATCTGGTTGCGGACCGCGGCGAGGGCGATGTTGCGGGCCATGCCGCCGAACACGACGGAGTGGAAGGGGGAGACGCTCCACCAGTAGGCGTGGCCCAGCAGCCCGTGCGGGTGGAACAGGGCCCGCTGGCGGTAGCGGGTGCGGCCGCCGGCGTCGTCCTCCGCGTACATCTCCAGCCAGGCGAGGCCCGGCAGCCGCATCTCGGCGCGCAGCCGCAGCAGCCGGCCGGGCTCGATCTCCTCGACCCGCCAGAAGTCCAGCGAGTCGCCGGTGCGCAGATGGGCGGCGTCCCGCCGGCCCCGGCGCAGCCCCACGCCGCCCACCAGCCGGTCCAGCCGGCCCCGCACCGCCCAGGCCAGCGGGAAGGAGTACCAGCCGTTCTCCCCGCCGATCCCCTCGATCACCCGCCACAGCGCCCCGCGCGAGGCATGGACCGGCAGCTCCCGCTCGTCGGTGTAGAGGCTGCCGCCCGCCCAGTCGGGGTCGGTGGGCAGCGGATCGCTGGGTGCGCCGGGCACCGAGGCCGACGACCAGCGGGTGGTGACCTTCGCGTCGCGGATGCGCTGCAGGGCCAGCCGTACCGCCTCGTCGAAGCCGATCGGCTGCCGGTCCGTGTCGGGCATGTGGCGCGCGATGTCGTGCTCGTCGCAGACGACCTCGTGGCGCAGCGACTCCGCCAGCGGCCGGGCGATCGACGCGGGCACCGGGGTGACCAGGCCGACCCAGTGGCTGGACAGGCGGGGGGTGAGCACGGGCACCGGCACGATGACGCGCCGGGGCAGTCCCGCGACCGCGGCGTAGCGCATCATCATGTCCCGGTACGTCAGCACGTCCGGACCGCCGATGTCGAAGGCGCGGCTGACGTCGGCCGGCATGGCGGCGCTGCCGACGAGGTAGCGCAGCACGTCCCGCACCGCCACGGGCTGCAGCCGGGTGCGCACCCAGCTCGGGGTGACCATCACCGGCAGGCGTTCGGTGAGGTAGCGCAGCATCTCGAAGGAGGCCGAGCCCGAGCCGATGACGACGGCCGCGCGCAGCACCGTGGTGGGCACGCCCGAGTCCAGCAGGATCCGGCCCACCTCGGCGCGTGAGCGCAGGTGCGGCGACAGCTCGCGCTCCGGCACGTGCGCGGGCGTCAGGCCGCCGAGGTAGACGATGCGCCGCACCCCCGCGGCGCGGGCGGCCTCGCCGAAGATGCGCGCCGCCTTCCGGTCGGTCTCCTCGAAGTCGTCGCCCGTGCCCAGCGCGTGCACCAGGTAGTAGGCGACGTCGATGCCGCGCATCGCCTCGGCGACCGAGCCGGCGTCCGTGACGTCGCCCTTGACCACCTCGGCCTGCCCGGACCACGGATGGTCGCGCAGCTTGCCGGGGGAGCGGGCGAGGCAGCGGACGCGGTGCCCCGCGTCGAGAAGCTCCGGCACCAGCCTGCCGCCGATGTATCCCGTCGCCCCGGTCACCAGGCAGTGCAGGCCCTTTCCGTCGTCGTCAGCGTTCATCAGCTCGGAGTCCTTCGCGTCGATGTGCTCCTGTGATCACTTCCACGGGCGCCGCCGCATCGGATGCGGGCCCTTCTATAGGCTGATCGCGTGGCCACAGCAGACGACCGGGAGCAGCCGGCAGCCGCCTCGCCGGGATCTGACCGAGTACCCGCCGAGGGGGCCGGCCTGCACTCCCTCGCCGTGCAGCTGCGCCGCATGAACGGCGAGATCAACCGTCTGGTCCATGGTTTCGCCGGTGATCAGGGACTGCACGCCACGGACGTCCAGGCCCTCGCGGCGATCCTGGACGCCGAGGAGCCGATGACCCCGAAGCGGCTGCGCGAGCACCTGGGGCTGACCTCGGGCGCCGTCACCGCCTGCGTCGACCGGCTGGAGCGCGCCGGGCACATCCGCCGGGTCCGGGAGAACGCCGATCGCAGGGTGGTGCACCTCTACTACGCGGCCGACGCCAGGGCGGCGGCCCGCACCTACTTCCGTCCGCTCGCGAAGGCGGCGGACGCGGCCTGCGCGCAGTTCACCCAGGAGGAGCTGTCGGTCGTGCTGCGCTTCCTGGCGGCCATGAACGCGGAACTCGCCCCGCTGCGGTCACCCGGTACCTGAGCTGCGGAAAGCCGCCGCGTCCGGCCGGTTTCGAACCGGCTGCATCCGCAGGGGACCGGATGGTGGAAGATCCGTTGTCGCTTACGATCGGCACCCATATAGCTCAATCATTGAGATTGTTTTTGATTGAGTTACCTGACCGCCAAGCCTGGAGAGCCATGTCCCTCACCCCGCGCCGGGGCCGCATCCTCCTGCCCCTGCTCCTGCTCGTCGTCTGGATCGGCATAGGCGGGGTCCTCGGCCCGTTCGCCGGCCGGCTCGGCGAGGTCGCCACCAACGACCAGGCCGCCTTCCTGCCGCGCAGCGCCGAATCCACCCAGGTGATCGCCGCGCAGCGGGCCTTCCGGCAGGACGAGACGCTGCCCGCCGTCGTCGTGTGGACCGACGACGGCGACGGCTCGATGAGGGACCGGCAGGCGGCGGCGGGACGCGCGCTCGCCTCCGTGACGGACGTGCCGGGCGTGACCGGCGACGTGTCGCCCGCGCTCCTGTCCAAGGACGGCAAGGCGCTCGAAGGGGTCGTGCAGCTGCGGCCCGACCTGGGCAAGCGGCTGGGCGACAGCCTGGACCGGATCCACGCCGCCGCACAACAGGTCCCCGGCGCCACCGTCCAGCTGGCCGGGCCGGCAGCAGGCCAGGCCGACCTTTCCGACGCCTTCGCGGGCATCGACGGGCTGCTGCTGGCCGTCGCCCTGGCGGACGTACTGGTGATCCTGCTGCTCGTCTACCGCAGTGTGCTGCTGCCACTGGTGATCATCCTGGGGGCCGTGTTCGCCCTGGGTCTCGCCTGTGCGGTCGTCTACGCCCTGGCCGACCACGGTCTCGTACGGGTCGACGGCCAGGTGCAGGGCATCCTCTCCATCCTCGTCATCGGTGCCGCCACCGACTACGCCCTGCTGATCACCGCCCGCTACCGCGAGGAACTGGCCGAGCGCGCCGACCGGTTCGCGGCCGCGCGGGCCGCGCTGCGGCAGTCGTGGGGCGCCGTCGTCGCCAGTGCCGCGACCGTCGCCCTGGGGCTGCTCGCCCTGCTGATCAGCGACCTGACCAACAACCGGGCGCTCGGGCCGGTCGGCGCGATCGGCATCGTGTGCGCCGTCATCAGCTCGCTGACCTTCCTGCCGGCCGTGCTCGTCCTGCTGGGCCGCGCCGCCTACTGGCCGGCCACCCCGCGCCCCGCCGCCGACGGCCACGGCGTGTGGCGGCGCGTCGCGGCGCTCGTCGACCGGGCGCCGCGCAAGGTCTGGGCGGTGTCGCTGGCCGTCCTGCTCGCATGCGCCGCGTTCGCTCCCACCCTGGTCGCCAAGGGCGTCCCGCTCGACGAGACCTTCGTCGACGACGCGCCGTCGGTCGCCGCGCAGCAGACCCTCGCCGAGCACTTCCCGGGCGGCTCCGGCAACCCCACCGTCGTCATCGCCGACGCCGCACGCCTGGACCGCGTGGTCGCCGCCGCCCGTACGACCAAGGGCGTCGCCTCGGCCGCCGGTGTCACCGAGTCCGGACGCCCGGGCGGTACACCGCTCGTCGTGGACGGGCGGGTGCGGGTGGACGTCACCCTGAGCGCGGCCGCCGACAGCGACGCCGCCAAGAGCACGGTCGCCCGGCTGCGGACCGCCCTGCACGCCGTGCCGGGGGCGGACGCCCTCGTCGGCGGCTACACCGCCCAGCAGTACGACACCCTGAAGACCGCCGAGCGGGACCGCACCCTGATCGTGCCCGTGGTCCTCGCGATCATCTTCCTCATCCTGACCGTGCTGCTGCGCTCCCTGCTGCTGCCCGCGCTGCTCGTGGCGACGGTGGGCCTCAACTTCCTTGCCACGCTGGGAGTCTCGTCGCTGGTCTTCCAGCACGTCCTCGGCTTCACCGGCAGCGACCCCTCGGTGCCGCTGTACGGCTTCGTGTTCCTGGTGGCGCTGGGCGTCGACTACAACATCTTCCTGATGTCCCGGGTGCGGGAGGAGTCCCTGCGGCACGGGGTGCGCCAGGGTGTCCTGCGCGGACTGGTCGGTACCGGCGGGGTGATCACCTCGGCCGGTGTGGTGCTCGCCGCGACCTTCGCCGCCCTCGGCGTGATCCCGCTCGCCTTCCTGGCCCAGATCGCCTTCATCGTCGCCTTCGGCGTCCTCCTCGACACGCTCGTGGTGCGGTCGCTGCTGGTGCCCGCTCTCGTACGGGACCTGGGCGGGGTGGCGTGGTGGCCCGGACGGCTGTGGCGCGGATCCGCCCAGGCCGCCGCACATGACCACGCGGATCGCGGGCAGGCGGACTGTAGGCAAGCAGCCGGGTGAAGCACGAGGAACGAAACTGGAGGTGTCGGCCGCTATGGGCGCGAAGGTGTTGGAGCGATTCCCAGCCGGAGCTCCTCGTGGATCGTGGCCGGCGGAGGAGTACGCCGCGAAGCGCCGCGCCGAGGGCCAGTCCGCGACCGTCGTCATGGACCTGAAGTCGGACGCGTTCCTCGTGGTGGTACCGACGGGCGACGACGACTGACAGAACACGGTTGATCCGACGGGCGGTTGACGGGTTTCCCGTCAACCGCCCATGAAATTCCGCATTCCGCCATACGAGAACCGTCGGGAATTCCTTGACGCTTCTCGGCGCCGCCTGCCACGATCGACGGCATGACCATGCGACTGGACCTCACGCGGCGACGCCATGTCGACCTCGCACGTGTCTCCAGCGCCTCCTGTTGCCACGCGGCCTGATCCGCACCCGGATCCGCCGTATTCCGCGACACGCCACACCCGCGTGCCGCGTCTTCTCTCCCATCGCCTGAATTCACCGCGCTGTCGCGCCCTTTCGAATTCGGCGTGCCCGAAATTCCGCAACAGGAGTTCCGCATGCCCCAAGAGCCCGCGAAATTCGCCTACTGGGTACCCAACGTCAGCGGAGGACTCGTCACCAGCACCATCGAGCAGCGCACCGACTGGGGCTACGAGTACAACCGCGAACTCGCCGTCCTCGCCGAGGACAACGGCTTCGACTACGCGCTCAGCCAGGTCCGCTACATGGCGAGCTACGGCGCCGAGTACCAGCACGAGTCCACCAGTTTCAGCCTCGCCCTCCTCCTCGCCACCCGGCGCCTGAAGGTCATCGCCGCCGTCCATCCCGGGCTCTGGCACCCGGGCGTGCTCGCCAAACTCGGCGCCACCGCCGACCACCTCTCGGGCGGCCGCTTCGCCGTGAACGTCGTCTCCGGCTGGTTCAAGGGCGAGTTCACCGCCCTCGGGGAGCCCTGGCTGGAGCACGACGAGCGCTACCGCCGCTCCGAGGAGTTCATCCACGCCCTGCGCCAGATCTGGACCGAGGACCACACCCAACTCGCCGGGGACTTCTACCGGTTGCGGGACTTCTCCCTCAAGCCCAAGCCGCTCAGCACTCCCGAACGGCCGCACCCGGAGATCTTCCAGGGCGGCAACTCGTCGGCCGCCCGCGCGATGGCCGGCCGGGTCTCCGACTGGTACCTCTCCAACGGCAAGGACTTCGGCGGAGTCGTCGAGCAGATCGAGGACGTACGGGCGTCGGCGGCTCAAGCCGGCCGCAGCGAACCGAAGTTCGGCCTCAACGGCTTCCTCGTCGCCCGCGACACAGAGACCGAGGCACGCGAGACGCTGCGCGAGATCGTCGCCAAGGCCGACACCGAGGCCGTCGAGGGCTTCCGCGGTGCGGTGAAGCAGGCCGGTCAGTCCACCGCCGACCGGAAGGGCATGTGGCAGGACTCCTCCTTCGAGGACCTCGTCCAGTACAACGACGGCTTCCGTACGGGGCTCATCGGCACACCCGAGCAGATCGCGGAGCGCATCGTCGCCTACCGGCAGCTCGGCGTCGACCTCTTCCTCCTCGGATTCCTGCACTACCACGAGGAGGTCGAGTACTTCGGGCGGCGCGTGCTGCCCCTGGTGCGCGAGCTGGAGTCCCGGCTCCCCGACCGCCGGCCCGACCCGGCGCCCCTGCACGTCTGACCGGCAGCCGGCCACGCCGACCGACCGTCCGCCGCCCCACCGCCCGCCGTAGCGCGTGGCGCCCGTGCCACGTCCCGCGACCGCCCTGCGACCGCCTGCTGTCACCGTGTCCCGCGACGCCTCCCGCGACCGCTCCCCGAAAGAGGACCCATGCCCACCGTCCTGTCCGTCTCCGGCAGCCCCTCCGTCTCCTCGCGCACCAACCGCCTGCTGCGCCACCTCGACCAGAGGCTGATCGCCCAGGGCCACGAGGTGATCCCGCTCGACGTCCGCACCATCCCCGCACAGGCGCTGCTCGGCGCCGACTTCCGCCATCCCGCCATCACCGCGGCCGCCGAACTCTTCGCACGGGCCGACGGCGTGGTCGTCGGCACACCCGTCTACAAGGCCGCGTACTCCGGCGTCCTGAAGGCGCTGCTCGACCTGCTCCCGCAGTACGCCCTGACCGGCAAGACCGTGCTGCCGCTCGCCACCGGCGGCTCCACCGCCCATGTCCTGGCGATCGACTACGCGCTGCGCCCGGTCCTCAACTCCATGGGGGCGAGCCACATCGTGCAGGGCTGGTTCACCCTCGACAAGGACATCTCCGTCGACGAGGACGGCTCCCTGACCGTCGCCCCGGCCGCCGCCGAGGCCCTGGGCCAGGTGGTGGACCAGTTCTCGCTGGCCCTGGGCCGTACCCCGCTGCTGGCCGCGGCGAGCTGAGCGCCGTGTCCGCCCATGTCGTCGCGGACGACGCGGAGGCCCTCGCCGTCGCGGCCGGGCTGGCCGACGATTTCCGCGCGGGAGCCTCCACGCGCGACGCCGAACGCAGGCTCCCACGCGAGGAGTTGGACCGCCTGTCGGCCTCCGGGCTGCTCGCGGTCACGGTGCCCGCCGAGCACGGCGGCGCGGACGTGGGCGCGTCGACCCTCGCCGAGATCTTCCGCCTGCTCGCCACCGCCGACGCCAGCCTGGCCCAGATCCCGCAGAGCCACTTCGTCTACGTCAACGTCATCCGCCGCCAAGGCACCGAAGAACAACGGAAGTTCTTCTTCGCGGAACTCCTCGCCGGCCGCCGCTTCGGCAACGCCCAGTCCGAGGCGGGCACCCGGCACGTCCAGGACATCCGCACCCGCCTGGAATCCCGGCCGGACGGCTCGTACGTCCTCACCGGCGTCAAGCACTACTCCACCGGCGCCCTCTTCGCGGACTGGATCCCGGTGCTCGCCCGCGCCGAGGACGACACCCTGCAGGTCGCCTACGTCCCCGCCGACGCCCCCGGCGTCGAGGTCGTCGACGACTGGGACGGCCTCGGCCAGCGGACCACGGCCAGCGGCACCGTCCGGCTCGACGGCGTCCCGGTGCCGGGTGACCGCGTCCTGCCGCACCACCTCACCTTCGAGGGCCCCCAACTCCACGGCGCCGTCGCCCAGTTGCTGCACGCCGCCATCGACACGGGCATCGCCGTGGGGGCGCTCGCCGAGGCCGTGGCCTTCGTCCGTACCAAGAGCCGTCCCTGGTTCGAGAGCGGCGCCGAGACGGCCGCCGAGGACCCGCTGCTGATCCAGCGCATCGGCGAACTCGCCCTGCACACGAGGGCGGCGGAGGCGCTGCTGCGCGAGGCGGCCCGCGCGGTCGACACCGCGAGCGCCGGCCTCACCGACGACTCCGCCGCCGAGGCGTCCGTCGCGGTCGCCGCGGCCAAGGTGCAGGCCGCGCAGGCCGCGGTCGATGTGGCGAGCGCCCTGTTCGAGGTGTCCGGCACCCGCTCGGCCCTCAGCTCTCTGAATCTGCACCGGCACTGGCGCGACGCCCGCACCCACACCCTGCACGATCCACCCCGCTGGAAGCTGCAGCACATCGGCCGCTACGTGCTGAGCGGCACCCGGCCGCCCCGCCACGGCCTCCTGTAGAAACACGCCTGATCGGAGACCCCACGTGTCCCTCACCTTCCACTGGTTCCTGCCCACCAACGGCGACAGCCGGCATGTCGTCGGCGGAGGCCACGGCACCCCCGCCACCGCCGCAGGACGGGACCGGCCGCCGACGGTCACCTATCTGAGCCAGATCGCTCGCGCCGCCGAGGACCTGGGCTTCGTGGGGGCGCTCACCCCGACCGGCGCCTGGTGCGAGGACGCGTGGCTGACCACCGCCATGGTCAGCCAGAACACCGAGCGGCTGAAGTTCCTGGTCGCCTTCCGGCCCGGTTTCGTCTCGCCGACACTCGCCGCCCAGATGGCCGCCACCTTCCAGCGGCAGAGCGGCGGACGGCTGCTGCTCAACGTCGTCACCGGCGGTGAGAGCCACGAGCAGCGGGCCTACGGCGACTTCCTCGACAAGGACGCCCGATACCGGCGCACCGGTGAATTCCTGCAGATCGTCAGGGAGTTGTGGGCGGGAAGGACCGTGGATCTGCACGGCGAGCACCTGCGCGTCGAGGACGCGAAGCTGGCCCGGGTGCCCGACCCGGTCCCCGACGTGTACTTCGGCGGGTCCTCGCCCGCCGCCGGGGAGGTCGCCGCGCGACACGTCGACGCCTACCTCACCTGGGGCGAGCCGCCCGCGCAGGTCGCCGAGAAGATCGCGTGGATCCGGGGCCTGGCGGCGCAACGGGGCCGCACCCTGCGCTTCGGCATCCGGCTGCACGTCATCACCCGCGACACGTCCGCGCAGGCATGGGCGGAGGCGAACCGGCTGCTCGACGGCTTCGACCCGCAGACCGTGCGGTCCGTCCAGGCCGGCCTCGCCCGCAGCGAGTCCACGGGGCAGCAGCGCATGCTCGCCCTGCACGGGGGCGGCAACCTCCCCCACTCTCGACGTCCCTCGAGCGGGGGGACCCCCACCGCCCTCGAGATCCACCCCAACCTCTGGGCCGGCATCGGCCTGGTGCGCGGCGGGGCCGGCACCGCGCTCGTCGGCAGCCACGACGAGGTCGCCGAGCGGATCAAGGAGTACCACGCCCTGGGCATCGACGAGTTCGTGCTCTCCGGCTATCCGCACCTGGAGGAGGCGTACTGGTTCGGCGAGGGCGTCCTGCCGCGGCTCGCGGCCCAGGGACTGTGGCGGCATCCGCTCGGCGAGGAGACGGCGCCGCGGGCCCAGGTGCCGTTCGCGAGTTAGCCGTACGGCACTCCTCGCCTCACAGCCGCGCGAGCGCGGCGAGGTGCGCGTCGCGCACCTCCGAGGTCTGGCCCTGCACCAGCAGGAACATCCCCTCGCGGGCCAGCCGCTGCGCGGTGCCGTCCAGGCTCATCGCGCGGCCGCCCCCGGCCACGATCGCCGCCGTCGTGGCGGCGCGCATGAGGTCGTAGGCCCGGGTCTTGAGCGCCAGCCGTTCCTCGACGCGCTCGTGCGGGACGGGGTGCGCGGCGAGGGCGTAGGCCTGCCGGCGCACCTCGCCGAGCCGGTCGCGCAGTGCGCGCGCCGTGCGCGCCTCCCCGGCCCCGTCCAGCAGGCTGAGCGCGGCCTCGGCCACGCCGAAGACGGCGGGGGAGGCGTTGGTGTTGCGGGGGCGGTCGACGAGGGCGAACTTGTCCTGCGGGGTGCGCAGCACCACCGACTCGTCGGGCAGCCACAGCCCGTCCAGCTCCAGCGAGACCGTGCGGGCGGCACTCAGCGCCGCCAGCCGCATCGGCGGCGAGGGCCGCAGTCCCGGCTGCTCCTGGGCCTCGGTGAAGGCGAACACCACCTCGTCGGCCTCCGTCACGCCGGCCAGCAGCATCACGTCGTTCAGACCCCAGCCCGTGTACCAGGGCACCGTCCCGTCGAAGCGCCAGCCGCCGCGGTCGGCGCGCGCCCGCACCGGCACCCGGGGGAAGGCGCGGACGTGGGCGAACGCGATGCCCGCCATCAGTTCACCCGTCGCCAGCGGACGCAACAGCCGCTCGCGCACGGGGAGTTCGGCCCGCGCGAGCAGCTTCACCGGGGTGTGGTGCTGGGTCTGCACGAACCAGGTCGAGCAGCATGCCCCGGCCAGGATCTCCGACACCTCACGTGCCACCGCGTCGGACGCGTCCGCGCCGCCGTACTCCCGGGGCGCGCCCACCCCCAGCAGCCCCGCGCCTCTGATCGCCTCGATGTGGCTCGGGGGTACGCCCTCCTGGTCGACCCGCGCCGCCTGCGGGGCGAGGAGGTCGTGGGCGAGGGTGCGGGCGGCGGAGACGAGCGGGTGCGGTACGGCGGTCATGGAAGAGATTCTCCCGATGCCGCGGAAAAGAATCTTCCGATCCGGCCGTGCGCGGTGTCGATCCGGGGGCCCACCGTTCGTGTAGGAGGTGGAACACCATCCGACACAGGAGGACGTCATGACGCACTACCTGCTCAGCGTGGTCACCCCTACCGACGGGCAGCCGCCGTCCGAGGCTGAGCTCGGCGAGATCATGCGCAACGTGGAGGCCTTCAACCAGGAGCTGCGCGACGCCGGGGTCTGGGTCTTCGCCGGAGGGCTGCACGGCCCCGAGACGGCGACCATGCTCCGCCCCTCCGGTGCCGACGTGCTGATCACCGACGGGCCGTACGCCGAGGGCAAGGAGTACCTCGGCGGGCTCTGCCTGATCGAGGCCGCCGACCTGGACGCGGCGCTGGAGTGGGGCCGCAAGGCCGTGCGGGCCACCACCCTGCCCATCGAGGTGCGGCCCTTCGTGGACCAGCACTGATGCCTGGCGCCCCCGACGTCGAGGCCGTCTTCCGCGCCGAGTACGGGCGCGCGGTCTCGGTGCTCGTCCGCTTCCTCGGCGACATCGACCTCGCCGAGGAGGCGGTGCAGGACGCCTTCACCGCGGCCCTGCGGACCTGGCCGGATTCCGGCGTGCCGCCGAGCCCGGCCGGCTGGATCATCACCACCGCGCGCAACCGCGCGATCGACCGGCTGCGCCGTGAGTCCTCCCGCGCGGCCCGCCACGCCGAGGCCGCCCTGCTGCACAGCCCCGACGCACCGGCCGAGGAGGGCCCCGTGCGCGACGACCGGCTCCGCCTGATCTTCACCTGCTGCCACCCGGCCCTCGCACCCCAGGCCCAGGTCGCGCTCACCCTGCGGCTGCTCGGCGGACTCACCACCCCGCAGATCGCGCGCGCCTTCCTGGTGCCCGAGCCGACGATGGCCCAGCGGCTCGTCCGCGCCAAGGCGAAGATCCGCGACGCCCGGATCCCGTACCGCGTGCCCCGCGACGCCGACCTCCCGGACCGGCTCAGGGGCGTCCTTGCGGTCGTCTACCTGATCTTCAACCAGGGGTACGCCGGCACGCCCGAGCTGAGCGCGGAGGCCGTACGGCTCGGCCGCCTGCTCACCGAGCTGATGCCCGACGAGCCCGAGGCTGCCGGGCTGCTCGCGCTCATGCTCCTCGTCGACGCGCGCACGCCCGCCCGCCAGGACGCGCACGGCGCGCTGGTGCCGCTGCCCGAGCAGGACCGGGCCCGCTGGGACGGCGACCTGATGGCCGAGGGCCAGGCGCTCGTCCGGCGCTGCCTGCGCCGCAACCAGCCCGGCCCGTACCAGATCCAGGCCGCAGTCCAGGCCGTCCACAGCGACTCGCCCACCGCGGCCGCCACCGACTGGGGCCAGATCAGGCAGCTGTACGACCAGCTCATGGCCGTCGCCCCGAGCCCGGTCGTGGCGCTGAACCGGGCGGTCGCCGTGGCCGAGACCGAAGGCCCCCAGGCGGCCCTGGACCTCGTCGACACGCTGGACCTCGACGGCTACCACGTCTTCCACGCCGTCCGCGCGGACCTGCTGCGCCGCCTGGGCCGCGGCACCGAGGCGGTCCAGGCGTACGAGGAGGCCATCGCGCGCAGCGACAGCGCCGCCGAGCGCGGCTATCTGGAACGCCGCAAGCGGGAACTCGTCCGCCGGTGACCGCCGATGCATCGCGGGTTGCGCGTCTGACGCAGAGGTGGCGCGCACCGGGAATTTATTTTGGTGTATGAAAGGTTGGTAAATACACCTGACAGCTTCCCGCCGTTCGACACCCCATCGCGAGGCACCGTGAACCACCCCGCCCCCGAGCAGCCCGCCGACGTCGTGGCCCGGCTGCGCGCCACCTTCCGCACCGGCCGCACCAAGCCCGTCGCCTGGCGCACCGGCCAGTTGCGCCGGCTGCGCGAGATGCTCACCGAGAACGGCCCCGAGCTGGCCGCGGCCCTCCACGCGGACCTGGGCAAGAGCGCCGCCGAGGCCCGGCGCACGGAGATCGACTTCACGGTCCGCGAGATCGACCACACCCTCGACCACCTCGAGGGCTGGCTGCGCCCGGAACCCGCACCGGTACCGGCCCACCTCGGTGCCGACGCCATTGCCTGGACCCAGTACGACCCGCTCGGCGTCGTCCTCGTCATCGCGCCCTGGAACTATCCGGCGCAGCTCCTGCTCGCCCCGCTGGTGGGCGCCCTCGCCGCGGGCGACGCGGTCGTCGCCAAGCCCAGCGAGCTGGCCCCCGCCACTTCCGCCGCGCTCGCCCGCCTGCTCCCGGCCTACCTCGACACCGACGCCGTCGCCGTCGTCGAGGGCGGCATCCCGGAGACCACGGCCCTGCTGGCGGAGCGGTTCGACCACATCTTCTACACCGGCAACGGCACCGTCGGCCGTGTCGTCATGCGCGCCGCGGCCGAGCACCTCACCCCGGTCACCCTCGAACTGGGCGGCAAGTCGCCGGCGTTCGTCGACCGCGACACCGATCTCGACGTCGTCGCGGGCCGGCTGGTGCGCGGCAAGTTCCTCAACGCGGGCCAGACCTGTGTCGCCCCCGACTACGTCCTGACCGACCCGGAGACGGCCGCCGCCCTCGAACCCGCGCTCGCCCGCGCCGTCGAGGCTCTGTTCGGCACCGACCCGTCGGCCTCCGGCGAGTACGGCCGGATCGTCAACGAGCGGCACTTCGACCGGCTGTCCGGACTGCTCGGCTCGGGCCGCGTGGTCGTCGGCGGCGGCAGCGACCGTACGGCCAAGTACATCGCGCCGACCGTCCTCGCCGACGTCGACCCCGGGTCGCCCGTGATGCAGGAGGAGATCTTCGGTCCGATCCTGCCGGTGGTCACCGTGGCCGACGTGGACGCCGCCATCGACTTCATTGGCGACCGCGACAAGCCTCTCGCGCTCTACGTCTTCTCCGAGTCCGGCGAGACCCGCGCCCGGATCGCCGCCGAGACCTCCTCGGGCGGCCTGGGCAACGGCCTGCCGCTGGCCCACCTCACCGTCTCCGACCTGCCGTTCGGCGGAGTGGGGGAGAGCGGCATGGGCAGCTACCACGGCCGCTACTCGATCGAGACGTTCAGCCACCGCAAGGCTGTCCTGGAGAAGCCGCTGCGCTGAATCTGCCCCTTGCCCCGGTCGCGGTGTCGGCTGCCACTTATATAAGTGACAACTGATACATTGGGTCGCATGCAGGCATTCGATGTGCTCGGTGATCCGGTGCGCCGGCGGATCCTGGAGCTGCTGGCCGACGGGGAGATGACCTCCGGTGCGGTCTGCGACGTCATTGGCGAGGAGTTCGGGATCTCGCAGCCCGGGGTGTCGCAACACCTCAAGGTGCTGCGCGAGAACGGATTCGCGACCGTACGCCCCGAAGGAACCCGGCGGCTCTACGCCGTCAACGCCGAGCCGCTGCAGGACATCGACGCCTGGCTCGACCGCTTCCGCCGCTTGTGGACCCCGCATCTGGACGCGCTGGCCACCGAGTTGGCCCGCGGCAGACGCGCACGCCGGCTCGGCGGCGCGGACGACCCCCCGAGGAGGACCCCATGACCGACGTGACCCACGACATCAACGACGTACGCCGGCAGGTCGGCAGGCGCGCCTTCAAGGTCGGCGAGGCGCGCGTGGTGACCGTGAGCAGGTCCTACGACGCCCCGCTCGACGACGTGTGGGACGCCTGTACCAACCCCGAGCGCATCCCGCGCTGGCTGCTGCCGGTCTCGGGCGAGCTGCGGCTCGGCGGGCGCTACCAGCTGGAGGGCAACGCCGGGGGAGTGGTCGAGAGCTGCGACCCGCCCAGGGGCTTCACCGCGACCTGGGAGTACGGCGGCGAGGTCAGCTGGATCGAGCTCCGGCTGACCGCCGAGGAGGGTGGCACGCGCTTCGAGCTGGACCACATCGCCCACGTCGACGACACCAAGTGGGCGGAGTTCGGCCCCGGAGCGGTCGGGGTCGGCTGGGACCTGATGACCAGGGGGCTGTCCCTGCATCTCGCCAGTGGCGGCGCCGCCGTCGACGCGAAGAAGTTCATGGCCTGGATGGGCTCGGACGAAGGCCGCCGGTTCATGACGGACAGCAGCGAGGCCTGGTACGCGGCGAACGTCGCGGGCGGCGAGGACGAGAAGACGGCACGCGAGTCGGCCGACCGCACCACCGCCGCCTACACGGCGCCCGGTGACGCCGGCTGACCCGGATCGGTCTCTGTGCAGCTTTCGGATCGGGAAGAGCGATTGACTGGTCTACACCCTTGACTGGTACAGACCAACACGGTTGAGTGTGGCTTCACACCCCCCACCACGGCCGCGCCCCTTGCCGGGTGCGGCCGTGCTCCGTAAAGGAGTTGATCCGTGTTGAGGCGTCGTATCGCCGCAGTCCTCTCCACGCTCGCCCTCGGTGGCGCCACCCTGGCGCTCCTGCCGGCCCCCACGGCCTCGGCCGCCGGCTTCGTCGTGAGCGAGTCGCAGTTCAACCAGATGTTCCCGAACAGGAATTCCTTCTACACCTACAGCGGTCTGACCGACGCGCTGAGCGCGTACCCCGGCTTCGCCAACACCGGCAGCGACACGGTGAAGAAGCAGGAGGCCGCCGCCTTCCTCGCCAACGTCAACCACGAGACCGGCGGCCTGGTGTACGTCGTCGAGCAGAACACCTCCAACTACCCGCACTACTGCGACGCGAGCCAGCCCTACGGCTGTCCCGCCGGGCAGGCCGCCTACTACGGCCGCGGCCCGATCCAGCTGTCGTGGAACTTCAACTACAAGGCGGCGGGCGACGCGTTGGGCATCGACCTGCTCAACAACCCCTACCAGGTGGAGAACAACGCGTCCGTGGCCTGGAAGACGGGCCTGTGGTACTGGAACACCCAGTCCGGCCCCGGCACCATGACCCCGCACAACGCCATGGTCAACAGCGCCGGCTTCGGGCAGACGATCCGTAGCATCAACGGCTCGCTGGAGTGCGACGGCAAGAACCCGGCACAGGTGCAGAGCCGGGTCGACGCCTACCAGCGGTTCGCCCAGATCCTCGGCGTCCCCGCGGGCGACAACCTCTACTGCTGACGCCGCTTTCTGCGTCATGGTGTCATGCACCTGATCGTTCCGACCGCACTCGGAAGGGCATCACCATGCGCACCCCCCACGTCCTGCTCGCCACGACCGCGGCGCTCGCCGCCGCGGTCGTCGTCCCCCCGGCCGACGCCACCGCGGCCGTACCGGCGCCGGGCGCCTACCACCTGCAGAGCGCCACGACCGGACTCGACGCGGCCGACAACGCGGGCGCCGTCGAGCAGCACAGACCCAAGGGCGACGAGGACCACCAGCAGTGGAGACTCACGGCCGGTGGATCCTCGTACGTCCTGGAGAGCACCGACGCACCGGGCAGCTGCCTCGGTCGCGCCGGCGACCAGGCCCGCACCGTCGCCTGCACCGGCCCCGACGCCGCCTGGGAGTTCGGCTCCTCCGGCGCCGACCGGTACACGCTGAAGGTCCCCGGCGCCGAGCGCTACCTGACCGTGGCCGACAAGTCCTCCGGCGCCAACTACCCGGCCCAGCTCACGATCGGCCCGTCCAGCGACCTGGCCGCCTGGTATCTGACGCCCGTCGCGCCGACGACGAACCCCATGCCCTCCCAGGACCAACGCACCCTGGACCAGGTCACGTTCCTCACCGCGCACAACGCCTACGCCAACGGCGTCGACGGCGGCTTCGCCCCGCCGTTCGTCAACCTCGTCCCCAACCAGACCCGCGGCATCGACCAGCAACTCGCCGACGGGGTGAGGGGGTTCATGCTGGACCTCCATCAGACCCCGGACGGCGCGATCCTCTGCCACAACAGCTGCACGCTGGTCAGCAGGCCCGTCGCCCTGTGGGTCGACCTCCAGCGCATGGTCGACTTCCTCAAGGCGCACCCCGACCAGTTCGTCACCGTCTTCCTCGAGGACTACGTCGACCCGGGCGTCCTGCGCTCCGAACTCGCCCGCGTGAACGGCCTGCAGGACGTCCTCTACCGCCCCGACCGGACCGGCGTACGGCACAACGGCTGGCCGAAGCTGGCCGACCTGATCGGCGCCGACCAGCGCCTGCTGATCTTCACCGACCACAGCCGCTCCGCCGACGAGTCGGCGGGACTGACCCGGGACAGTTTCGGCGTCATGTACCAGCGCGAGTGGACCGTCGAGAACTACTGGTCCATGGGCTCGGGCATCGGTTCCTCCGACTGGTCCTGCTACAGCCGCTGGTACGACGCGAACACCAACATTCCGCTCACCCGCACCGAATCCGGCTTCCGCCCGCTGTTCGTCATGAACCACTTCCGTGACGTCACCATCCCCGCCACGGCGCAGACCGACAACACCAAACTCGCCGACCGCGCCCGGCGGTTCTGCCAGCCGGCCGCCCGCAAGAAGCCCAACTTCCTCGCCGTGGACCGCTACGACCTCGGCGACCCGGCCGCCGCCGTGAACAGCCTGAACACCTACACCTACCCGTAACCCGCGCGGCGGAGGCCGGCACGTGTGCGAGACTCCGCCGATGACCACCGAAACGATCACCGCGGACGCCGCGGGCACCTGGAGACTGGGCGACTTCACCGTCGGCCGCGTCGGCTTCGGAGCGATGCGGCTGACGGGCACCGCCGCCTTCCACCTCGGCACCCCGAGCGACCGGCACCGCTCGATCGCCGTGCTGCGCAGGGCGATCGAGCTCGGCGTGAACCACATCGACACCGCCGCCTTCTACTTCTCGCAGACGCGGTCGGCCAACGAACTCATCAACAGCGCCCTGGCTCCGTACCCGGACGACCTCCTCATCGCGACCAAGGTCGGCCCCTACCGCGACTACCACGGCGAGTGGGGCACCTCGGCCCGGCCCGACCAGCTGCGCGGACATGTCGAGGAGAACCTGCGCCAGCTCGGCCGGGACCACCTCGACCTGGTCTATCTGCGCCGTATGCGCCAGGAGTCCGTGGCCGAGCACTTCGGCGCGCTGGCCGACCTGCGCGAGGCCGGCCTGGTCAGGCACCTCGGCCTCTCCGACGTCGAGCCCCGCCACCTCGCCGAGGCCCAGGCGATCGCGCCCGTGGTGTCCGTGGAGAACCGCTACGGCCTGGACTCCCGCACCCCCGCCACCGAGGAAGTCCTGCGCCTCTGCGGCGAACAGGGCATCGCCTTCGTCCCCTTCTTCGCCGTCGCCGGTACCCGCGGGCCGCAGGCGGCCACCGACGACCACGACGAGGCGGTGCGCGCGGTCGCCCGCGCCCACGACGCGAGCCCCACCCAGGTCCGCATCGCCTGGACCCTCCACCGCGGCCCGCACGTCCTCGCCATCCCGGGCACCGGCAACCCCGACCACCTCGCCGAGAACGTCGCGGCCGGTGCGCTGCGGCTGACGGACCAGGAGCTGCGCCGCCTGGACGGACTGCACCGGGCGGAGGACTGAGGCCTCTTCACAGGGCTGAGGCCCCTTCAGAGGCCTGAGAAGTCTACAGGGGTCCGAGGATCCTTCACGCGCCGGCGGTCAGAACGGCAGGTCGATCCACCGCCCGTTCTCGGCCGTCCGCAGGCACGGGGCCAGCCCGGCCTCGTCGAAGGCGTGCCGGACGTCGGCCAGGTCCTCGCTGAAGTGAGCCCAGCTGTCGCAGTGGGCCGGCACCACGATGGGCGCGCGCAGCACGGAGGCGGCCGCGCTCGCCCGCTGCGCCGTCAGGGTCAGCGGACGACCGCGCTCCTTGGCCTGCACCCGCGCCGCGCCGACGAACAGGACGGCGACGTCGATCCGCGGCATCCGGCGGGAGATCTCGGCGACGATGCCGACGGAGGCGTTGTCGCCGCTGACGTACACGGTCGGCAGGCCGTCGCCGCTCAGCACGAAACCGGTCACCTCGCAGTTGACGTGGCCGTCCTGGTCGCGGTCCCCGTCGTCCGGGCCGTGCTGGGCCGGCACGGCGCACACCTCCAGGACCCCGCCGCCGGGACGGTCGATCCGGGTGGTCTCCCACGCCGGGAGCCCGTGCGCCGGACCCCCCAGCCGCTGCGCCGTCACCGGCCCGGTGACCAGCAGCGGCGCGTTCAGGGCGAACACCCGGCCGCGGGTGTCGAGGTTGTCGGGGTGCAGGTCGTGGCTGACCAGTACCGCGTCGACGTCCCCGACGTCGGTCTCCGTCGCCGCGGGACCGGCGGTCTTCGTCAGATAGCCGTGGTTCCCGGCGTCGTCGAAGGTCGGATCGCACACCAGGCGGAGCCCGCCGACGTCGAGGACGGTGGTGGGCCCGCCGAGCACCGAGACGGCGCAGGGCCGGCGTTCAGGGCTGATCGTGTCCGTCATGACCGCACCTCGCTGGTGAGTTGGGGCTGGGCAAGCCGTACGCGGGCCGGCCGTGCGGCCGGGTTGTGCCGTTCGGCGCGCGCGGCAGGTCCGGAACTGTTCTGCTGGATGAGGAGCATCTCGCTATCTTTCCGGGAGAAGGCAGATGAGTACCTATCGAGTCGCGCAGGTCGCCGCAGCGGGCGAACCCTTCCAGATCACCGAGCGTGAAGTACCCCGGCCCGGTCCGCGCCATGTGCGGATCGCCGTCGACGCGTGCGGGATCTGCCACAGCGACACCATCTTCGTGAACGGCGTGGTGCCCGGGGTCCGCTTCCCGGTGGTGCCCGGGCACGAGAACGCCGGCCGGATCGAGGAACTCGGCGACGGCGCGGGCGACATGGGCTGGCAGGTGGGCGACCGGGTGGCCGTCGGCTGGTTCGGCGGCAGCTGCGGCCACTGCAGGCAGTGCCGGCAGGGCGACTTCATCGTCTGTGCCAACCTGAAGGTGCCCGGTTGGGCCTACGACGGCGGCTACGCGGAGTCGATGATCGCGCCGGTCGACGCGCTCGCCCGTATCCCCGACGCCCTCTCGGCGACCGACGCGGGGCCCATGGCCTGCGCGGGCGTCACCGTCTTCAACGGGCTGCGGCGCAGTTCCGCCCGGCCCGGCGACCTGGTCGCCGTCCTCGGTCTCGGCGGACTGGGCCACCTGGGCGTGCAGTACGCGGCCGCCATGGGCTTCGAGACCGTCGGGATCGCCCGCGGAGCGGACAAGGCGGACTTCGCCAAGCAGCTCGGCGCCCACCACTACGTCGACAGCACCGCAGGCACGCCGGTCGCGGAGGCGCTGCAGTCCCTCGGCGGCGCAAAGGTGGTCATCGCCACGGCCAGCAACTCCGAGGCCATCACCGCCACCGTCGACGGCATGACACCCCGTGGTGAGCTCGTCGTCATCGGGGCGGACGCGCAGCCGCTGGGGGTCAACCCCAACCAGCTGCTGATGAGCGGCCGGATCCTGCGCGGCCACCCGTCGGGCACGGCGCAGGACGTGCAGGACACCATGGACTTCAGCGCGCTGCACGGCATCCGGCCCATGACGGAGACGGTGCCGCTGGACCAGACCGACGCGGCCTACCGCAAGATGCTCTCCGGCGCGGCCCGCTTCCGCATGGTCCTCACCAACAACTGACGGCCCCGCACACGCCCCTCTCACGCCGGCCGGCGACCATCCGGCCGGCTCGCGCCAACCGCGCACCGCGCGCGGCCGCATCCGGAAGATGGTGCAGGACGGGCCGCGGCCCCCTCACGCCACCCCGGTACCGTCCTTCGTCAGAGGCCGCGGGCGCACTTCGCGCTGCCCGTGTCAGGCATGCACCGCACGCGGGCGTTCCCGGATGCCGGCGTGGGACGGGCAACGGGCGTCCCCGCGCGCGGCCGCATCACGTCAGCCGGCGACCGCCCCTCACCAGCCGCCACCCGACCAGCTCGCGCCGCCCGTGCCAGCCGTGCACCCCGTGCGGCCCCCTCAAGTCGCCCATGCGCCGTCCTTCATCAGCCGCCGCCCGGCCAGCCCGCGCCGCCTGTGCCTACCGCGCACCGCGCGCGGCCGTACCCGGAAGTACCCGTGGGCCGGGGCGCGGGTGTCTCCGCCGGTGCGCCCTCACCCCATCCACACCCCGTCCTTCATCAGGTGCCGCTGAGGCAACTCGCGCTGCTCGTGCCACGCCTGTACCGCGCGTGGGCGGACCCGGAAGAAGGCGTAGGACGGGCTGTCCCGGCGGGGATCCCAGCCGGTCTTGGTGAGGAACGCCTCGGCCGCCGCGGCCGGTACGTCGGGCAGGGCGTAACTCTCGACGTCCCCGTCGACGAGCACCACGTCCCGGGTGTCCCCGAGCGCCAGCCGCGCCCGGCCGCCGTCGCGCAGGTTGCGGCCGGTCGGGTTCGTGGTCCGGGTCGCCAGCCACACGGCCTCCTCGTGCCACACGAACCAGAGCGGGACCAGGCACGGCAGCCCGTCCGCGTCCGCCGAGGCCACCCAGATGTCGATCTCCTTGTCCAGCCGCCGCAGGACGTCCTGCCTGCGCCGCCGCGGCTCCCGAGGTGAGGTGTCGATCTTCATGCCCGGGACGCTAGCCGCTCGCCGCGGGGCCGCGCGTCGGCCCCGGGTCCCGCTCCGGCTCGTACGCGGGTCCTAGGTCCGGGAGACGACTGGCGTCCCGCAGGTTTTACGTATAACCTCTCCCGTCAATCGCTCCCCCCGGAAGGCCCCGATGAGACACGTCGCCCTGGTCACCCTCGTCGTCGACGACTACGACGAGGCGATCGGCTTCTACACCGAAGCCCTCGGCTTCCGGCTGGTCGAGGACGCCGCCCGCCCCGACGGGTCCCGCTGGGTCGTCGTCGCGCCGGGCGACCAGGGCACCGCGCTGCTGCTCGCCCGCGCCAAGGGCGACGAGCAGAGCGCGCGGGTCGGCGACCAGACCGGCGGGCGCGTCGGGTTCTTCCTGCACACCGACGACTTCGCCCGCGACCACGCCCGGATGCTCGCCGCGGGCGTGACCTTCCTCGAGGAGCCGCGCCACGAGCCCTACGGCTCGGTCGCCGTCTTCCAGGACCTGTACGGCAACCGCTGGGACCTGCTCCAGCCCGCCGGCTGACTGTCCGCTGCGGCTGCGGCTGCGGCAGCCGCACCACCGCCCGCTCCCTCCCATTGGTTCGAACCACCCCGTCCGACGAAAGACCACACCATGAATGCTACGCGCGTAGACGCCGATGTGATCCGCCGCCTCCCCAAGGCCGTCCTGCACGACCACCTCGACGGCGGCCTGCGCCCCGCGACCCTGGTGGAGCTCGCGGCCGCCGTCGGCCACACCCTGCCGACGACGGATCCGGACGAGCTGGCCGCCTGGTACGTCGAGGCGGCCGGCTCCGGCGACCTGGTGCGCTACATAGGCACCTTCGAGCACACGCTCGCCGTGATGCAGACCCGCGAGGGACTGCTGCGCACCGCCGAGGAGTACGTGCTCGACCTGGCCGCGGACGGCGTGGTCTACGGCGAGGTGCGCTACGCGCCCGAGCTGATGGTCAAGGGCGGCCTGACTCTGCCCGAGGTAGTCGAGGCCGTACAGGAGGGTCTCGCGGCGGGCATGGCGAAGGCGTCGGCCGCGGGCACGCCCGTCCGCGTCGGCACCCTGCTGTGCGGGATGCGGATGTTCGACCGCACGCGGGAGACGGCCGACCTGGCCGTCGCCTTCCGTGACGCGGGCGTCGTCGGCTTCGACATCGCCGGCGCCGAGAACGGCTTCCCGGCCGCCGACCACCTGGACGCCTTCCAGCACCTGCGTGACGAGAGCGTGCCGTTCACCATCCACGCCGGCGAGGCGTACGGGCTGCCCAGCATCCACCAGGCCCTTCAGGTGTGCGGGGCCCAGCGCATCGGCCACGGCGTGCGCATCACCGAGGACATCGTCGACGGCAAGCTCGGGCGGCTCGCGGCCTGGGTGCGCGACCGCCGGGTCGCCCTGGAGATGTGCCCGACCTCCAACCTCCAGACGGGCGCGGCGACCTCGATCGCCGGCCACCCGATCACGGAGCTGAAGGACCTCGGATTCCGGGTCACCCTCAACACCGACAACCGTCTCGTCTCGGGCACCACCATGACCCGTGAGATGTCCCTGCTGGTGGAGCAGGCCGGCTGGACGGTGGAGGACCTGCGCACCGTCACGGTGAACGCCGTCAAGAGCGCGTTCCTCCCGTTCGACGAGCGCGAGGCCCTCCTGGATGACGTCGTCCTGCCGGGCTACGCGGCCGTGCTCTGAACCAGCCCGCGTACGTAGGCGGCCTGTCCGACGTGCTGGAGATCGTCGGACAGGACGCTGGTCAGCCGGACGCCCAGGGTGACCGGCGGATCCCAGCGCTCGTCGACGACGCGCTCCAGATCCGCGGCGGCGAGCCCCCGCAGGGCGCCGAGGGTCTGCTCGTGCACGGCGTCGTAGTAACCGGTCAGCAGGTCGCCGGAGTCGACCCGCACCTTGGCGACCTTGGTGGAGCTGTGCCCGTAGCCGGTGTCGTGGCGCGGCAGGTCGAGGCCGAAGCGCTTCTCCCAGTCCTGCGTGAGCCACACCTGGTCGAGCCCGAAGGCGTGGGCGATGTGGTCGTCCTGGACCCGGGTGAGGTGCCAGACCAGCCAGCTGACGGAGTTGGCGTCGTGGGAGGGCCGGGCGTTGAGGACGTCCGGACCCAGTCCGCCGACGGCGGCGTGGACTTCTTCCTGGATGCGGCCGTACGCGTCGATGAGGATGTCCTTGGCATGCATGCCTCCACCATCGCGCATTACGGCTCCTCGTGCGTGCCCTGTTCCAGAAGGGCCATCAGCGCCCGCGCCGCCGGGCTGGTCGCCTGCGGGGGCGGCAGCAGGGCCACGGTCTCGTAGACCGTCTCGCCGGTGCCCTTCACGGGCAGGGCGGTCAGCGCCTCGCGCTTGTGCCGGAAGTGCCGCGGCACGACGGCGATGCCGAGGTTCTCGTCCACCAGGTCCAGCAGGCTGTGCACGTCATTGACCTCCAGCGCGACCGTGCGCCGTACGCCCGCCGCGGTGAAGGCCGCGTCCGTGGTGCGGCGCGGTCCCCAGTCGGGGTGGAAGTCGACGAACACCTCCCTTCCCAGGTCGTCGGGCGTGACCGCCGCGCCGCCGGTCGCCAGCGGGTGGGAGGGGTGGCACAGCACGGTCATCGGCTCGCCGGTCAGGGACACCGAGCGCAGCTGGTCGGTGTCCGCCTGGGTGCGATAGGCGAAGGCCAGGTCCAGGCGTCCGGCCGCGACCTCCTCGCCCAGTTCGCCGGAGCCCGCCTGCCGCAGCCGTATCTCCACATCCGGGTGGCGGCGGCGGAACGCGGCGAGCAGCCCCGCCACGTGCACCCCCGCGATGCACTGCTCGGTGCCCAGCGAGAGCGTGCCGCGCAGCACGCCCTGCACGGCGGCGACCGCCTCGTGCGCGGAGCGCACCTGCGCCAGGATCCGCTCGGCCTCGCTCAGCAGCGCCCGCCCGGCCTCGGTCAGCGTGACCCGGCGGGTGGTGCGGACGAACAGGGGGGTCTGCAACTCGCGCTCCAGCGCCCGGATCGAGGCCGACAGGCCCGACTGGGACACCATCAGCCGTTCCGCGGCCCGGGTGAAGTGCTGGTCCTCGGCGACCGCGACGAAGTGCTGGAGATGGCGGAGTTCCATGATTGAGAAGCCTAGCCGCTGAGTTCCATCGCATTCTCCTGTTGGACCACTGGCCGCAGGTCGCGACAGAGTGGGTGGCGGGTTCTGGTTATTTCCCAGGAACCGGTTATCCGTGTGCCAACCCCTCTGGAGTCGCGTTGTACACCGCACACCCCGACCGCTACGCGGACATGCCCTACCGGCGCACCGGACGCAGTGGCCTGAAGCTCCCCGCGATCTCGCTCGGCCTGTGGCACAACTTCGGGCCCGACCGCCCGGTGGAGACCCAGCGGGCGATCCTGCGCCGGGCCTTCGACCTCGGCGTCACCCACTTCGACCTGGCCAACAACTACGGCCCGCCGCCCGGCAGCGCCGAGTCCGCCCTCGGCGAGGCGCTCAAGGCGGACTTCACCGCCCACCGCGACGAGCTGATCATCTCCACCAAGGCCGGCTACCTGATGTGGCCCGGCCCGTACGGCGAGTTCGGCTCCCGCAAGTACCTGCTGTCCTCGCTGGACCAGAGCCTGAACCGGATGGGCCTGGACCACGTCGACATCTTCTACTCGCACCGCCCCGACCCGGAGACTCCGCTGGAGGAGACGATGGGCGCCCTGCACTCGGCGGTGCAGCAGGGCAAGGCGCTCTACGTGGGCATCTCCAACTACTCGGCGGAGCAGACCCGCGAGGCCGCCCGCATCCTCGGCGAGCTCGGCACCCCGCTGCTGATCCACCAGCCGCGCTACTCGATGCTCGACCGCCGTCCCGAGGACGAGGGCCTGCTGGACGCCCTGGACGAACTCCAGGTCGGCTCCATCGTCTTCTCCCCGCTGGAGCAGGGCCTGCTCACCGCCCGCTACCTGGACGGAATCCCGGAGGGCTCGCGGGCGGCGAGCGACAGCCCGTTCCTGAACTCGGACGCGGTGACCGAGGAGCTGGTCGGCCGGCTGCGCTCGCTCGACGAGATCGCCAAGGGCCGCGGCCAGACCCTGGCGCAGCTGGCCCTGGCCTGGGTGCTGCGCGGCGGCCGGGTGACCTCCGCGCTGGTCGGCGCGAGCAGCGCGCAGCAGATCGAGGACAGCGTCGCGGCCACCCGCAACCTGGACTTCGACGCCGAGGAGCTGGCGCGGATCGACGCGATCATCAGGCCGTGACCGTCCGCCGCCGTTCTCCGGGTCCGACGCCCAGGGCCCGTCTTCGGATCGGCTCGGCTGGGAGGCGCTGGGATGTGGAGCGGACCCGGGAGGGGTCAGATGCGCCTGCCAGGGCCCGCGCCGCGGAGCTGATCCGAAAGGCGGGCCCTAGGCGCCGATCAGCCGCTCGCTGACGTCCCAGAGGCGGGCCGCCGCCGCCGGGTCCACGGCGTAGGGCAGGACGCCGGGGATCTCGGCGCCGGCCCGCCACGCGGCCTCGTCCTCGGGGGTCACCAGCGGGCTGATGTCGCTGTTCTCGCAGTAGACCCCGCCCAGCCCGGCCAGCTGGGGGCTCGTCGCGCACCAGACGCCGGTGGCCGCCCCCTGCGGCACGGTCTTCAGCTGGCGGGACGCGTCGAGAACGGGTCGGCCCTCGGCGTCCACGGCACCGGCCGCGCGCAGCGTCTCCGCCGGCAGGTGCCTGGCGAGGCCGGTGTCGATGATGGTGCCCGGGTGCACGGCGAAGGCCCGCACGCCCTCGCCCCGTCCGCGCCGGTCCAGCTCCACGGCGAAGAGCGCGTTGGCCGTCTTCGACTGGCCGTAGGCGACGAACGGCTCGTAGGGCCGGTGCTCGAAGTGCAGGTCGTCGAAGTCGACGCCGGCGAAGCGGATGCCCCGCGACGACACGGACACGACCCGGGCGCCGCCGGCCGCGACCAGTGCCGGCCACAGGCGCTTCACCAGCTGGAAGTGGCCCAGGTGGTTGGTCGCGAACTGCGCCTCGTAGCCGCGCGCGTCCCGGGTCAGCGGGGTCGCCATCACCCCGGCGCTGCCGACCAGGAGGTGCAGCGGACGCCCGGAGGCCAGGAAGTTCTCCGCGAACGCGTCGATCGAGGCCGGGTCCAGCAGGTCCAGATGCGCGACCTCGGCCCCGGTCACGTCCTTGAGCGCGGCCCGCGCCCGCTTCTCGTCGCGTGCCGGCACGACGACCTCGGCGCCGGCGGAGCGCAGGACGCGAGCCGTCTCCAGACCGATGCCGGAGTAGCCGCCGGTCACGATCGCGACCTTCCCGGTCAGGTCGGCGCCCTTGATCACCTCCTCGGCGGTGGCCGCGGCGCCGAATCCGGAAGGCAGGGGCTGCTGTGCGGTGGTCATGGTGTGTCACTCCTCTGGGTGGGGCCGTCCATGCCACCGTAGGTCGCTGTTTCCGTACGATGAATGCTTGAGAATCCGCATTACTTGCGTGATAGTTCGGGCATGTCCGCAGACCCTCTCTCCGACGCCCTGGCCGTCGCCGATGCCCGCAGCGTGTTCTCCGGCGGCTTCACGGCCGGCGGCGCGTGGGCGATCCGGCTGTACGGGCGGGACCGGCTCAAGGTCAACGCCGTGCTCCGGGGCGGCTGTCTGCTCGTCCGCGAGGACGGCGGGGAGCAGCTGAGGCTGTCCGAGGGCGACGTGGTCGTCTCCGACGGACGGCAGCCGTACGTGCTGTGCAGCGAGGCCGGCGTCGAGCCACTGAGCTCCCGCGAGGTCACCGTCGACGCCGTGACGGGGATGGCGCAGCTGGGCGAGGGCGAGGATGTCGTCTGCCTCTCCGGGCACATCGACCTCAGCCGGGACAGCGGTGAACTGCTGCGCCGGGCGCTGCCCGAGCTGATCCACGTGGGTGCCGACGCGGCCGAGGCGCCGGTGCTGCGCTGGCTGACCGGGCGGCTGGCCGACGAGGTGCGCACGCAGAGGGCCGGCGGGGAGTTCGCCGCGGACCAGCTCGCGCAGCTGATGTTCGTCCAGGTCCTGAGGGTCTGCCTGGCCGAGTCGGAGGGACTGCCGTCCGGCTGGCTGCGCGCCCTGGCCGACGAGCGGCTGGCCCCGGCCCTGTGCCTGATGCACGGCGACCCCGGGCACCCCTGGCAGCTGGAGGAGCTGGCCCGGGCCGCCGCGATGTCCCGCACCACCTTCGCCGTACGGTTCAAGGAGGCGGCCGGGGTGCCGCCGCTGACGTACCTGCTCGACTGGCGCATGAGCCTGGCCGCCCGCGCCCTGCGCCAGGAGTCCGTCCCCGTCGCGACGCTCGCCCGCTCCGTCGGCTACACCTCGGAGAGCGCCTTCAGCAACGCCTTCAAGCGGGCGGTCGGCGTCGCGCCCCGGCGCTACCGCGAGGCCGCCACAGGCCCTAGGGGTTGAGGCGCTCCTCCAGGCGCACGGTCACCGTGTCGCCCTCGTCCTTGCCGATGGCGTTGCGCAGGTCGGCCTTGACCGGCAGCTTGTGCGTGCCGTCCCCGAGGGCCATGAAGGAGCCGCGGAAGGGGTGCCCGTCGATCGTGCCGCGGACCTTGACCAGGCCGCGGGTGCCGAAGAACGCGACGCTCCGCGGCCAGACGAGATAGGTCCAGCCGCCCTCGTTCGGGCTCTTGGTCAGGACGGCCGTGAACTCCACGTCGAGGTGGGCGGTCGTGGTCATGGTGGGCTCCTCCGCTCGCGGTGGTCGGGTAAGGGGAAGACCACCGCGGGCGGCGAAACTCATCGCACGGCTCAGGCGCCGGTCGGCACCCGGTCGAGAAAGCCGAGCACGGTCCTGATGCGGCCGTCCTCGCCGACGGTGACCACGTCGAAGCCCGCCACGGGCGCCGATCCGTCCTCGGCGACCAGCTCCCAGGAGAAGCGCGCCGTGTCGTGGTGGCCGTCGACGGCACCGCCCGGCCGGAAGACGAAACCGGGGAACTGCTCGTGGGCCGCGGCGATCACCGCGGCGATCTGCTCGTGCCCGGCGACGTCGGCGAGCGGGTCGGTGTAGCTGCCGTCCTCTGCCCAGGCGGCGGCCACCGCCTTCCTCAGCTCCTCGGGCTCGGCGGCGTTCCAGGCCTCGAAGTAACGGGCGACGGCGTTCTCGTAACGATCGGTGTGCACGGACATGGCGGATCGGCCTCCATCGAGACGGTCGTTGCTGGTCAGGATCCGGATGCGCGCTCCGGCGACCCGGTACCGCAACCTTGCCCGCGGCGGGGTGCGGCGTCGATTACCCCTCGGGTAATGGAGGCGCGCGCAGGATTTCGGCCAACTGCCCCTGTGAATATGCCAGGAGAGTGGCCGGAAAGTCGTGGTGACTCTGTTTCAGGGGTGAACATACTCAACAGTCAAGGGACTTCACGGCGAGCGAAGCCGCGATCACTCACCGCACATGATCGCGCGAAAACTGCACATGAGTCGCACCGAAAGCGAGGACGGCCGGCAGTCGAACGAGCAACGGGGGAGCGGACGTGCACGACGAGTTCTTATGCCACGTGACGGCGTACGGCACCTGCGGAGGACAGCGCATCGGCGTGCCGCTCGGGTCCTACCGGGCCCCCACCCTCGCCCTCGCCCTGTGGTGGCTGCGCGACCGCGCGAACTGGATCGCCGACCGCCTCGACCCCCGGCCCGAGGCGGAGCACTTCCCGCCCGGCGCGCTCGTCCCCGTCGCCGGCACCGTGCCCGACGTGCCGGCCGTGCTGCGGTGGTGGTGCGGTGACGACGACCAACAGGAGCTGGTGGCCGAGCAGTTGGCCGCCGGGCGGCTGGTGCGGATCGCCACGAACGACGACACCACCGAGTACGAACTGCTGGCCGAGTCCGTGGACGCCCTCCGGATGCAGCGCACCATCCCGGCACTCGTCCTGCCGGTCGGCTGACCGCCGGGGCCGTCGACCGGGGCCGTCCGCCGCGCCGGGCGCACATGGGGGCGAATCGGTAGAATCCTGCTCATGGCAGAGCGGCCCGTCGCGCCGACTGCGCCCGAACTCGTCCTGGAGACCGAGGCGGGCTCCACCGTGATGAGCCCGGCCCGCGACTACCACGTCGGGCGTGATCCCCTCAGCGACATAGTCATCGACGACGTCCGGGTCTCGTGGCACCACGCGGTGCTGCGCCCCGACGCCGACCACTGGACCATCGAGGACGAGAACAGCACCAACGGCACCTTCGCCGACGGCCGGCGCATCCACGCCCGGGGCGTGGGTCCCGGCAGTGTGATCCGCTTCGGCAACCCCGCCGACGGCCCGTGCGCCGTGCTGACCAGTCCACCGGTCGCACTCCCGGAGCGCCCCTCGGCGGTCTCCATGCCCGGCCTGACCGCCACCTACCGCCGGCCCACCACCGTCCGCCCGCTGCCCTCCCGCACCGTCCGCATCGGCCG
Source organism: Streptomyces sp. NPDC057616 (assembly GCF_042800575.1). Taxonomy (NCBI): domain Bacteria; kingdom Bacillati; phylum Actinomycetota; class Actinomycetes; order Kitasatosporales; family Streptomycetaceae; genus Streptomyces; species Streptomyces sp. NPDC057616. The sequence continues at coordinate 32,125 of NZ_JBHVGU010000037.1, forward strand.
CTCCGCCGACAACGACCTCGTCATCGACGACCTGATCGTCTCGCGCCGGCACGCCGAACTGCGCGCCCTGCCCGACGGGACGTACGAGATCGCCGACCTGGGCAGCCACAACGGCACGTACCTCAACGGCTCGCCCGTCACCGCCGCGCCCATGGGCCCCGGCGACATCGTCGGCATCGGCCACTCGGCGTTCTGCCTCGTCGGCGACCAGCTGCAGGAGTACGTCGACACCGGCGAGGTCTCCCTCGACGTGCAGGACCTCGCGGTCGCCGTCGACCGCGGCCGCAAGACCCTGCTCGACCACGTGTCGTTCCCGGTGGGGGAGAAGTGCCTGCTCGCGGTCGTCGGACCGAGCGGCGCCGGCAAGTCCACCCTGCTGAACGCGCTCACCGGCCAGCGGCCCGCGGACCACGGCACGGTCCTCTACGACGGCCGCGACCTCTACCGCGACTACGCCGAGCTGCGCCAGCGCATCGGCCTCGTCCCGCAGGACGACATCCTGCACTCCCAGCTCACCGTCCGCAGCGCCCTGTCCTACGCCGCCGAACTGCGCTTCCCGCAGGACACCGCGAAGGCCGAGCGCCGGGCCCGGGTCGAGGAGGTCATCCGCGAACTGGGCCTGGAGCAGCGGGCCGGCCAGCCGGTGCACAGCCTCTCCGGCGGTCAGCGCAAAAGGGTCAGCGTGGCCCTGGAGCTGCTGACCAAGCCCTCGCTGCTCTTCCTCGACGAGCCGACCTCGGGCCTCGACCCCGGCATGGACCGCTCGGTGATGCACATGCTGCGCGGCCTCGCCGACGACGGCCGTACCGTCGTCGTGGTCACCCACAGCGTCCTGAGCCTCGACGTGTGCGACCGGCTCCTCGTCCTCGCACCGGGCGGCACCATCGCCTACTACGGCCCGCCCGACGAAGCGCTCGCCTTCTTCGGCTTCGAGCACTGGCCGGAGGCCTTTGAGTCCTTCGAACGGGACCGCGACCGCGACTGGGCGGGCGACTTCCGCCACTCGCAGGCCCACCGGCGCTACGTCGCCGACGCGACGGCGCAGCCCCGCGTGCCCGACTCCGCCCCGGTCGCCCCCACCCCGCCGCCCCGGCCGCGCAGCCGCGGCGCCCAACTCGGCACGCTGGTGCGGCGCTACACCGCCGCGCTCGGCGCCGACCGCACCTTCCTCGTCATCATGATCGCGCTGCCGTTCGTGATGGGCGCCATGGCCCGCGCCCTGGCCGGCAGCAGACTCACCCAGGCGACCGCGATGAACGCCCTGCTCATCCTGTGCGTCGGCGGAGTCCTCACCGGCGCGGCCAACGCCGTGCGCGAGCTCGTCAAGGAACGCACCATCTACCAGCGCGAACGCGCCGTCGGCCTGTCCAGATCGGCGTACCTGATGTCGAAGGTCGTCGTCCTGGGCACGATCACCGTCCTCCAGGCCGTGGTGCTCACCCTGGTCGCCCTCCTGGGCGTCGATCTCAACGCACCCGGCGGCAAGGGTGTGTTGATGCCGCCCCTGGTCGAAATCACCGTCGCCGTGGCCCTGCTGGCCTTCACGGCGATGATGCTCGGGCTGCTCGTCTCCGCGCTGGTGCGCAAGGAAGAGGTGACGATGCCGCTGCTCGTGCTGCTGGCCATCGTCCAAGTCGTCTTCTGCGGCGCCCTGCTGAAGCTGCACGGCGTACCGGGTCTGGAGCAGCTGTCGTGGCTCGTGCCCTCGCGCTGGGCGCTCGGCGCGATGGCGGGCACCGTCGGCCTGGCACGTATCGTGCCGGGCGACCTGACCGGCGACCCGCTGTTCCGGCACTCGGCCGGGGTGTGGCTGCTGAACATCGCCATGCTGGTGGTGCTCTCGGCGCTCTTCGGGTTCCTGGTGTCCCGGCTGCTGCGCCGGCACGAACCCGTCGTGATGCGGAAGTAGGCCCGGCGATGACGAACCCCGGCTTCCGGCCCACCCACGTCGTCCCCCAGCACGGCATGCCCGCCTGGGAGTCCCCCGACCCCGCCCGCCCGACCGTCCCGCTGGATCCGCTGCTGCCCGTCCAGCTCGCCGAGCGGCGCGGCGACTGGGCGCACGTGGTGTGCTCCAACGGCTGGTCGGCGTGGGTGGACGGCCGCCACCTGGTCGCCGTGCCCCAGGACCCGCCCGCCGCCGGCGGCCCCCAGGCCCGCACCGCCGACCCGCGCCCCCTGCTCGCCCGCACCGAACAGAACCTCGCCCGCTACCGGACCGCCGTCGAGGAGCACGCACGCGGCGGCCTCGACGGCGAGTCCTTCCGCGGCCGTACACGAGGACTGCGCGTCGGGATCGTCGTCGACGGCGAGAACGTGTGGCTGTACGACACCGAACAGGGCCGATGGGTCTACGGCGACGGCACCCGCGTGAGCACCTACGCCACGGACGACGGCACCCCGGACGCGGCCGCGCCCGAGGGCGGCCACGCGCCCACCCAGGTCGTGACACCCGATGGCCCGTGACGCGAGCGTCTTCGCGGGCCGCCCCTCCGACCTGGTCGGCCGCCAGGTCGCGGGCTACCGCATCGAGCGGGAGATCGGGCGCGGTGGCATGGCCGTCGTCTACCGCGCCCGGGACCTGCGCCTGGAGCGGACGGTCGCCCTCAAGCTGCTCGCCCCCGAACTTGCGCGCAACGACACCTTCCGGCTCCGCTTCACGCACGAGTCGCGGGCGGCCGCCGCCATCGACCACCCGCACATCGTGCCGGTCTTCGAGGCGGGCGAGACGGACGGAGTCCTCTACATCGCCATGCGCTACGTCGAAGGCAGCGACCTGCGCCATCTCCTCGACCGGCGCGGCCCGCTCGCGCCCGAGGTCGCGCTGCGCATCGCCGCGCAGGTCGCCTCCGCGCTCGACGCGGCGCACGAGCACGGCCTGGTGCACCGGGACGTGAAACCCGGCAACATCCTGGTCGCCCGCGGCACCGACAGCGACCACCCCGAGCACGCCTACCTCACGGACTTCGGCCTGACCAAGAAGTCGCTGTCGCTGACCGGGTTCACGTCCGTCGGCCAGTTCGTCGGCACCCTCGACTACGTGGCCCCCGAGCAGATCTCCGGCCGGCCCGTCGACGGACGCTGCGACGTCTACGGCTTCGGCTGCGTCGTCTACGAGTCCCTCGCCGGGCGCCCGCCTTTCCGGCGTGACGACGACATGGCCCTGCTCTGGGCCCACCAGTACGACCGGCCGCCCGCGCTGACGGAGTTCCGGCCCGACCTCGCCCCCGAGGCCGACGCCGTGTTCGCCAGGGCCCTCGCGAAGAGCCCCGACGGGCGGCACGACTCCTGCCGCGCCTTCGTCACCGCGTTGCGCACCGCCCTGACGGGCACCCCGCCGGGCGACCACCCGCAGACGGAGGTGGACCTGCGCCTCCCGCAGTCGCGCGAGGTGGGCCCCGAGCCGCCGCCGCGCTGGGCCGAGCCGGTCTTCCGGGACCGGCTCTAGCCGGCCGGCGCCCGCACGTCCTCCGGCTTCCCGGCCTCGCCCCGCCGCCGGACGGGCCGCGCCAGGAGCGCGCCGAGGAAGCCGGTCACCAGGCCCCACAGCAGGGCGAGGCCCAGCGCGCCCCACACCTGGGGCTTCAGGAACAGTTCGCCGGACAGGCCACCCCCCAGGTCCCCGATGCCGAGCAGCGACAGGCCGTAGTGGGCGGAGACCCGGCCCACCAGGCAGATCATGAGGACGGTCAGCGCGAGGGCGACCGCCATGTGCAGGGCGTGCTGCCAGGCGCGCATGCGCGCGGGGGAGCGGGTCGCCATCGAGAAGGCGGCGGCCATCAGCAGGACCGCGTCGACCACCACGAGCCACCACACCCGGCCGTCGTACTGGGCCAGGGTGTGCACGTTGAGCGTGGAGACGTCCTTGGTCCGCAGCACCTCGTCGAGGACGTGCGGCATGGGCAGCCCGAACGGGCCCTGCACCCGGCCGGTCCAGGTGGCGCCGAGGCCCAGTGTGAACGCGAGCCAGGCCACGTTCGGCAGGCCCAGCAGGATCACCGCCACGGTCTCCGCGGCGTGCCCGCGGGTCGCGGCGACGACCAGCGCGATCACCGATCCGACGGCGACGAACGCGAGCAGCAGGGCGACCATGGCGTACGCCGCCGGGCGCACCGACTCCTGGAAGCGCAGCAGCCGCCCCGGCAGCGGGGCCGCGGGGGAGACCAGCAGAGCGAGCACCAGCACACCGGCCAGCCACAGGACACCGAAGAGCACGGTCAGCGGCACGTCGGTGGTGAACCCCACCTTCGGGGAGAGGCCGAAGACGTCGCCGAGGTCGCCGAGGGTTCCGCTGCCCAGGGACACCGCGAAGGTCTGGCGGGCGGCGAAGGCCATGCCGAGCAGGGCGATCACCCACAGCACCGCGATCCTGGCGGCCCAGCCCGCGAGTTCCGGGGCGCCCGCGACCGCCCGGTGCCGCAGCGGGCGCAGGAAGCCCGCCGCGAGGACGAGTGCCCCGGCCAGCGTGACCGACAGTGGCATCACCGTGATCCCGGCCGCGGACTCGGCCAGCGCACCCGCGTTCCCGGACAGCTCGACCGTGCCGCCGACGGCGGTGACCACGGTCGCCGTGACGACCCGGGGGAACGCCCCGTCCGGCAGGCCGCCCGCTCCGGCCGCCAGCAGCCCCATGGCGGCGATGCCCCACATGGCGATCAGCGCGGCCAGCACCGCGGCGAGCGCCTGCGGCCAGCCATGACGGGCGACGTCCGGGGAGGGGGTTCGCGGGCTCACGCTCGCCACGCTAAGCAGCGTCCGCGCACCCCGCCCGCCGGGAGGTCCGTCCGCGTCGGCTTGCGGGCGGGACGGGACCGCGACACACAATGGGGTCGGCAGGTAAGAAAGCGGCACATATCGCCACAAGCTTGACCAGATGCGTGGCCGGCCGCACCGAAGCCGTGTCGGGAGAGAGCTCGTGAGCGTCGAACCGCCGTCCTCCGGCCGCCCCACAGGACCACCGTCCGGTCCGCTCTCGGGTCCGTCCGAACCGCCGTCGGGTCCGCCCTCGCAGCCTCCGGGCGGAGGCAGCGGCGGCGGCAGCACGCCCTCGCCGCCGCCCCGCCGCCCCTGGTGGAGGTCGGCGCCCCGTGTCGCCGTACTCGCCACCGTCGTGGTCGCCGCCGTGGTGCTCGGCGTGCTGCTCACCCGGCCCGACGGTTCCGGGCACGGCGGGGAGCTCTTCCTCCAGGCCGCGGGCAAGACCGGCCCCGAGCCGTTCACACAGTCCACCGCCGAGAACAGTTCGACCCCGCCCGCCTCGGCCTCCCCGGCCACCGGCTCGGCGCCCGCCAGCGCGGTGCGGCAGGTCGACGGCAACGCCCCCGGCCTGTACGGCGGCACCCGCGACGTCGCCAGCTGCGACGTCGAGCGGCAGATCAAGGCGCTGGGGGCGGATCCGGCCAAGAACAAGGCGTTCGCCTCGGTCGAGGGCATCGCCCCGGCCCAGGTCCCCGCCTACCTCCGCGCCCTCACCCCCGTGCAGCTGCGCATGGACACCCGCGTCACCAACCACGGCTACCGCAACGGCTCCGCGACCGCCTACCAGGCGGTCCTCCAGGCGGGCACCGCCGTGCTCGTCGACGGCCGCGGCGTGCCGCGCGTGCGCTGCGCCTGCGGCAACCCGCTGACCCCGCCGGTCGCCCTGAAGACCACGCCCAGGCCGACCGGCGACTCCTGGCCGTCGTACCGCCCCTCGCACGTGGTCGTGGTCGACCCCGCCCCACAGATCATCGACGTCTTCGTCCTCTACGACCCCGCCAACGGCGAGTGGATCGCCCGGCAGCGAGGTGATACCGGCCACCATGACCACCGGACCCGGCCACCCGCGAAGCCCTCTCCGTCCGTGAGCGCGTCCACCTCGACGGCGTCCTCGTCGCCCTCCGCGTGCGTGTCCTCGCCGGGTGCGGACAACGGCTCAACTCCCTGTCCGGCCACGTCGACCGCGCCCTCCGAGTCCTCCTCGGCACCCAGCTCCGAGCCGCCGTCCTCCGAGCCCGTCACCAGCCCGCCGGACACGCCCGCAACCTCCCCCGCATCACCGGCGTCCTGAGCCTAAGGGGACACAACGGCCGGAAGGGGGACTGCGGGACGCGCCTCGGGGTACGAGCATGATGCAGCAGCGTCCGGCCTGGCCGGCTTCCGAGAGAGACATGCATGATCGAGCACGTGGGCGGGGCAGTGATACCGACTGGTTTCGACGTGCCCGTGGAACCGCTACGGCGGGCGGCGCACTACACCGGCGAGCAGGGATGCATCGCCGAGGCACGCTCCTTCACCGCGCACTTCGTGGACCAGCTCAGGACCGAGTGGTGCGCCAGGATCGAGGACCGCGCCGTCGAGGAGGTGCTTCTGGTCGTGAGCGAGCTGGTCACCAACGCCGACCGGCACAGCAACGGCCCGTACATCCTCGAGCTCGAAGGCACGGACACATCGGTGAGCATCTGGGTCTACGACAGCAGCGCGGCCCTGCCGCGCCGCTTCCCCCGTGACCCGGAGCGGGTCGGCCGGCACGGACTGGAGATCGTGCACGCCCTGGCCGAGCGCGTCACCGTGGAGCGGGTCCCGGTCGGCAAGCGGGTGTGCGCGGTGGTCAAGCTCGTCCGCGAGTGACCGCCGAAGGCGCCTGCGCTACGACCCCGGCGGTCACGTACGGTGCCTGCCCTCAGACGCAGCCGAGCTCTCCGAGCATCCCCTCGCGCAGTCGTGCGATGATCCGCTTGATCAGCCGGGACACGTGCATCTGCGAGCAGCCGAGGTGCTCACCGATCTCCGCCTGCGTGGCCTCCTCCACGAACCGCATGTGGATGATCTGCCGGTCCCGTTCGTCGAGTTCCGCCATGAGCGGGGCGAGCGACTGGAAGTCCTCGACGAGCCGCAGCCCGTCCTCCTCCACACCGATGAAGTCGGCCAGCACGGCCTCGCCGCTCTCCGGCCCGTCGCCGGTGAGCGCGGCGTCCAGGGACGAGGAGTTGTAGCCGTTGGAGGCGATCTGCGCCTCGACGACCTCGTTCTCCGGGATGTTCATCAAGGTGGCGAGCTCGGGGACCGTGGGATCGCGGTCCAGCCGGCTGGCCAGTTCCTCGCGCGCCTTGGCCAGTTCGACCCGCAGTTCCTGAAGCCGGCGCGGCACGTGGACGGCCCAGGTGGTGTCGCGGAAGAAGCGCTTGATCTCGCCGACGATGTACGGCAGCGCGAACGAGGTGAACTCGACCTCGCGGGACAGCTCGAACCGGTCGATCGCCTTGATCAGGCCGATCATTCCGGTCTGGACGATGTCCTCCATGTCGTCACCGCGCCCGCGGAAGCGTCCGGCCGCGAACCGCACCAGCGACATGTTCATCTCGATCAGGGTGTTGCGAGCGTACTGGTACTCGTGCGTGCCCTCCTCCAGCTCCGTCAGTCGCTGGAAGAACTGCCGGGACAGCGCCCGCGCGTCACGCGGCGCCACGGCCCTCGGCTCCTCGATGCCCGGCAGTGGTCCGTCATCCGTGCCGACGCCAGCGACCCCCACGGTCACCTGTGCGTCCGACCGTTCCACGGCGGTGTCCATTCCCTCTCCCACGAAGTCACGGATCGACGTATGCGTACATCGATATCTATTTGATCTGCATCGGGCTCTACGTGGGAGCGGGTACCCGGCAACCGCCGGAGCATGCCCCGCGGATTCCGGTCCGGCTCACATCGGACGGCGAAAGCCGGTCATCGGTCACATGTGGTGACGAGAACGCCACTCTCATGCACGTTCGGTGACGATCAGTTCGTGGAGATAGCGCTTGGTGACATTCCCGCCGTGCCGTGTGTCGATCAGCTCGCGCAGGCAGGTCAGCAGACCGCGCCGCGCGCCCTCGTCCAGCGCGCGGTGGCCCGAGTAGGTGCGCAGCACGTCGATGTACTGGTCGGTGGTGTAGGTGATGTCCTGGGTGTACCGGCTCGCGACGACGTGCTCGAAGAGCGGCGAGTCCAGCAGCTCCCCGGTGCCCGCCGGCATCTCCGACGCCGGCAGCAGGCGCAGGCCCGGCGGTGTGTCCGGATCCCAGCGCTCGTAGCAGCGCTGGGCCTGCGCGAAGAACTCCACGCTGCCGCCCGCGACATGCTCCGTGACGACGAGGGCGAGACGCCCGCCGGGACGCAGTGCCCGGGCCGCCTTGACCAGCCGGACCGCCGGGTCGATCCAGTGGAAGGCGGTGGCGCACACCACCAGGTCGAACGGCTCGGCGGGCAGGTCCCAGCTCTCGAACTCGGCGACCCGCACGTCCACGCGCGGGAACGCGGCCAGCCGCCGCCGGGCCACCCCCGCCATCGCGTCGCCCAGTTCCACCGCGGTGATGCGGCAGCCCGACTCCGCCAGCGCGACGGTGAGCTGGCCGGTGCCCGGCCCGATCTCCAGGACGCTGCTGTCCGGCCCGAGTCCCGCCGCACGGGCCAGCTCGCCGACCAGGGCGCGGGGATACCGCGGGCGCGCCCGGTCGTAGAGCTCGGCATCCTCGTTGAACGTCTCCCGCAACGCCGTCACCGCATCCTCCGCCCTGCGTGATTCCACCCAGGGCAGAATGCCGATCTCTTCCCATCACGGCGACGGAATTTAGGCTGGGAAGGTGAGCAGCCAAGCGCCGAACGAAGCCCGAGTCATCGAGCTGCGCCCCTCGCAGGGCGCGCGCCCCGTCGCCTCCCCGCCCGTGCGGCGGCCGCCCAGGGAACCCCTCTGGCGCGACCTGGTCGGCGACGTCCTGCGGCGCGAACGCCTCGCCCAGGAGCGCACCTTGAAGGAGGTGGCCGACGAGGCCCGGATCTCCATGCCCTACCTCTCCGAGGTGGAGCGGGGCCGCAAGGAGGCCTCCTCGGAGGTCCTCGCGGCCGCCGCCCACGCCCTGGGCCTCGGCCTGGGCGACCTGCTGTCCCGGGCCCAGGGCGAACTCGTCCGGATCACCAGCCACAGCCAGGGCCGCAGCCGGACCACCTCCACCCCGCGCAACAACGGTCTGTGCCTGGCGGCCTGACCGCGCGGCCGGACCGGCGTCTCAGACCGTCACCAGGCGGCGGCTGACCACCTCGTCCGCCAGGCCGTAGGCGACCGCGTCCTGCGCGGTGAAGACCTTGTCGCGGTCCATGTCCGCGCGCAGGGTCGCGATGTCGTGGTGGGTGTGGCGGGAGAGCACCTCCTCCACCTGGGAGCGGATCCGGACCATCTCCTTGGCCTGCAGGGCGAGATCGGAGACCGTGCCCTGCCGGCCGCCGGAGGCCGGCTGGCCGAGCAGCACGCGCGCGTGCTCCAGGACGAACCGCCGTCCCGGATCGCCGCCGGCCAGCAGCACGGCCGCCGTGGAGGCCGCCTGGCCGACGCAGAACGTCGAGATCGGCGCCTGCACGAAGGTCATCGTGTCGTAGATCGCCATCAGCGAGGTGAAGGATCCGCCGGGGGAGTTGATGTAGATCGCGATCTCGTTCTCCGGAGCCGCCGACTCCAGATGGAGGAGTTGCGCGATGACGACGTTGGCGACGCCGTCGTCGATCTCGGTGCCGAGGAAGATGATCCGCTCGGACAGCAGCCGGCTGAAGACGTCCGAGGAGCGCTCGCCGTGCGCGGTCCGCTCGATGACGTACGGAATCGTGTAGTTCCCCATGTCACAGTCCCATCCGTCGCTTCGAGGCGGTCGGGCGGACGTCCGCGAGGGAGTCCAGGACCCGGTCCACCATGCCGTACTCCATGGCCTCCTCGGCCGTGAACCAGCGGTCGCGGTCGCCGTCGCGCGAGATGGTCTCCGGGCTCTGGCCGGTGTGCTCGGCGGTGAGCCGCTCGATGGTCCGCTTGGTATGCTCCAGGTTCTCCGCCTGGATCTCGATGTCCGCGGTGGTGCCGCCGATCCCCGCCGACGGCTGGTGCATCATGATCCGCGCGTTCGGCAGGGCGTACCGCTTGCCCGCCGCGCCGACGCTCAGCAGGAACTGGCCCATGCTCGCGGCGAAGCCCATCGCGAGGGTCGAGACGTCGTTGGGGATCAGCCGCATCGTGTCGTAGATCGCCAGACCCGCGTGCACCGAACCGCCCGGGCTGTTGACGTACAGGCTGATGTCGGTGCGCGGGTCCTCCGCGGACAGCAGGAGCAGCTGGGCGCAGACCCGGTTCGCGGAGACCTCGTCGACCTGGGTGCCCAGGAGCACGATGCGCTGGCCGAGGAGTTGGGCCGCGAGATGGTCGTCGAACCGGCTGGGTGGGGTGTCGCCCTCCTCCGCGCGGGGCGAGAAGGCGGTGAGTGGAGTCATGGTCTCTCCTGTCGGGGCGTCGGGCCGTGTTGCCGTCGACTCCACTCTTGGCCCGCCCGCGCCCGCCGACGCCGTTTCTCTGCCCGCGGCAGATTCGCCACGGGCAGAGCCCCGCCGGCACGGTCCCCTCAGACGGGGCCCGCCTCATCCGTCCTCGCGGAAAACCGGTGTCAGCCCTTCTCGCGCAGCTGCCGGAAGAACGCCCGCACGTCGCCGACCAGCAGGTCCGGCTCCTCCATCGCCGCGAAGTGACCGCCGCGGTCGAACTCTGTCCAGCGCACCAGGTTCTCCGTGCGCTCCGCCTTGTGCCGCAGCGGGAGCTGGGGCTCGGCCGGGAAGACCGCGAGCGCGGTGGGCGCGGCCGACGGCTCGGTGGGCAGAGCCTGGCGGCCCGTGGCGTGCGCGCGCTCGTAGTAGATGCGGCCGGCGGAACCGGCCGTGCCGGTCAGCCAGTACAGCATCACGTTGGTGAGCATCCGGTCCCGGTCTACGGCCTCCTCGGGCAGCAGCGGCGAGTCCGTCCACTCCTGGAACTTCTCGACGATCCAGGCGAGTTGGCCGACGGGCGAGTCGGTCAGGGCGTACGCCACGGTCTGCGGCCGGGTGGACTGCAGGATGGCGTAGCCGGTGCCCTCGCGCGACCACTCGCTCCACCGGCGCCACGACAGCAGCGCCCGCTCCTGCTCCTCCGTGCCGAGCTCGTCCAGCTCCTCCGGCGTCGGCTCGGTGAGCTGCTGCCCGCCCGGAAGCAGATTGAGATGGACCCCGGTCACCCGGTCGGGGTGCGCCCGGCCCAGCTCGCGGGAGATCGCGGCGCCCCAGTCGCCGCCCTGCGCCCCGAACCGCTCGTAGCCGAGCCGCCTCATCAGCTCGGCCCAGGCGTCGGCGACGCGGCCCGCCTCCCAGCCGGTGTCCGCGGGCGGGCCGGACAGCCCGAAGCCGGGGATGCTCGGGATCACGAGGTGGAAGGCGTCGGCCGGGTCGCCGCCGTGCGCCGCGGGATGGGTGAGCGGCCCGATCACGTCCAGGAACTCCACGATCGAGCCGGGCCAGCCGTGCGTGAGGATCAGCGGGGTCGCGTCGGGCTCGGGGGAGCGGATGTGGGCGAAATGGACGGTCGAGCCGTCGATGGTGGTGGTGAACTGCGGCAGCCGGTTGAGCTCTGCCTCGGCGGCCCGCCAGTCGTAGGAGTGACGCCAGTACGTGGCGAGTTCACGCAGGTAGTCGGCGGGTACGCCGTACGACCAGCCGGTGCCGGGCAGCTCGTCGGGCCAGCGGGTGAGGTCGAGGCGGTGGTGCAGGTCGTCGAGGGTGCTCTGCGGGATGTCGAGGCGGAAGGGCCGGATGCCGGCGGAGGGCTCTGCGTTCTCTGCCGTGTCGGCAGGCGAAGACGTCATGTGCGGAGCGTAGTTCCGGTAGGTGCCGCGGCCATCCGGATTAACCGGCCCGTCCACCGATGAGTTCCGTGGCAGGCATCAGTCGTTAGAGGTGACCGCGTTTCGCGCCCCACGAGGAGAAGACATGACCACCGACGGATTCACCACGTGTCTCTGGTTCGACGGCCAGGCCGAGGAGGCCGCCCACTACTACGTCTCGGTCTTCAAGAACTCCAGCGTCGGCAGGGTGTCGCACTACACCGAGGGCGCCATGCAGCCGGCGGGCACCGTGCTGACCGTCGAGTTCACGATCAACGGCCACCGGTTCGTCGCCCTGAACGGCGGCCCCCAGTTCAAGTTCACCGAGGCGATCTCCTTCCAGATGTTCTGCCAGAACCAGGAGGAGATCGACTACTACTGGACCAAGCTCACCGAGGGCGGCGGCGAGCCCGGCCCCTGCGGCTGGCTGAAGGACCGCTACGGCGTCTCCTGGCAGGTCATCCCCGAGCGGCTGGACGAGATGATCAGCGACCCCGACACGGCGAAGTCGTCGCGCGCGATGCAGGCGATGCTCTCCATGGGCAAGCTCGACATCGCCGCGCTGGAGAAGGCCTACACGGGCGAGTGACGCCGTCCTGCCGCGCCGGCTTGACGGCCGGCCCGCCGCCACCGGGCGGGCGGACCGGCCGTGTCCGCCCGCCCGTGACGCGGACGGTGCCTGCGCCGGCGCCGCCGCCTCGGCGGCGCTCAGCGCCTTGCCGTACACCCTGAAGTCGTCGACCTGGCCCTTGAGATACGGGTCGGCGTACCGCGGCCCGCCGACGTAGCCGGCGCGGATGCGGTTGCCGAAGTGCCGTGGCTCCACGGTGACCTGTGCGTTGCGGCCCGCCTCGGTGCCGTCGGCGTACAGCTCGGCGGTTCCGCCGCCGTAGGCCACCGCCACGTGCATCCACCGGCCGGTGGGCAACGGGTCGGCGTCGATGCGCTGTTCGGCGCCCGCACCGCTCGCGGTGATCGCGTACCGCGGCGTGCCGTCACCGCTGAGCGGGGTCAGGAGCAGGTCGGCGTGACGCCGGTGTCGACGTCGAAGATCCGGCTCCAGGGGCCCGGCCGCCGTCGAGCCGCACCCATGCGGCGAGGGAGTAGGCGGACGCTCCGGCCAACAGGTCCTCGGCGAGGGCGACATGGCCGTCCGTGCCGTCCAGCGCCACCGCCCCGCCGAGCTTCCCGGACGCCGACCAGGAGGCCCCCGCCCGGGAGCCGGGCCGTCCTGCCGTTGCCGGTCGCGTGCGCCGCGACGGTGCCTGACGTCTCGTCGAAGCGGTGTCAGGCCGCGAACTCCGGCGGCGGGGGCGGGGGTTCGCCGGTGAGCCAGTACACCGAGAAGTGCTGGTGGTGGACGCGGGCGACCGGCAGCAGGGTCACGTCCTCGCCGTCCGCGCGGGCGGTGAAGCGCGGTGGGGCGACCGCTGCTCGACCGAGCCGACGTCGAGGCGGGGCAGCCAGGGGTTCGCCCGGTCGCCGTGGGCCGGCGAGCACCACCGGGCCGTGCAGCACCGCCTGGACGTCGGGATCGTCGGGGGTCGCCTCGACGACCGTGCGCATCGGCAGGGTGACCTCGATCCGGTCGCAGGTGCGCCAGGCGCGGTCCAGGGAGAGCAGGCTGCCCGGTTCCGGACGGTCGGGCAGCGCACGGCCGTTGAGGATGGCGCGGGCGCCCGAGGCCCAGGAGGGGATGCGGATCCGCAGACGGTGGGCGGCCCGCTCGCAGGTCGTCTGGCCCGAGCAGGGCATCACCCGGCGGCAGACCACGGGACTCCAGAGGCTCCGCCCGCCCGGCGTTCCCGGTAACGCCTCTGTTTCCGATGGTGAATTTCCGCGCCCGAAGGGTTGGCGGGGCACCGCGGGCTGGTTATCGTTCACGCACTTCACTCAATCGTTCCGCTGAACGAATAGCGAGAGGGGCGGTCGGTCCATGCCCGACATCCACCAGCCGGGGCGCCGCTCGGTGCTCGCCGCGGGCGCCGCCGCGGCCTCGCTCGGTGCGTCCTGGCTGCTGACCGGCTGTACGGGCGCCGACGCCGCCCCCGCGGTGCCGGCCGCCGCATTGCGCGGCGCACCCGACCGCGGCGGCACCCTGCGGATCGCCCGGCCGCCCGCCTCCGACGCCGAGACCCTCGACCCCGCGAGCTCCCTGTCCGCCTACGAATACCTGGGCGCCCTCTACAACCGGCTCGTCCGCATCGGCCCCGACGGCACACCGGCGCCCGACCTGGCCGAGTCCTGGGAACCGGACGGCGCCGCGCGCACCTGGACCTTCCGGCTGCGCAAGGGCGTCACTTTCCACGACGGCCGCGCCTTCACCTCCGCCGACGCCGCCTACACGCTGCGCCACATCCTCGACAAGGCGACGGCCTCCCCGCAGGCGTCCGTGCTCGCCCCACTCGTCGACCCGAAGCGGCTGCGCACACCCGACGCCCACACCCTCGTCGTCCCGCTGAAGACCCCGAACGCCGAGTTCCCGAGCCTGCTCACGCACTACAACTGCTACGTCGTCCCCGACGGCGGCGGGCGGGCCGCCGGCCGCACCGGCATCGGCACCGGGCCCCCTTCAGGCTGGAGTCCTTCGCACCGGCCGGCCCCGGCCGTGTCACCGCCTACCGGGACCACTGGGCGGGCCGCCCGGTCCTCGACGCGATCGACTTCTACTCCGTCGCCGACATGTCCGCCCGCTCCAACGCCCTGCTCGCCGGCCAGGTCGACCTGCTGTCCCAGACGAACCTGGACTTCGCCACCGCCCGCGTCGTCGCCGCCTCCGACCGCGCCACGATCGCGCGCGTGAAGAACGCCCAGTGGTACGTGCTGCCGATGCTCACCACCGAGAAGCCCTTCACCGACGTCCGCGTCCGGCAGGCCATGAAGCTCGCGTACGACCCCGAGCACGTGGTGAAGGCCGCTCTGCAGGGCGCGGGCACGGCCGGCTGGGACAACCCGGTGCCGCCCGACGACCCGGCGCACCTCGCGGCCCATCCGCAGCACGATCCGGACCAGGCCCGGTTCCTGCTGAAGAAGGCGGGCCACGAGGGACTCGCCGTCGACCTGTACACCTCCTCGTACGACCCCCTCTTCACGCCGATGGCGCTCGCCTACCAGGACACGGCGAAGCGGGCGGGCATCCGCGTCCGGGTCAGGACGGCGTCCGCGGACTCGTACTACACGCAGATCTGGATGAAGAAGCCCCTGATGGCCACGTACTGGTACACCGGCCGCCCTGTCGACCAGCTCCTCACCCAGATCTTCCGCAGCGGCTCCTCGTACAACGAGACCGCCTGGTCCGACAAGGAGTTCGACGCCGTGCTGGACCGGGCGCGCGCCGAGACCGACGACGCCAGACGCCGTGAACTCTACGGCCGGGCACAGACGTTGGTGATCGAAAGAGGCGGCGCGATGACGCCCATGTTCGCGGACCGGCTCGTCGGCATCTCGCGCGAGGTGCGCGGATACGCCGAGCACGGCTTCGAGTTCGACTATCTCGGCATCGGCCTGAAGGGGGCGTGAGCATGCTGTCCTTCGTCGCCCGCCGGACCGCGGCCGCGCTCGGCACCCTGCTGCTCTCCTCCGTGCTGGTCTTCCTCGCCGTGCAGGCACTGCCCGGCGACGTGGCCACCCAGGTCCTCGGCAAGGACGCGACCCCGGACGCCGTCGCCCAGCTGCGCGGCAGCCTCGGCCTCGACAAGCCGGCCTGGGAACGCTACGGCGACTGGGTGTGGGGCGCCCTGCACGGCGACCTCGGCGTCTCCCTCGTCACGGGCAAGGCGGTGGGCGGTGAAGTCGCCCAGTACCTGGGCAACTCCGCGCTCATCGCCGTGATCACGGTCCTGTTCGCGGTGACCGGCTCGCTGGTCCTGGGCATCGTCGCGGGCCTCCACCGCGACCGCTGGCCCGACCACCTCATCTCGACGGTCAGCCTCGTCGGCATGAGCGTCCCCGAGTTCGTCGTGGCCACGGTCCTGGTGCTGTGCTTCTCGATCGCACTGCCCTGGTTCCCCGCCGTCGTCCTCTACGGCCCCGAGGCCACCGTCGGCCGGCTGCTGCCCGCCGTCTGGCTCCCGGCGCTCGCCCTCGCCGTGGTGATGGCCGCCTACATCGTCCGCATGGCCCGCACCTCGGTGATCGACGTGATGGCGAGCGAGTTCGTCACCACCGCCCGGCTCAAGGGCCTGTCCACCTGGCGGGTCGTCACCCGGCACGCCCTGCCCAGCGCGCTGCTGCCCACCCTGCACGTGATCGCGCTCAACGTGGCCTGGCTGCTCGGCGGCGTCGCCGTCGTCGAGAACGTCTTCAACTACCCCGGCATCGGCAAGCTGATGCTCTCCTCGGTGCAGAACCGGGACCTGCCCGTCGTCCAGGCCATCGCCCTGATCAGCGCCGTCGTCTACGTCGTGTGCAACCTCGCCGCCGACCTCGGCGCCATGGCCCTCAACCCCAGGCTCCGCACCCGAGGGAGGACCCGATGACCGCGCTCGACTCCGCAGCCCCGGTCGCCGCCCCGGCCCCACCCGCCGCGGCACGCGTCTGGCGCACCCTGCGCTCCTCGCGCACCGCCGTCGCCGGCCTCGCGATCGTCGCCGTCCACGTCGTGATCGCCCTGCTGGCCCCGCTCCTCACCTCCTACGACCCCGTCGCGAGCGACGCCTCGCACGCCCTCCTCGGCCCGAGCGGGTCGCACTGGGCCGGCACCGACCAGTACGGGCGCGACGTCCTCGCGCGCGTGCTGTACGGCGGCCGGTACGCGCTCGGCGTCTCCGTCACCGCCACCGTCCTGACCGTCGCCCTCGGCACGGTCGTCGGCTGCGCGGCCGCCCTGCGCGGCGGCTGGTTCGACGACGTGCTGGGGCGGGTGCTGGACGCGGTGCTGTCCATCCCCGCGGTCCTGGCGCTGCTGGTCGTGGTCACCGCGCTCGGCACCGGCTGGGCGGTCATCGTCCTCGCCGTCGCCGTCGTGTTCGTCCCCCAGGTGGTACGGGTCGTGCGCGGCGCCGCCCTCGCCGTCGTACCCGCCGACTACGTCACCGCCGCCCGCGCCCGCGGCGAGGGCACCTGGCCGATCCTGCGCCGCGAGATCCTGCCGAACATCGTCGACGTGGTGTGCGTCGAGTTCGCCATGCGGGCCTCCTGGGTCGTCCTGCTGATCTCCTCGCTGTCCTTCCTCGGCTTCGGCGCCAACCCGCCGACCCCCGACTGGGGCCTGATGGTCGCCGAGAACCGCACCGCCATCACCGTCGTCCCGATGGCGAGCATCGCGCCGATCGTCGCCCTGGCCACGCTCGTGATCGGACTCAACCTCGCCGCCGACGGCCTGTCCAGGACATGGGGCGTCGACCGCGTCAGGGAGGGCCTGTGATGAACCCGCTCGTCCGTGTCGACTCCCTTTCCGTGGCCTACCGTTCGGGCGGCCGTGAGGTACCCGTGGTGCACGAGGTGTCGCTGCGCGCCCACGTCGGGCGGACGCTCGCGCTGGTCGGGGAGTCCGGCAGCGGCAAGTCGACCCTCGCCGCGACCCTGCTCGGGCATCTGCGCCACGGCGCGCGGGTCACCGGCGGCTCGGTCCACGTGGACGGCCAGGACGTGTTCGCGCTGCCCGCACGGGAGTTGCGGAGGTTGCGCGGCGGGACGGTCGCCCTGGTCGCCCAGAACGCGGGCCAGGCACTGACCCCCTCCATGCGCGTCGGCCGGCAGATCGAGGAGGCGGGCGGCACCGTCCCCGTCACCGACCTGCTGGAGCAGGTCCGGCTGCCGGGCCCGGCCGAGCTGGCCCGCCGCTATCCGCACGAGCTCTCCGGCGGCCAGCAGCAGCGTGTCGCCATCGCCATGGCGATCGCGGCCCGCCCCAAGGTGCTGGTCCTCGACGAGCCCACGACCGGCCTGGACGTGGTCACCCAGCGCGGCGTGCTGGACCTGATCGCCGCCCTGCGCGACGAACTCGGCCTGGCGGCCGTGCTGGTGAGCCACGACCTCGGCGTCGTCGCCCACCTCGCCGACGAGGTGTGCGTGCTGCAGTCGGGCCGGGTCGTGGAGTCGGCCCCCACCCGGCAGCTGTTCTCCGGGGCGCGCGAGCCGTACACCAGGCGGCTGCTGGCGAGCGTGCCGCGGCTGGACGACGACGGTCTCGCCGTGGTGGCCGAGAGCGGGGAGCGGGAGATCCGGCCGCGGGCCGTCGTGCCCGAGGACGCGGCCGTCGCCGTCTGCGCCCGTGACGTCATCGTCGACCACGGCAGGACGCGCGCCGTCGACGGCGTCTCGTTCGAGGTGCGGCGCGGCGAAGTCCTCGCCCTGGTGGGGGAGTCGGGCAGCGGCAAGTCCACGCTGGCCTGGACCCTGGCAGGGCTGCACACACCGTCCGGCGGCACGCTGGCCCATGGGGCGGGCGACCTGGCCCGGCCCGCCCGGCGGCGCCCGATGTCCCTGCGCCGCCGGGTGCAGCTGGTCTTCCAGAACGCGGACACCTCGCTCAACCCCCGGCGCACGGTCGGGGACGCGGTCCGGCGCCCGCTACGGTTCTTCGGCACGGCGGCGGCCCGGGGCGAGGCGGCCGAACGCGCCCGCCGCCTCATCACCGACGTACGCCTCGACCCCGCACTCGCCGACCGGCTGCCCGCCCAGCTCTCCGGCGGCCAGCGCCAGCGCATCGGTATCGCACGGGCGCTGGCGGGCGAGCCGGACGTGCTCGTCGCCGACGAGATCACCACCGCGCTGGACGTCTCGGTGCAGGCCGACGTGCTCCGCCTGGTCGACGACCTGCGCCGGGAGCGGGCGCTGGCCTGTCTGTTCATCAGCCACGACCTGGCCGTGGTGCGCGGCATCGCGGACCGCGTCGTGGTGCTGCGGGACGGCGTCGTGGTCGAGGAGGGCCCGACCCAGGCCGTCTTCGCCGACCCCGGCCACCCCTACACCTGCCGGCTGATGGCGGCCGCGCTCGAACCCGATCCCGACGCACAGGCGCCCGCCGGTCGAGTCCGGGAATGGGCCGACGCGGCCGAGGACGGCGACCTGTGGACCGACCACGGCCACGGGCACCGCGTCCGCCGCTGGCGGCCCGTAGCCGCCCAGGACGGACAGGACGGACCCGACGCCCAGGACGGCCCGGACACTTCGTCCGCCTCGATCGCCGAAGGAGTTTCGTGAGGTACCGCGACCGGTTCGAGCACCAGGTCGTCCGCGAGGACGTGTGGATCCCCACCCGCGACGGCGCGACCCGGCTGCACGCCCGCATCTGGCGCCCGGCCGACGCGGCCACCGCCCCGGTGCCCGCGCTGCTCGAGTACCTGCCGTACCGCAAGAGCGACTGGACCGCGCCGCGCGACGCCCAGCGCCACCCCTGGTACGCCGGGCACGGGTACGCCTCCGTCCGCGTCGACATCCGCGGCCACGGCGACAGCGAGGGCACGCCCGGCGACGAGTATGACGCCCAGGAGCTCGCCGACGGCGTCGACGTGGTCAACTGGCTTGCCGCGCAGCCCTGGTGCACCGGCAAGGTCGGCATGTTCGGCATCTCCTGGGGCGGCTTCAACTCCCTGCAGATCGCCGCCCTCGCGCCCGAACCGCTCAAGGCCGTCGTCACGGTCTGCTCGACCGACGACCGCTACGACAACGACGTCCACTACACCGGCGGCGCCGTCCTCGGCATCGACATGCTCGCCTGGGCCGGCACCATGCTCGCCTTCGCGGCCCGCCCGCCGGACCCGGCGAACGTCGGCGCGGACCGCTGGCTGCCCATGTGGCGCGAGCGCCTCGACGCTCTCGAACCCTTCCTGCACACCTGGCTCGCGCACCAGCGGCGCGACGCCTACTGGAAGCACGGCAGCATCTGCGAGGACTACGGTGCCGTCGACGCGGCCGTGCTCGCGGTCGGCGGCTGGCACGACCCGTACCGCGACACGGTGCTGCGCCTCGTGGAGCACCTGCCCGGCGACCGGGTACGGGGCATCGTCGGCCCCTGGTCGCACCAGTACCCCGACCGCGGCCTGCCGCCCGGACCGGCGATCGGGTTCCTCCAGGAGACGCTGCGCTGGTGGGACCAGCACCTCAAGGGCGTCGACACCGGAGTGATGGAGGAGCCGCTGCTGCGCGCCTGGCTGGGTGGCCCCGTCGCGCCCGCCCCGACGTACGCGGAGATGCCGGGCCGCTGGGTGAGCGACGCGAAGTGGCCCAGCCCGCACGTCACTTGGGACACCCGGCCGCTGGGCGAGAGCCGCGAGCCCGTCCTCGTGCGCTCGCCGCAGCACACCGGGCTCGACGCAGGCCGCTTCTTCCCGTTCGGCAACGCCGGTGACCTGCCGCCCGACCAGCGCGAGGAGGACGGGCGGTCCGTCTGCTTCGACTCCGCGCCCCTGACCGGGCGCATCGAGATCCTCGGCCGCCCACGGGTCCGCCTCCGCCTCGACAGCACCGCACCACGGGCCCATGTCGTGGCCCGGCTGTGCGACGTCGCCCCCGACGGCTCCTCCACGCTGGTCACCCGGGGCGTGCTCAACCTGCTCAGCAGGCACGGGCGGGACCGGGCCGTCGAGTGGACCCCCGGCACGTACGAGGACGTCGAGTTCGACCTCAACGGCATCGGGTACGCCTTCCCGCCCGGCCACCGCGTCCGCGTCGCCGTCTCCGACACGTACTGGCCGTGGGTGTGGCCGCACGCCGAACGCGGCGCGCTGCACGTGGTGCCCGCCGCCAGCGCCGTCCTGCTGCCCGTCCGCGACCCCGTCGACGAGGCACCCGTCCGCTTCGAGGAACCGGAGCAGGCGCCCCCCATGCCCGTGGTCCACGACGTGCCCGCCGACCCGCGCCCCGAGCGGCTGGTCTCGCACGACGTCGCCCGGGGCGAATGGACGCTGGAGGTCGATCCCGGCTACGGCGGCACCCGGACGTACCCGGACGGGCTGCGCTACGAGGAGAGCGCCCGCGAGACGTACACCATCCGCACCGGCGATCCGCTGTCCGCACGGGCCGTCTCCGAGTGGTGCATCCGGCTGCGGCGCGGGGACGACTGGGACGCTGAGATCATGACGCGCACGGAGCTGCGCGCCACGGCCGCGGACTTCATCATGGACAGCCGTATCGAAGCACGGGCGGACGGAGAGACAGTGGCCGAGCGCGCATGGCACCGCACCACCCCGAGGACGTCGGGATGACGGCCGCCGAACAGCCCCGGCAGAGCGCGCGCGGCCCGCGCCGCGCGGTCGCCGCCGCCGACCGGACCCGGCAGCCCACCGAGGTGCGCCGGCGCCTGATCGTCGAGGCGGCCGTCCCGCTCATCGCCGAGCGCGGCTACACGTCGGTCGGCGTGCGCGACGTGGCCGCGGCGGCGGGGGTGTCCGTCGGAACCGTCACCTACCACTTCGGCAGCGTGCAGGAGATCCTCTCCGAGGCCATGGTGCTGCACATCGAGCGCTACTACGCCGCCCTGCACGAGGCCGCCGAGCACGCGACCAGTGGCGCCGAGGCCCTCGGGCTGCTCGTGGACGCGCTGTTCACCGAGGACACCGACCGGCACTGGCGGATGTGGTTCGACTACTGGACCGCGGGCGAGCAGGCCGCGGACGAGGGCTTCGCCCGCGGCCAGGCCGAGCGCTACCAGGCCTGGCACCGCCAGATCCGCGAACTGGCCGAACGAGGCGTCGCCGACGGGGAGTTCAGCTGCGGCGACCTCGACGGCTTCACCGTCCGCTTCGCCGCCCTCGCCGACGGGCTCGCACTGCAACGGCTGCGCCAGGCACCCCCGTTGAGCACCGAGGAGGCCCGCCGGCACCTCAACCGGCTCATCGAGCGCGAACTGTTTCCGCGACCGTCCGCGTGATCGCCCGGGCGATCCGCAGGATGCCGGGGGAGCGCGCCGGGCACGGCCTCGGCGTCGGGGTCGTCGGCGCCAGGCAGAAGTGCAGGTAGTCCTTGCCGAAGTGGAGTGCGGTGCGGTCGCGGCCGGGGTCGGTGCAGTAGGCGGTGTGCCGGTGCTCGTAGGCGGTGCAGGGCAGGTCCTGGGACCAGGTGTAGCGGGCCCCGGCGGGACTCACCGCGGCGCCCGCGTCGGAGACCAGGTCGCCCGAGGCGGCGGCCTGTTGCCCGTACATCTCGTTCACCCGCCGGACCCGGTCGGGGGTGATCGGGTCCGGGCCCTGGAGCACCCACACGATCTTCGGGCGCCTGCTTCCGCCCGCGGCGGCGATCTGCTCGGTGAGCCGGCGCAGGTCGGCGCGGTAGCGCGTGAAGTATTGCTGCTGCGAGGCGTTGTAGGTGATCCCGTCCATGCACCAGGTGTAGCCCCACGCGTTGCCCCAGAACTGCAGCACCACGTAGTCCGGGTGCCGGGCGCGCACCAGCGCGGCCGCCTTGTCCGCGTCCGGCACGAGGGACCGCTTCCCGGTGCCCTCGAGGTAGTCGCACAGGGTGGTGCCCGAGTACGGGGCGCTGGTGTACGTCGCCCCCAGGTCCGTGCGGAGCTGCTCGCCGAGGACGTTCTGCGCCTCCATCGCCAGCGAGTCCCCGAGATAGAGCACCCGGGGCCGGACCGCCGGAATGCCCGGGGAGGCGGGCGCCGGCTGGTGGGTCGTGGTGGCGGACCCCTGCGGCGGCGCGGGGGAGGGCGGCGCCTGCGGCACGGACGACGGATCGGTGCACGCACCGAGCAGCAGCACTCCGGCCAGCAGCGATCCCACGATCCACGGCTTCCGCATACGGCGACTCCTGCACCGGCGACCGAAAACGGCTCACCAGGCAAGCACACACGGGCCCAACACGGAAGTCACAGAGGTGAGTTCAGGAACCGTCCAGCCGCTCCAGGAGCTCCAGCAGATCCGTCAGCGGCAGCGGCTTGGCCAGATGGGCGTCGAACCCGGCCGCCCGGGACAGCGCGCGGTCGGTGCCCTGGCTGAACCCCGACACCGCGATCAGCCGCGGTGTGTCACCGCCCGTCCGGGCGCGGATCGCCCGCGCCACCGCGTACCCGTCGATGTCCGGCAGGCCCAGGTCGCACAGCACGACGTCGAAGGAGCGGGCCTCGGTGGCGGCGAGGGCGTCCCGGCCCGAGTGCACCGCCGTGACGTCGTGGCCCTGGCGCGCCAGGAGCGTGCGGTAGGTCTCGGCCAGGTCGGCGTTGTCCTCGACGATCAGCAGGCCCAGCCTGCGGGGAGCGCTCGGGACGGCCGGCGGGCGGGAGTGCCGCGGGCCCGCGGAGCCGGTCGTGTGCAGCAGCACCGTGAAGGCCGCGCCCTTGCCCGGTCCGTCGCTGTGCGCGCTGATCACGCCGCCGTGCAGCTCCACCATCGTCCGCGCCACCGCCAGTCCCAGCCCCAGGCCCTCGGGGGTGTCCGGGCCGGCCGGTGCCGCCCGCATGAACACCCCGAACAGCTCCTCGGCCTGGGCGGGTTCGAAGCCGATGCCGTCGTCCCGCACGGTCAGCCGCGCCCGGCCGTCCGCGGCCGTCAGCCCCACCTGCGTGTGGCCGCCCGGCCGGGTGTACTTGAGGGCGTTCGACAGCAGGTTCGTCAGCACCTGGGCGAGCCGCAGCCGGTCGCCGTCGACCAGCACCGGCTCGGCCGGCAGCACGACGCCGAGCGTGCGGCCCTCGTGCCCGAACAGGCCGCTGATGTCGGCACATGCGCCGTGCACGACGGAGCGCAGGTCGACCGGGTCCCGCACCAGCTCCAGCCGTCCGGTCACCGCCCGCGTGCCGTCCAGCAGGTCGTTGCTCATCCGCGCCAGGATGCCCAGCTGCCGCTCCAGGACGGACAGCGCCGGATGGCCCTCCGGCATGTCGAGGGCGAGCAGTTCGGTGGCCGCGGTCGCCGCGGCCAGCGGGTTGCGCAGCTCGTGCGAGAGCGTGGCGATGAAGCGGTCCTTGGCCTGTTGCTCCTCCCGCAACCGGCGCCCCGCCGCGGCGAGTTCGGCGTTGGCCCGGCTCAGCTGCTCGTTCACCTCGCGGATCTCCCGCGCCCGTACGAACAGGTCGATCTCCATCCCCTCGGCCCGCATCTGCGCCTCGGCAGCGGCCCGCTGCTGCTCCCGGCCGACCCGGCGCTGGCGCACGAAGTCCGTGACGTCCTCGACCCGGTGGATGATGTACCGCACCCGCCCGTCGTCGCCCAGGACCGGCGTGTTGACCGGGCTCCAGTACCGCTCGCTGAAGCCGCCCTCCTCGCCGTTGGGTATGTCGTAGCGCTGCAGGGCCATCGTGTCGGTACGGCCGCTCGCCGCCACCGTCTCCAGCGAACGGCGCAGATTGGCGACGCCGTCGGCCGAGGGGTCGTCCGGGTTGTCGGGGAACGCGTCGAAGATCGGGCGGCCGACGATGCTGCGGTCCGAGCGGGTGGCCGCCAGATAGGCGCGGTTGACCTCGACGATCGTGAAGCCGGGGTCGAGGATGAGCAGCGGGGAGAGCGTCGCGTCGAACAGGCTCCGGAAGTCCGGGGCGTCGGGCATGGGCGGACCTCCGCGTCCGGTGCGGTCTCTCAGGGGTCGAGGCGGTAGCCGTAGCCGCGCACCGTGGTGATCCGCGGGGCCGGCCCGGACGACCGGGCGAGCTTGCCGCGCAGCCGGTACACGTGCTCCACGACGGTCGCCTGCTGCTGCCAGGAGGCGTCCCAGATCCGCTCCAGCAACTGCTCGGCCGAGAACACCCGGCCCGGCGCGGCGGCCAGCATCTCCAGGAGCGCGTACTCCTTGGGGCGCAGCGTGAGCGGGTCGCCGCCGACGGACGCCTGGCGGGCCGCGCAGTCGATGCGCAGCGCGCCCACCTGGAGCACGCTCGGCAGCTCCGGTGGCTGCGAGCGGCGCAGCACGGCCCGGATGCGGGCCACCAGCTCCCGCTGCGAGAAGGGTTTCACCAGGTAGTCGTCCGCGCCGATCTCCAGGCCCGCCACCCGGTCGGCCTCCGCGCCGCGGCCGGTGACGACGATGACCGGCAGCCGGCTGGTGGACCGCAGCGCCCGCAGCAGCTCCAGGCCGCTGCCGTCCGGCAGCCCCAGATCGAGGACGGCGAGGTCGACACCGCCCTCGTACAGAACGGCTTTTCCGGCGCGTGCGTCCATGGCCCAGGTGACCGTGAAGCCCGTGCGCTCGAGATAGGAACGGCACATCAGTGCGAAGTCGGGGTCGTCCTCGATCAGAGCGAGGTGCGGACGCATGCCGCATCACCCGGCCCATCTGCCGGCCACCAGTTGTGTCCCTGGTGAGCGGGCGTTGATGTCCCGACCATGTGGCGAAGGTAGAACAGTAAATGCCCACGGTTCAAGGGGGAGCCGCCCGGGGGAGTTCCGGCACGGGCTCGCGCGATGCGGGGATGCCACAACCATCGCACGAGCCCGTGCCGGAACGCGCTTCACCAGAGCCTGAACGCGCCTCCGGTGTGACGGCGAGGCGTCAGATCCGGTCGGCGACGATCAGCAGGTACTGGAAGCTGCCGTTCTTGTACGCCGTGAGGAACGTGTCCTCGATGCCCGTGACCAGATGGTCGGCCTGCCGGCGCACCTCCCAGTAGGGGATGGCCTCGGCGGTGAGGTCCTGGACGTGGACGGGGACGAGGCGGTTGCGGGCCATCGCCCGGAAGTACTCCGAGCGCGGATGGATGTCGCAGATGTAGTGGGCGTTGATGAGGGACACCTCGCGGGACGCCTGGCCGTAGGCGTCGTTGTAGCAGCCGGTGATCACCGCGTAGCGCCCGCCCCGGCGCAGCAGCCGGGCGTGCTCGGCGAACAGCAGGTCCAGCTCGACGTACATGGTCGACTCGTTGTTCCACGAGGCGGCGTAGGCACCGGTCTCGAAGCCGGTGTCGAGCATGTTGCGGTGGTGGTAGCGCACCTGGCCGTCGATGCCCCGCTTGCGGGCCTGCTCGTTGGCGAACGCGGCCTGCTTGGCCGAGATGGTCACGCCGTCCGCCTGGCAGCCGTGGCGCAGATGGGCCACGACGCTGCCGCCGCCACGCCCGCAGCCGGCGTCGAAGACACGGTCGGCGGGGGAGAGCGGACCGAGGTGGCCGGCCAGCAGTTCGGCCTGGGCGTGTTCCAGGCGGTGCAGTTCGGTGGTGATCCGCTCCCGCCGGCGCGCCGGGTCGGCCTCGTCGAGCACGGAGCGGTCGGCGTCGCCGATGCCGTAGTGATGGTGGTACAGGTCGTCGAGCTTGCCCAGCTCGAGGTTGACCGGATTCTCCTCGGCGTTCCAGTAGTCGGCGACGCGGTTCTGGTACCTGGACTGGGTCGGCACCGGTGCCGCCGTGGTGTCGGCGTCGGGGGCGATGGTCAACAGATGACTCCTTGTAGTACGGCTGACATGACGCCAGTAGCGCTGCTTTTACCAGTAGTTGGGCAGGGAGTAGCGGTGGGTGTTGGTGGCGTGCCACTCGTGGTTCCCGGCCACCCAGTCGGACAGCCCCTGGGCGTAGCGCTCCACGGGCGGAGAGGTGGCGGCGAGCAGGACGGACTCCTCCTCGAACGCCTCCATGATCTCGTTGTGGATGTCGACGGCCTTGAGATACGCGGCCTTCAGCCCGCACCGCTCGTTGGCGGCGACGACCTGCGGCAGGTTGAGGTGGGTGGGATCGCCGGCCAGCTCCTTGGTGAAGGAGTACAGGTCGTTGACGATGGTGGTGGCGTTGCAGGCGAGGGCGGTGATGCGCTGGATCTCCGGGCGGGCGTAGACCTGCTCGGGCAGTTCGTAGCCGTCCACCGCGTCGACGATCGACAGACAGGGACGGAAGTTGTTGAACTGCCGCATCACCAGGTACTCCCAGACCTGCGGCACATGCCGGGTCTCCGCCCACGCCGCCTCGGCGAGATAGCCGAGGTGCAGCCGGGCGATGTCGTGCACGAAACGGTCGGTCTGGCTGGGCGTGGCCACGGCGGCGTAGTCCTTGAGCGCCCAGTGGTACGAGCGCAGCGGACCGTCGGCCTGCACGCCCCGCGCCCACTGCTCCTGCAGCAGCGGCGGACCCTGGAAGGGGTCGAGAGCCGACTGGGCCAGGATCAGCCGGCCGCCGAGGCCGCGGCGGGCGGCGCCCCTGCCCTCGTCCTCCTCGCAGTAGCAGCTGTCGACCAGGTTCTCGGCCAGCAGCAGTTTGCCCGCGGCGGTCAGCCGCTCCATGTCGGCCGCCGCGGGATGCTGCAGGACCACGGCCCGGCCGAACTGGAAGCCCGAGAAGTCCCCCGACCACGCCTTGGGGAACAGGTCGAGGTCGTGGGCCCAGGCCTCCAGTCTCGTGTCGACCTCCTCCACCTTGGCCGGATCGGCGGGGGCGACGGGCCGGTACCGCAGGCCGGGGATCGCCCCGGTCCGGCGGGCCCGCACGCTCCGGGCCAGGTTGGGCGGCCCCGGCAGCGCGGCCGGGGAGGCGGGCGTACTCATGGCGTGCTCCACCCTCAGTCGGCCGTCCGGCCGAGCTGGACGTTCTCCAGGATTCCCGCGGCGTCCGGCACCAGGATGGCCAGCGAGTAGTAGGCGGTCACCAGGTAGCGGATGATCGCGGCCGTGTCGATGCCCATGAACCGTACGTTCAGGCCCGGTTGGTACTCCTCCGGGATGCCCGTCTGGTACAGGCCGATCACTCCCTGGTCACTCTCCCCGGTGCGCAGCGCGATGATGCTGCTGGTGTGCTGGGGGCTGACCGGGATCTTGTTGCAGGGGAAGATCGGGACCCCGCGCCAGGCCGGGATCTCGTGCCCCTCGACGGTGGCCGTGCCCGGCACCAGACCCCGCCGGTTGCACTGCCGGAAGAACGCGGCGATCGCCTTCGGATGGGCGAGGAACACCTTGGTCTTCCGGCGCATGGCGAGCAGTTCGTCCATGTCGTCCGGGGTGGGCGGGCCGGTGAAGGTGCTGATGCGCTGGCCGTAGTCGACGTTGGCCAGCAGCCCGAACTCCCGGTTGTTGACCAGCTCCCACTCCTGGCGCTCGCGGATCTCCTCGATGGTCAGGCGCAGTTGCTGCTCGGTCTGGTTCATCGGGTCGTTGTAGAGGTCGGCGACCCGGGTGTGCACCCGCAGCACGGTCTGGGTGAGTGACAACTCGTACTCGCGCGGGGCGAGTTCGTAGTTCACGAAACCGCCGTCGAGCGTGTGCTCGCCGACGTGGCCGGCCTGCACGGGCACGTCCGCCTCGCCCTTGCGGTTCATCGGCAGCTTCTGCCGCTCCGCGAACGCCGCCAGATGCGCCGCGAGGGACGGCACCCGCTCGGTGAGCTCCGTGACGACGTCCCAGGGCAGCACCAGCACCACGCCGGCCGTCTCCGCCCGCACCGAGCTCAGCCACAGCGGGTCGGACTGCCCGATGGCCTCGTCGCCCATCTGGTCGCCGTCCGTGACGACCCCGATGATCTCCTCCTCGCCGTACTTGCCGGCGGCGTAGCGGGTGAACCTGCCGTGCACGACGAGATACGCCTCGGTGACCGGCTGGCCGGCCTCGAACAGCACCTGCCCGGCCCGCACCTCGCGCACCCGGAAGCGGGTCGCCACCTCCCTGAGGACGTCGGTCTCGGAGTAGCCGCGCAGCACCGGCAGTTCGGTGAGCGTCTCCGGGATCACCTTGATGTCGTCGGCGCCGTTCTGCTCGAACTGCACGCGGCCGCGCCCGATGCGCAGCTGCAGCCGCCGGTTGACCCGGTAGGTGCCGCCCTTGACGTCCACCCAGGGCAGCGACCGCAGCAGCCAGCGCGAGCTGATGGCCTGCATCTGCGGTTCGGACTTGGTCGTCGTGGTGAGCTGGCGCGCCGCCTGGGTGCTGAGACTGGTGAGCTGCGCCTGACCGTCGGGTTCGGGGACGGGTTCCTCGGTGGCGGGACCGGAGGCGCTTTCGGGGGCGGACACATTCCCTCCCTGGGGATGCACATGGCGAGGTACAGGGGTGAACGGAGTGGTCGGAGAGGAAGGCGACTTCGTGGCGGCCGACGGATACGAACCGCATGTAAAAGCCAAACAGTTGTGATCGCCACGCGGTACGGCGCGAGGGGGGCGGCTTCACGGCCCGGAGGCGCAAACTCCGCGGACGAGGCGGCGGAGCGTCGGCGACGTGATCGCGCGCCGGTGATCATCCCTCCCCGCTCCGGCGTACAGGGCGCACGGCCACCTCACGGACACGGCGCACCGCGCGCCCCCCGCGGCCCTCGTCGCGCTCAGGACCCGTCGTTCACCAGCACCGCGGCGCCGTCGAACCGCCCGGCCTTGAGGTCCCGCAGCGCCTCGTCGGCCCGCGACAGGGGATAGGGGTGCGTGGTGGCGCGCACGCCGTGCCGGGCCGCCAGCGCCAGGAACTCCCGCGCGTCCGCACGGGTGTTGGAGGTCACGCTGCGGAGCTGCTTCTCGTAGAAGAGCTCGGTCTCGTAGTGCAGCGGCGGGGTGTCGCTGAGGTGGATGCCGGCGACCGCGAGCGTGCCGCCGCGGTCGAGCGCGCGCAGCGCGACCGGCACCAGATCGCCGACCGGCGCGAACAGGATCGCGCTGTCCAGCGGCTCGGGCGGCATCGCGTACGCGTCCCGCGCCGAGGCCGCGCCCAGTTCGAGCGCCAGCCGCTGCGCCGCCGCCCCGCGGGTGAGGACGTGCACCCTGGCGCCCTCGGCCAGCGCCACCTGGGCGCACAGGTGCGCGCTGCCCCCGAACCCGTACAGCCCGAGCCGTCCGCCCGGCGGCAGCGCCGCCCGCCGCAGCGCGCGGTACCCGATGATCCCGGCGCACAGCAGAGGCGCGAGCGCCACGTCGTCGACGGAACCGGGCAGCCGGTGGGCGAAGGCGGCCGGCACGGTCGTGTACTCCGCGTAGCCGCCGTCGGCGTCCCAGCCGGTGTAGCGCGATGCCGGACACAGGTTCTCGTCCCCGCGCGAGCAGTACGCGCACGTGCCGTCCGTGTGCCGCAGCCAGGCGACCCCCACCCGGTCGCCGGTCGCGAAGCCCTCCACCCCGGCCCCGAGCCCGGCCACCACGCCCACCACCTCGTGCCCCGGCGTCACACCCTCCCGGTGCACCGGCAGGTCGCCCTCGGTCACGTGCAGATCGGTGCGGCACACCCCGCACGCGCGCACGTGCACGAGCAGTTCGCCGTCCGCCGGCCGCGGCACCGGCTTCTCCCCGTACCGGAGCCCGCCCTTCTCGACGGGCCCGGCCGTCCGCACCGTCCATGCCCGCATGGTCCCGTCCGTCATCGCGCACCCCGTCCCGTCGCCGTCCGTTCCCCCCGCCGTGAGGGCCCGATCCCCGTGCTCCGCGGCCCCTCACCCCAGTCTGAAACGGACCCCGGCGTTCGGCGCGCGCTTCGCCGCAGGGATGGCTAGCGTGAGGAAACGGACCAGATTCCACCTATTCGGGAGAGGGCCGAGTCATGGCCGTACAACCTGAGGGAACCCCCTGCTGGGCCGACGCGATGTTCGGCGACCTCGAGGGCGCCAAGACCTTCTACGGCGACGTCCTGGGCTGGACCTTCGGCGAGTCGTCGTCGGAGTACGGCAACTACACGCAGGCCTACGCCGACGGAAAGGCGGTGGCCGCCGTCGTCCCGCCGATGTCCGGGCAGGAAGGCCAGTCGCAGTGGTGTCTGTACTTCGCCTCCGCGGACGCCGCCGCCACCGCCGCCAAGATCCGTGACAACGGCGGCGAGGTGCTGATGGAGCCCATGCAGGTCGGCGAGTTCGGCACGATGTGCCTGAGCCGCGACCCCAGTGGCGTGGTCTTCGGCGTCTGGCAGGCGGGCACCCACGAGGGGTTCGAGGCACCGCCGCAGCAGCCCGGGGCGTACTGCTGGGCGGAGGTCTTCACCCGTGAACCGGGCAGGTCCGACGCCTTCTTCACCTCGGTCTTCGGCTACGAGGCCAAGCAACTGCAGGACGACGCCATCAACTTCCGCATGTTCGACCTGGGCGGGAACACCGTGCTCGGCCGGATGCAGATGACGGAGGACTTCCCGCCCGAGGTGCCGCCGTACATCAACGTCTACTTCACCGTCCCCGACTGCGACGACGCCGTCGCCCGGGCGACCAAGCTCGGCGGCGTGCTGCGGTTCGGGCCGATGGACAGCCCCTTCGGCCGGTTCGCCGCGCTCAGCGACCCGCAGGGCGCAAACTTCTCGGTCATCGACGTCACGACGACGGCCGGCGAGATGCCGCAGACCACCGACGTCTCCTGAACCCGGGCCGGGCGGCACCCCGGTCCATGGCATGATCGGGCGCATGCGTGAACGTGTTGTGGCCGCGTGCGACGGGGCTTCGAAGGGAAATCCCGGTCCGGCCGGCTGGGCCTGGGTCGTCGCCGACGAGACGGAGACCCCGGCCCGCTGGGAGGCGGGGCCGCTCGGCAAGGCCACCAACAACGTCGCCGAACTCACCGCGCTGGAGCGGCTGCTGACGGCCACCGACCCGAGTGTCCCGCTCGAGGTCCGGATGGACTCGCAGTACGCCATGAAGGCGGTCACCACCTGGCTGCCCGGCTGGAAGCGCAACGGCTGGAAGACCTCCGCCGGCAAGCCGGTCGCCAACCAGGAACTGGTCGTGCGCATCGACGCTCTGCTCGACGGCCGCACGGTCGACTTCCGCTACGTGCCCGCGCACCAGGTCGACGGCGACCGGCTCAACGACTTCGCCGACCGCGCCGCCAGCCAGGCGGCCAAGATCCAGGAGCCCGCGGGCAGCGCCCTCGGATCGGCCGAACCGCCCGCGTCCGCGGACACCCCGAAGCAGGGCGCCGCGAAGGCGGGCGGCGCGCGCCGCAAGCCCGGCGCCTCCCGGCAGGGCGGCGGCTCCTCCTCCCGCACCATCAAGGCGAAGTTCCCCGGGCGCTGCCTGTGCGGCCGCTCCTACGCGGCCGGTGAGTCCATCGCCAAGAACGCGCAGGGCTGGGGGCACCCGGAGTGCCGTACGGCGGAGGCCTCGGGCTGAGACCCCCGCCGTACTCGGGAAGGCGCGGTCGGCGCGGCGACCGTCAGGTGACCGCGCCGCGCCATTCGCCGGTCGCCCGGCCGCGTTCCTCGATGAACTCCTTGAAGCGCTTCAGATCGCCCTTGGTCTGCCGCTTCACGAATCCGAGCTTGTCGCCGACCTTCTCGGTGAGGTTGTCCGGATGGAAGTCCATCTGCAGCATGACCTTGGTGCGGTCGTCGTCCAGGCGGTGGAAGGTCACCACCCCGCCCTGACGGGCCTCGCCCGCGATCGTCGTCCAGGAGACCCGCTCGTCCGGGATCTGCTCCGTGATCTCCGCGTCGAACTCCCTGTGCACGCCGTTCACGCTGGTCACCCAGTGGGTGAGCGTCTCGGTGCGCTGCTCGATGCGGTCGACGCCGTCCATGAACTCGGGGAACGACTCGAACTGCGTCCACTGGTTGTAGGCGGTGTGGACCGGGACGCCGACCTCGATGGATTCCTCGACCTGCGACACGGGTGATTCCCTCCTTCGTGCTTACGCCGGTTGCGTCCGTCGCGGGTACCCGTGGCCCGTGGGGCAAACCACCACGCAAAAGGAATTGGGTGAATGTCCATTCACTGCGTAAGGTGAATAGGCATTCACCTTTTCTCTGCCCCCACACTGGAGCGTCGATGGACCAGCCAGGACCGATACCCCGCACCACCGAGGCGGCCGCCCCGCTGCGCGGCCGGCTCACGATTCCGGTGCTGGCGTTCGGCGGCATCCTCATGGCCGTCATGCAGACGGTGGTCGTGCCGCTGCTGCCCGACCTGCCCCGGCTGACGGGTGCCTCGGCGGGGGCGGTCTCCTGGACGGTCACGGCGACCCTGCTCTCGGGCGCCGTGCTCACCCCGGTCCTCGGCCGGGCCGGCGACATGTACGGCAAGCGCAGAGTGCTGACCTCGGCGCTCGTCCTGATGACCATCGGCTCGGTGATGTGCGCGCTGTCGTCCGACATCGCCGTCCTCATCACGGCCCGCGCCCTGCAGGGTGCCGCCGCCTCCGTGGTGCCGCTGTCGATCAGCATCCTGCGCGACGAACTGCCGCCCGAGCGCCGGGGTTCCGCGGTGGCGCTGATGAGCTCCACCGTCGGCATCGGCGCCGCGCTCGGCCTGCCGCTGGCCGCGCTGGTCGTGCAGTACTACGACTGGCACACCATGTTCTGGCTGACCAGCGCCCTCGGCGTGCTCGGCGTCGGCGGCGTGTGGTGGGCGGTCAGGGAGTCGCCGGTACGGGAGCCCGGACGGTTCGACGTGCCCGGCGCGCTGGGCCTGGCCGCCGGGCTCGTCTGCCTCCTGCTCGGGGTGTCCCAGGGCGGCCAGTGGGGCTGGGGGAGCGCACGGGTCCTCGGCCTGTTCGCCGCGACCGTCGTCGTCCTGGCCCTGTGGTGGTGGTGGCAGCTGCGCGCCGAGACGCCGCTGGTCGACCTGCGCCTGGTCTCCCGTCCCCGCGTCGGCCTCTCCCACGTGGCCGCACTGCTCACCGGATTCGCCTTCTACGCCAACTCCCTGGTCACCGCCCAGCTGGTGCAGGCGCCGAAGGCCACCGGCTACGGTCTCGGGCTGTCGATCGTGGAGACCGGACTGTGCCTGCTGCCGGGCGGCGTCACCATGCTGCTCTTCTCGCCCCTGTCGGCCCGTATCTCCGCCGCCCGCGGCCCCCGCATCACGCTCGCCCTCGGTGCCGCCGTCATCGCCTGCGGCTACGTCGTGCGCATCGCCGACAGCCGCGACCTCTGGATGATCATCCTGGGCGCGACGGTGGTGTCGACCGGCACCACCCTCGCCTACTCGGCGCTGCCCACCCTGATCCTGCGCGCCGTCCCGGCCGAGCAGACCGCCTCCGCCAACGGCGTCAACGTCCTGATGCGCACCATCGGCCAGGCCACCTCCAGCGCCGCCGTCGCCGCCGTGCTCGTCCACCACACCAGCCCGGTCGGAGGCGCCCTCGTGCCCACCCTGCACGGCTATCTGCTCGCCTTCGGCATGGCCTGCGCGGTCGCCCTGATCGCAGGCGCCGCCGCCCTGAGCATCCCCGGCGACCCCGGGACTGGCACGACACGCCGTACCCGAGGCGGTACCCGAGACCGCCGCGACGAGGCGCTGGAGGGAGCATGAGTGCCGTGAGCACTCCTCCCACCGCGGCCGGCGCCGCGCCCGCCCGCCGCGACGCCGAGGCGACCAAGGCGGCCATCCTCAGGGCCGCCCGGTATCTGCTGGCCCGGCACGCGCACGGCGACATCACGCTCAAGGCGGTGGCCGAACGCGCCGGTGTCAGCGCACCGTTGATCCTGAAGTACTTCGGCAACAAGGACGCGCTGTTCGCCCGCGTCATGTCCTTCGAGGCCGACGCCGAGGCCCTGCTCGACGCCCCGCTGGACGAACTCGGCCGGCACATGGTCCGGCACGTCCTGGTCAGCCAGACGCAGCAGGGCGCCGACCCGCTCCTGCGGATCGTGTTCGCGCCCCTGCACGGCGCGCAGGGCGACATCCTGCGCGCCAACTTCCGCACCCAGGTGACCGATCGCCTCACCGCGCGCCTGGACGGCCCCGACGCCGGCCTGCGGGCGGAGCTGGCCGTCGCGGGCCTGCTCGGCCTCGGGGTGATGTTCGGGATCGCCCGCGGCACGCGGGTGCGGGGCGCCCCGCTGGAGGACGTGGTGGACCGGTACGCGCCCACGGTGCAGGCGCATCTCACCCCGGCCGGCGGCGGATGAAAGACTGAGGTCATGGACGAGCGCACTTTCGGTAGGTCTGATCAGCACGCATCCGTCATCGGTCTCGGCACCTGGCAGCTGGGCGCGGACTGGGGGGACGTCGACGACAAGGAGGCCCTGTCGGTCCTGGAGGCCGCGGCCGAGTCCGGGGTGACGTTCTTCGACACCGCGGACGTCTACGGCGACGGGCGCAGCGAGCAGACCATCGCCGCGTTCCTCGCCGGACGCCCCGACCTGCACGTGCTGGTCGCCACCAAGATGGGCCGCCGGGTCGAGCAGATCCCGGAGAACTACGTACTCGACAACTTCCGCGCCTGGAACGACCGTTCGCGCCGCAACCTCGGCGTCGACCGGATCGACCTGGTGCAGCTGCACTGCCCGCCCACCCCGGTCTACTCCTCGGACGAGGTGTTCGACGCCCTGGACACCCTGGTCGAGGAGGAGCGCATCGCGGCCTACGGCGTGAGCGTGGAGACCTGCGCGGAGGCGCTGACCGCGATCGCGCGGCCGAACGTGGCCAGCGTGCAGATCATCCTCAACCCGTTCCGCATGAAGCCGCTGCGCGAGGTCCTCCCGGCCGCGCGGGAGGCCGGCGTCGGCATCATCGCCCGCGTCCCGCTCGCCTCCGGCCTGCTGACCGGGAAGTACACCAAGGACACCGTCTTCGCGGACAACGACCACCGCAACTACAACCGGCACGGCGAGTCCTTCGACGTCGGCGAGACCTTCTCCGGCGTGGACTACGCGACGGGCGTCGAGGCCGCCGCGGAGTTCGCCGCCCTCGCGCCGTCGGGCTGCACCCCGGCCCAGCTCGCGCTGCGCTGGATCGTCGAGCAGCCCGGCGTGACCACCGTGATCCCCGGCGCCCGCTCGCCCGAGCAGGCCCGCGCCAACACGGACGCCGCCCGGCTCCCGGGGCTCGACGACGCCACCCACGCCGCGATCCGCGACCTCTACGACCGCCGTATCAAGGACCAGGTCGAGGCCCGCTGGTAACCGGCCGCGACGACGTCGCGCGGCCCGCTCACGGCTCCAGGAGCAGCTGCCACTCCTGCTCCTGGTCGCCGGAGACGGAGCCCTGGTCCTGGGTGGTGAAGGCGTGGTTGAGCGTCTCGCGCGCCGTAGCCACCGCGAGCGGCGATCCCTGCACGGTCAGCGTCACCGCGCCGGACAGATGGCCGGCCACGGAATGCTCGGACCCGGTGGGCCCGTGCGCCGGATCGTGGGCGAACCGCGCCGTGTGGACCGTGACGTCGTCACTGGCCGGAAGGTCCTCCTGGGGCCTGCCGAAGGCGGGCTCCAGGACCTGCACGACCGCACGCGCGTCGGCGACCGTGCCGCCGCTGACCGTGACCGTGAGCTCGGTGGCGGGCATGTCCGTCTGACTCCTCGGATGGTCTTGGTACACCATGCCGCACCGTGTAACCCTCCGCCCATCGCCCAAACAGCGATCAGTTCGGGCACGTCCCGCTCAATCCGGCGCGAACGGGGAACACGGTCCGGGAAGGCGTCCGGGTCGAGGCGAGTGGAGGAACCGTGCCGGCCACGAAGAGCGGTGCACAGGTCAACGACTGGGGTCGGCACGAGACCGAGGAGGAGCGGGCCGACCGGAAGTGGGGCGAGCTGATCCAGGAGATCAGGGTCGCCCAGACCGGGGTGCAGATCCTGTTCGGCTTCCTGCTCACCGTCGTGTTCCAGCAGAAGTACGACTCGCTGGCGCAGATCGACAAGACCATCTACATCGTGACGGTCGTCCTCGGCGCCGCGACGACCGGCGCGCTCATCGGGCCCGTCTCGCTGCACCGTCTGGTCTCCGGGCGGCGGGTCAAGCCGGAGGCCGTCGAGTGGGCCTCCCGGATGACCTTCGTCGGCCTCGCGCTGCTGCTCGCCACCATGACCTCGTCACTGGTGCTGATCCTGCGGGTGGCCACCCACAACGCCGTGGTGCCGTGGATCGTCGCGGCGGTGGTCGTGTGGTACGCGCTGTGCTGGTACGTCATCCCGCTGTGGACGCGGCGCCGCCATACGACGGAGTGACGCCCAGCGCGTGGAGCTGCCGGTCGTGCAGGCGGGAGAGCACGAGCACCGAGACAGTGGCGCCGATCAGCGCGCAGAACATGTCCCACTGCGTGTCCCACACATCGCCCTGCGTGGCGAGGAACGCGTCCGCGGAATGCCCGCCGACCACGGCGGACAGCCACTCCAGCATCTCGAAGACGGCACTGAAGGCGAGGCACGCGCACACGGTCAGCGGGCCCAGCCAGCGGCTGCCGCGCAGCGGCGAGGTGCGGCTGAGCAACTCCCGTACCAGCACCGCCGGGACGAATCCCTGCATGAGGTGGCCGAAGCGGTCGTAGGGGTTGCGGGACAGACCGAAGGTGTCGCGCACCCAGTCGCCCAGCGGTACCTGCGCGTAGGTGTAGTGACCGCCCACCGCCAGGACGAGCGCATGTGCGGCCAGCAGGCAGCACAGCAGGTTCGTCAGCGGGAAGCGCCGCCGGGTGAGCACCACCAGCGGCAGCCCGATCAGGACCCACACGGTCTCCAGGAACCACGTCATGCGGTCGCGGGCGCCCCAGGCCGACACCGCCATGCCCGCGACCACGACGGCGACGAGCACGGCGGGCAGATACCGGCGCGGTGCGGCGGCATGCACAACTGCGGTCATGGGAGCTCCTTCGGGTGAGAGCCCCCATGCTGGCCGAGCGGGCGGGCGGCGGCATGAGTACGGCTACTCAGCCCCGCCCGGGTACCGCGACGCTCAGTCCTTCGGGCCGCGCAGCGCCGTCAGGCAGGTGGCGATGGCCTGCTGGAGCTCTTCCAGGCGCTGCACCATGTCGTCCTCGGCGAAGTCCTGCACGTCGTCGAAGGTCAGCTCCTCGAACGCCTTCGTCGCCCGCGTCAGGCTGCTGTAGAACTTCGTCCGCCGCTCCTGGACGCGCAGTTCGGGATCCGCCTCCACCGTCTCGGCGACGAGCGCCTTCATGGTGTCGTAGGCCTCGCCGGCCCACTCGCCGGCGTCCTCGTCCTCGTCGAGCTCGTCGATGAGCGACAGATGCCGCTCGGCCTCCTGGCGGACGTCGGCGGGCGCGTCGATGGTCTGCCCTGCGGGCGTCTTGACCTGACCCGACTCGGCGATCTGGCGCACGTACCCGATCCGGTCGGCGGCGCGGCTCTCGGTGGCGACGGCCTTCTTGAGGTCGTCGGTGCGCACCACGTCGCGCGCCAACTCCGCCTGGAGGTCCGGGTCTTCACGCACCCGGTCCAGGAGCGCCTGGCGCGCCGCCCGCGCGGTGGAGGGGTCGGCGAGGATCGCGGCGCGCAGGGCGGTGGGGTTCTCGGCGACCTCCAGCGCCTTCGTCGGCCTGATCCCCTCCGCCTCGGCGGCCTCGGCGATCGCGGTGCCGCGCTCGGAGGTGGCGCT
The DNA here is from genome assembly GCF_042800575.1 of Streptomyces sp. NPDC057616. Lineage (NCBI taxonomy): Bacteria > Bacillati > Actinomycetota > Actinomycetes > Kitasatosporales > Streptomycetaceae > Streptomyces > Streptomyces sp. NPDC057616. The sequence continues at coordinate 69,820 of NZ_JBHVGU010000037.1, forward strand.
GTTGCGGGAGACGTAGTAGCTCAGCCACACGTCGGCGTCCGGCAGCTCCACCTCCTGGCCCGGCGCGAGCGCCTCGAACTGCGGGACGAGACCGTCGTCGGCGGCGCGGTCCCAGGCCCTGTAGTAGCGCATGACGCGCTCGGCGGAGCAGCCGGCCAGCTCGGCGAACTCCTTCGCCGACACCTTCGGCGTCTCGTCCGCGCCCTGGCCCCCGGGCCGTACGCTGCGCGCCACCATCAGGCCGAAGGCCCAGCCTCCGGTCCGCGCGTAGACCCCGAACTCGCGCGCGTCCCGCGCGACCAGGTCGGACGTCGGGACGGGGGACGGCTCGGACGGGACGATCGCTAGGGTCACGGACGACTCTCCTGTGCGGGGCTGGTCGGACTGCGCAGACGCGGTCCGCGGCGGGGCGGGGTGCAAAAGCGCAGACCGGCAGCCTATACGGCTCAGGCGAAGGCCTCGCGCAGCGCCGGCAGCAGCGTCTTCTCCGCCCAGTCCAGGTACGCCGGCTGCGACGCGCCGCCGATCTGCACGAGCGCGATCTGGTCGAACCCGGCCTCGGCGTACGGCCGTACGGCCTCGACGAAGTCGTCCGGGTCGTCGCCGCACGGGATCGACGCGGCGACGTCGTCCGGGGTGACGAACCGGGTGGCCGCCTCGAAGGCGTCGGGGTGCGGGAGTTCGGAGTTGACCTTCCAGCCGCTGCCGAACCAGCGGAACTGCTCGTGGGCCCGCCGCACGGCGGCGTCCCGGTCGGGGTCGTGGCAGACCGGCAGCTGGCCCACGCGGGGCTTGCCCGCGCCGCCGTGCCGGTCGAAGGCGTCCAGCAGCTCCGGCTTGGGCTCCGTGGCGATGACGAGGTCCGCGAGCCGGCCCGCGAGGGAGCAGGACTGCTCGCCGGAGACGGCGAGGCCGATGGGCGGCGGCTCGTCGGGGAGGTCCCAGAGCCGGGCCGACTCGACGTCGTAGTGCTTGCCGCGACGGTTGACGTGACCGCCGCCGAAGAGGGCGCGGATGATCTCCACGGCCTCCTCCAGCATCTCGTGCCGTACGTCGGCGGCGGGCCAACCACCGCCCACCACATGCTCGTTGAGGTTCTCGCCGGAGCCGAGGCCGAGCCGGAAGCGGCCCTCGGAGAGCAGCTGCATCGTCGCGGCCTTCTGCGCGACGACGGCCGGGTGGTAGCGGCGGGTCGGACAGGTCACGTACGTCATCAGCGGGATGCGCGAGGTGGCCTGGGCGGCCGCGCCGAGCACGCTCCAGGCGTACGGCGAGTGTCCCTGCGAGCGCAGCCACGGAAAGTAGTGGTCCGAGGTCACCGAGAAGTCGTAGCCCGCTTCCTCGGCCCGCACCACATGGTCGACCAGCTCACGGGGGCCGGCCTGTTCCGTCATCATCGTGTATCCGAATTGCACCATAACTGCCGGGTCCCCGGCCCGGGCGGCGGAAAACCGTCCCATGCTCCGTGGATCACCGGGGCAGGATGCCTCCATGAGTGCCCGCCCGCTGCCCTCCAGCGACCCCGCAACCCAGGGCGTCGACGCCGCCGGCGTCCACGCCTTCCTCGACGCCCTCGAAGCGGCCCCGGACATCGAGCCGCACAGCCTGATGATCCTGCGGCACGGCCGTCTCGTGGCGTCCGGCTGGTGGGCGCCGTACACCGCCGAACGCCCGCACCTGCTGTACTCGCTCAGCAAGAGCTTCACGGCGACGGCCGCGGCGATCGCCGCCGGCGAGGGGCTGCTGCGCTTCGACGACCCGGTGATCTCCTACTTCCCGGAGTTCGCCGCCGACATCACCGACCCGCGCAGCCGGGCGATGCTGGTGCGGCACGTGGCGTCCATGGCCAGCGGGCACGAGGCCGAGACCCTGCCGCGGGCGCTCGCCGCCGACCGCGCGGACATGGTGCGCGGCTTTCTGCTGCTGCCGCCCGAGCGCGATCCGGGCACCGTCTTCGCCTACAACCAGCCCACGACGTACAGCCTCGCCGCCATCGTGCAGCGGGTCACGGGGCAACCGCTGACGGAGTATCTGCGCCCGCGCCTGCTGGACCCGCTCGGGATCGGGACGGCGGCCTGGCTGCGCGACCGGGCCGGCCGCGAACTCGGCTTCAGCGGGCTGCACGCCGCCACCGACGCCGTCGCCCGGCTCGGGCAGCTCTACCTCCAGGACGGTGTGTGGGAGGGCGAGCGGCTGCTGCCCGAGGGCTGGGTGGCCGAAGCGGCCCGCCCGCACATCGGCAACGGCGACGGTACGGCCGAGGGCGCCCGGTCCGACTGGCAGCAGGGCTACGGCTTCCAGTTCTGGAACTCCCGGCACGGCTTCCGCGGCGACGGCGCCTACGGCCAGTTCTGCCTGGTGCTGCCCGAGCACGACGCGGTGATCGCCACGACCGCCGCGACCGAGCAGATGCAGGAACTGCTGAACCTGGTCTGGCGGCACCTGCTGCCGGCGTTCGGGCCCGCGCCGCTGCCGGACCGCACGGCTGCGGACCGGGCGCTGCGGGACAGGATGGCGCGCCTCACCCTGCCCCCGGCACCGGGCAAGCCGGCGCCGCCGGAACGGACGCAGGACTGGTCCGGAGCCGAGTTCACCCCGTACGACGGCGTCTGCGCGGGGCAGCCCAGGCTGACCGGGGTCCGGGTGACGTCCGGCCCCGACGGCTGGACGTTGCGGCTCACCGAGGACGGGCACCACCTCGACGTGCCGGTCGGTCGGGCGGGCTGGACCGTCGGCGACGAGCCGCTGCCCACCGCGGTGAGCGGCGGCTGGGCGGACGACGGCACCCTCGCCGTGGACATCCAGTTCCTGGAGACGCCGCACCGCCTGCGCGTGACCTGCTCGCCGGCGGACGGGACGTTCACCGCGCGATGGGCCACGACTCCGCTGCACAACCCTCCGCTGCGCGCCATGCGCGCGCCCCGTCCCTCAGCCTGAGGGGGTGCGGAAGGTCCGCAGGACGGTCTGCAGGGCCTGCCGGTTCGCGGAGTCGTTCCAGTCGGCGGCCGGAGTCGCCCAGCGCAGCGAGAAGCTCCGGCCGCCGCCCAGCAGGAAGCCCCGCCCGAAGGTGCGCATCCTGGTGCCGTCGACCTCGGTGAGCCACTGCATGTCGGCCGCCTTGTGGCCCTGGTACGTCGTCGCCCGGATCGTGCCGATCCGCTGGAAGCCGTCCTCCTTCTCCAGCACCGGCTGCACGTCGTCGCGCCAGACGGCTACGGGGTCGGGGCCCACGACGGTGCTGTAGGTGACGGCGAGCGCACGGGGATCGCCGTCCGTCCCGAAGGTCACGCGGTACGACTTGTCGCCGGCGCGCTGGGTCTCCACCCGGCCCCAGTCCTTCGGCAGCGCGACCGAGAAGCCCTCGGGCGCCGTGTAGCGCCGAAATCCCTGCGGCAGCGCGGTGTTCGAGGCAGAGGGCGACGGCGACGCGGTGGGAGTCGGCGAGGCGGACGGGGAGGCGCCGCGGCCGTCGGTCCGGCTGCTCGGCGGGCCGGCGGAGACCGGCGGGCGGGACGGCGCGGCGTCGGTCCCGGACGTTCCGGTGCCCGGCAGCAGGCCGGTGGCGGCGAGCGTGGCGACCACCACGGTGACGACGGCCAGTGCCGTGCCGGCGGCCATGGTCCGCCGGGTCCAGGCGGGAGCGGAGTGCCAGGCGGCGGTGGAGACGCCCCGCAGCCGGGGCCGGGGCACGGTGGCCACCGTCGCGTCGGGGTCCTCGGTGACGGCGCGGGTCAGGGCCTCGCGGACCACCTGGCGGGTCAGCCGCTCCCGGGAGTTCTTGCGCAGCAGTCCCTGCACGGTCTGGGTGAGCGGGCCCGCCCGCACCGGTGTGCGCAGCGGCAGGCGGTCGACGCCCTTGAGCGTGGCCTCGGGCCGGTCCCGGTCCCTGAAGGGCGGGCGGCCTTCGAGCATCGTGTAGAGGATCGCGCCGAGTGCCCACAGGTCCGCGGCCGGGCCGATGCGCTCGTCGCGGGCCTGCTCGGGGGAGGCGAACGACGGTGCGGTGAGGCGCGGTGCCAGGGTCGCGCCGGCCAGCCCGAAGCCGGTGACCACGACCGAGCCGCGGTCCCGCACGAAGACGGTGCCGGGGCTGAGCTCGCAGTGGGTGATCCCCTCGCTGTGCGCCGCCTCCAGCACGTCGAGCAGTTCCAGGCCGATCCGGGCGGCCCGCACGTAGTTGAACGTGCCCTGCTGGGCGACGAGTTCACCGAGCGGCGTGCCGTCGATCCACTCGGTGACGATCCACAGGACGCCGTCCTGCTCGACGGCGTCCACGACCGTGGCGACCGCCCCGGGGCACATCAGTCCCAGGGTCTCGGACATGCGGATGATGCGGGCGGCCGCGCGGGGCGCGGCCTCACCGTCCGGGTCGTACGGCAGGGCTATCTGCGTGAGGAGATAAGGGCGTTGGGCGCTGACATCCTTGCCGTACCAGCTGATGCGGTTGGTCTCCTGGTGGACGACGTCGACGAGCCGGTATCTTCCGGCGACCAACTGCTGTGTGAAGACATGTGCCTTGACCATGGTCATCCCTCGTCGAACCCTGCGTCTCACCTTTCACAGAGGTACGGGGAGTACGACGGGATGCGTTCAATGGATCCTTGAATCAATGGCGTCCGCGCCCCATTGTTCACGCGTTGCTGGGTCAATTCGGTGAAGTCGCCTTTTGCTGACCGGAATTCAAACGACCGCATTTCTCCGACGGCCGCACGGAATCAGCGCAACCCGAAGCGCTCGGCCCAGCTCATGACGTCACCGGTGGTCGCGTTGCCGCCGCACACGACCAGCCCGAGCCGTGCGTCGTCGCCGACCCGCTCCAGGACCTGCCGGGCGGCGGGCAGCAGACAGCCGGCCGCGGGCTCCGCCCAGACCTTGGCGTGGTCGGCGAGGTCGAGCGTGCCCTGCACCGCCTCCCGGTCCGGCACCACGAGCACCTCGTGGACCAGCGCGGCCACATGCTCGTACGTCAGCTGCGACGCGGCGGGCGCGCAGAGCGTGGACACCAGGGACGACAGGCCGACCTGCACCGGGCCGCCCGCGGCCAGCGCCTGCGACATGGCCTCGGCGCCCTCGGTCTCCACGCCCCAGATCCGCACACCCGGCCGCTGCGCCCGCAGCGCCGCCGCGACACCGGCGATGAGGCCCCCGCCGCCGATGCTGACGAGGACGTCGGTGAGCTCGTCCGCGTCCGCGGCGAACTCCAGTCCGACGGTGCCCTGCGCGGCGATCACCACCGGGTCGTCGAAGGGATGGACCAGGGTCAGCCCCTCGTCCTGCAAGCGCTCCATGAGCGCGAAGGCCCCGGCCATGTCGTCCGTCAGCCGCACCGACGCACCGGCGGCCTCCGCGATCTCCACGGCACGCGCGGGTGCCGAGCGCGGCATGACCACCGTGGCCTTCACATGGAGGGCGGCGGCCATGATCGCGAGGGCGATCCCGTGGTTGCCGCCGCTGACCGCCACGACGCCCGCGGCCCGCTCCGTGTCGGTCAGCGACAGGAGCTTCGCCGTCGCACCGCGCGCCTTGAAGGAGCCGGTGCGCTGCAGCAGTTCGAGCTTGACGGTGACCGGGGCGCCGAGCAGCGTGGTCAGGCCGGGGCTCGGCAGCGTCGGTGTCCGTACGACATGCCCGGCGATGAGCTCGGCCGCGGCTTCGACCTCAGAGATCCCGATCAAGACACTCACCCTTTCGGCGCGGGTGACTGGCCGCACCGCTTCGCACCCTTACGCGGGAGAGGGCCCAGGTCAAACTGATGGGGACGGCGGGGCGGGGGAGTGCGGTGCGGACCCCGCCCCCACCGTGTCACACGTCCCGGCGCACCAGGTACTCCAGCAGCGCCCGCAGGTCGTGCGCGGCCCCCGTCTCCAGGACGACGCCGGCGAGCGCCACGTCGACCGCGGACAGGTGGCGGCGTGCCTCGGCCATGGCCGCCGACCGGCCTCCGGCGGCCTCGATCAGCGCGGCCGCCTCCTCGGGGTCCTCGCCGTCGTCCAGGAGCGTGGCGAGCCGCCGGACGGCACGATCGCCGGAGTCGAGCGCGGCCAGCACCGGGTACGTCTTCTTCCGCTCGCGCAGATCGCCGTGCACCGGCTTGCCCGTCACCGCGGGGTCGCCCCAGATGCCCAGGACGTCGTCGACGATCTGGAAGGCGATCCCGAGGTGGCGCCCCGCACGGTCGAGGGCGGCGACGACCGGGGGAGCCGCGCCGCCGAGCAGGGCGCCGAGCGCGGCCGCGGAACCGAGCAGCGCGCCCGTCTTGTGCTCGGCCATCGTCCGGTACTCCTGCGGCCGCACCCGCCGCGGTCCCGTCCATGGGCGGGCGGCGAACAGCAGGTCGTCCGCCTGGCCGTGCACCAGGTCGCCCAGCGCGGCCGACAGCGCCCGCACGGCCTGCGCTCCGCCCGGTTCGGCGGCGAGGGTCTCCACGGCGAGGGCGAACAGCGCGTCGCCCGCGAGGACCGCGGGCCCGGTGCCGTAGGCCTTCCAGACGGTGGGGCGGCGGCGGCGCGCCGCGTCGCCGTCCATGATGTCGTCGTGCAGGAGCGAGAAGGTGTGCACCAGCTCCACCGCGACCGCCGCGGGCACCCCGGCCCGTCCGGGCGCGCCCGCCGCCTCCGCCCCGAGCACGGCCAGCGCCTGCCGTACGCCCTTGCCGGCCGGCGCGGCGGCCGGCCTGCCGCCGACCTCGCACCAGCCGAACGAGTAGGCGGCCATCTCGCCCACCCACGGGTGCATCCGCCCGACGGCCTCCGTCAGCGCGGGCCGCACCAGCGCGCGGCAGCGGTCGAGGACGTGCGGGGCGTCGGCGGGCGCCCGGAGCACCGAGGGGAGCGCCGTCACCGGGCCACCTCCGCGACCAGACCGAACTCCTCCTGGGCACGGGCCACCATCTCGCGGGCATGCCGCAGCCCGATCCGCTCCAACTCCTCAGCCAGTACGGAGAATTCGGCCGCGGTCTCGGCGCGGTCGCGGCCCAGCCGGGCCAGCGACTTGGCCAGCCCCAGCCGGGACAGCGCCTCCCCGCGCGGCTCGCTCATCGCCCGGAACTCCGCCAGCGCCTGCTCGTACAGGTCGCGGGCCTCCGCGTAACGCCCGGCCCGGTACAGGACGTTGCCGCGCATCTTGTGGTTGTAGGCCAGCGCGCTGGACAGCTTCATCGCCCGGCAGCTCAACTCCGCCTCGGACAGCAGCCCCAGCGCCCGCTCGGCGTCCCCGTCCCGCACGGACACGATGTCGGCGAGACCGCGCAGCGCCCAGGCGTGGCCCCGCCGGTCCTCGGCCCGCGCGGCTATGGCGGCCGCCTCCTCGAACAGCGCGAACGCCGTGTCGTACTCGCCGGTGTTGCGATGGATCTGCGCGATGCCCTCCAGCGCCCAGACCGTGTGCCGCGCCTCACCGCGGCGCCGTGCCTCGGCCAGCAGCTGCTCGTGCAGCCTGCGGACGGCCTCGTAGTCGCCCTGGATCCGGCCGGTCTCGGCGAGTCCCGCGAGCGAGTAGCCGCGCACGACGACGTCGCCGCCCCGCTCGCCGAGTTCGGCCGCCAGGCCCAGCAGCCGCCAGGCCAGCGGGAAGGCGCCTCGCTGCCGGGCCAGGGTGCCGCCGCTCCACAGCGCCCACGCCATCGCGGCCGTGTCCCCGGCCTCGCGGGCCGCGCGATAGCTCGCCTTCCATGCCTGCTCGGCCTCGCCGACCTGCCCCAGCCTGCGGTGCGCCTCGGCGACCGCGAGCCCGGAGCGGGCCGCCTCCCCGTGCTCGCCGGCCCGCTCCGCCGCTCTCAACTCCCGCGTGCCGGCGGCCAGTACGTCCGTCAGCGAGGAGTTCACGGAGAGTGTGGTGAGCGCGCCCTGGTACTCCGGGGCGAATGCCTTGCCGTACATGGATCCCTTTCGGTCCGTATGCACGCCATGTATACGCTGGGTGTATACGTGAGGGGTATACGTCCTGTGTATACATGGGGTGTATAGCGCGTCGAAAATGCGCCCCGGCCCGGAGGACCAGGGCATCACCTGTTGCGGATCAAGACGTCGTGGCCGCCGGAGAGGTTGCTCCTGAGGCGCAGATCACTTCCCGGGCTCAGTGCTGCTGGGCCCGCTGCGGCGTCGCCTCGCTCGGCCGTACGACGACGTAGCCCTCGCCCTGGAGCATCAGCTGCACCGCCTCGCCCGAGCCGCCGCGCAGCATCGATCCGATGGACTGGGAACGGTGCAGGGAGGTCTGCAGACCGGCGGTCCAGCCGACCACCGCGTCCGTGTCGACGTACACCGGGTACTGCGCCGATACGGGGATGACCAGCGGGTTGCCCTCGCACGCCAGACCCAGCCTGCCGTGGCCGGTGAAGACGCTGTTGAACAGGCCGCCGCCGGCGATGCCCGCGCCCTTCACCGTCGAGATCCGGTACGACAACGAGGCGTCGAAACACAGGACGTTGCGGCCGTTGACGGTGAACTCGTCGCCGGGGTCGACCTCGACGATGAAACAGTTCTGCGCCTCGTGCGCGAACCAGGCCTCGCCCGTGCCGCGCACCGCCATCAGCGGCAGTCCCTCCCCGGTCATCGCGCGCTTGAGCATGCCGCCCATGCCCTGGCCCTTGCGCTCGAACTGGAGGTTGCCGCGGTAGGCGATCATCGCGCCCTGGCGGGCGAGCATCTCGCCGTTCACCGCGTACTTGATGCATTTGGCGTTCTCGACGGTCATGCCTGCTTCGGTGGCCGGCTGGACCATGTGGTCACTGGAAAAGAGGGAACCCTTCATGCGGGCATCCTGTCCCGGAGGATGACGTTCCGCCAAGATCGTGGGCCTGGTGGAACTGGGCGGGACCGCGGGCGGTCAGGCGCCGAAGAGTTGGGTCCAGTAGGTGCCTGCCGCTCCGCCGCCCGCGAGGCCGATTCCTATGTGGGTGAAGTCGGACTTGAGGATGTTGGCGCGGTGTCCGGGGCTGTTCATCCAGCCTTCGACGACCTCGGCCGGGGAGCGCTGGCCGCAGGCGATGTTCTCGCCGACCGAGCGCCGGCGGGCCCCCGCGGCCGCGGCCCGGTCCCAGGGCCGGCTGCCGTCCGGCGAGGTGTGCGAGTAGAACGCGCGCGCCACCATGTCCGCGCTGTGCGCCTGGGCGGCGGTGGTCAGCAGGGCGTCGGTGGTCAGTCCGGGCAGACCGGTCCTGGCGCGCTCGCGGTTGGTGAGGTCGACGACCTCGGCCGCCGTCCGGGCCAGGTCACCCGGCGTGAACGGCCTCGCCCACAGCGCCGTCCAGTACATGTCGCCGTGGCGCCCGTCGCCCACGTACCCCAGACCCGCGTGCGTGAAGGCCGGGTCGCAGAGCGTGCGGCTCGCCTTCTCGTCGCCCAGGCAGTACTCGACCAGGTCGGCGGGTGTGCGCGGGCCGGAGACCAGGTGCTCGCCGACCGTCAGATACGCGTATCCGGTGGCCGTCAGCCGCTGGTAGACGGAGACACCGTCCGCGCCCTCCACCCCGAGCCGCCCCGCGGCGGCCATGGCCGAGGCGTGCGCACGGGCCGCGGACGCCAGACGAGGATCGAGGAAGACGGGCGGCGCACCGGCCCTGGCGCGGACGGAGTTGACCAGCGTGAGGAAGCCGTCGGGGTCGGCGGCGGGTGGCGGGCCGGCGGGGTGCAGGTCGACGAGCGTCGGCGTGGGGACGACGGGGCGGGCCGTGGGCGCCAGGGCAGGAGCAGGCGAGGCGGGCGTGTGGGTCCGAGGCGAACCGGGCCCGTGGGGCGGCGGCGAAACGGGCGCGTGCGCAGGCGGTGTCGGCGCCGGCCCGGCCGCGTCGTCGATGACGTCGACCCCGAAGTCCCTTGCCAGACCGGCGAGTCCGTCGGCGTACCCCTGCCCGAGGGCCCGCAGCTTCCAGACGTCGCCGCGCCGGTAGATCTCCGCGAGCAGCAGCACCGTCTCGTGCTGCGGGCGCGGCGGGGCGAACCGGGCCAGGGAGCGGCCGCCCGCAGCGGAGACCTGAAGGGCGGGGGAGGGGAGCCGGCCCAGGGGAGTGGCGGGGTCGGCCGCACTGACCACGACGGTGACTCTGGTGGCCCCGGGCCGGAGCCTGGGCGGGTCGACGGTGAGCGTGTCGCCGTCCAGCCGGGCGCCCGGCGCGGACGGCTGGTTGTAGAACACGAAGTCGGCGTCGCCGCGGACCTTGCCGCCGTCGTCCGTGATCAGCGCGGACACGTCGAAGGGGCCGGGCACCCGGACGGTCACGGCGCCGCCCGGAAGGGGCATGTTGCCCCCGGGGACCAACTCGCTCATCGCGCCGCCCTGGTGTCGTCGTCCACTCGCCTCGGATGGGCTCGTGGGGACAACGTCCACCAGGGTGGCCGGGTTCCCGGCACGTACCGGCCTCCAGGGAACCCGGCCACCGCTACGGGGTGAGTGGCCTACTGGCGCTCGTCCGGCGCGGCGGTGGGCCGCACGTCCTTCGCCTTCTTGCCGCAGAACGCCGACTCCAGCGTGCCCAGCATCGTGTTGAGCACCCGGCCGTTGTTGGACACGTTGGCCAGCGCCGTGAGGCTGCGCTTGCCGTCCTTCGTCGCGAACGCGTACGTGTAGTAGCCCTGGACGGCGCCGGTGTGCCCGTAGACCGAGACACCGCAGGACAGATGGCGGCTGCGCAGTCCGAGCCCGTAGGACTGGCTGCTGTTGACGGGCACCATCCGCTCCATCTGCTTCAGCTGCGCGGGCGACATCAGCCGGCCGCCGAGCAGGGCGGAGAGGAAGGTGTTGAGGTCGCGCGTGCTGGAGATGACCGCGCCCGCGCTCTGCGCCCAGGACACCGTCTGGTCGGTCGCGTCGACGAGGGCCGCGCCCGCCCTGTCCGGGGTGAGGTAGCCGTCGGCGTGGCGGCCGGGGATCTTCTTGTCCGGGTGGACGTAGAGGGTGTCGCGCAGCTTCAGCGGCTTGATGATGCGGTTCTGGTACTCCGTCTTCACGGAGTGACCGGTCAGCTTCTCGATGAGCATGCCGGCGACCACGAAGTTGGTGTTGGAGTACGCGTACGCGGCGCCCGGAGCGTTCGTGCGCTGGTGGCGCAGTGAACGGTCCACCAGCTGGCGGTAGGTGAAGACCTTGGAGCGGACCGCCTCGAAGCCGGTGGTCGCGTTCGCGAACATGTCGTTGGTGTAGTCGTACAGGCCGCTGCGGTGGCCCAGCAGCTGGCGCACGGTGATCGTGCGGTCGGGCAGCAGGCCCGGCAGATAGTGGTCGACCGAGGCGTCGAGCCTGAGCCTGCCCTCGTCGGCCAGCTGCATCAGCACGACGGCCGAGAAGGTCTTGGTGACGCTGCCGATGCGGAACCGGTCGGCGTTGCTGATGGTCCGTCCGCTCTTGCGGTCGGCGATGCCCACGGCGGCCCAGGCGATCGAGCCGTGGTCGTCGATCCGGGCCATCGCGCCGGGTGCGCCCTGCTTGAGCGCGGTACGCAGCACGTTTCGGAGCCCGTCGAGATCGGGCTTCGGCATGGCCCCGGCCGGCGCGGCGTGCGCGGGGGCGGCGAGGAGGGAGAGCACGACCGTTCCGAGGAGCGCGCCCTTGGATGCGAGATGGGTCACATTCACACGAGGCAACTTTCTTCCGTCCCGTCACATCTCCACAGTCGACGCACGGTTGGTCACTCGCTGATCACCGAGCGGCATGGATTTGCGAAGTATTGCCATGTATCGCACGGAAACTGGCTTTTTAGTCTTTACATGGACATGACGCGTCCGAAAGGGTTTCGTCCGGGGGCCCGACCAGCCCCCATGGTGCTCAACGGCGCCATGCGTCAGGGCGGTTGGTGAACCCGGCCGCCTTGCAAGGAAGGACCCTCATCCATGCGTAGGCCGCACATACGCAACGTGGCGGTCGCCGTCGCCGTGACGACGGCCGCCACGAGCCTCGCAGGCACCGCTTTCGCGGGTCCCGCCACGGGGGCGGGACACGTCGCCACCGCCGACGCCTCTTCCGCGTCCGTGGTGTCCGCCGCGAGAGCCGCCGCCGTCGCCCACTCCTCGGCCACCGGCGTCGCCCACGGTGACGAACTGCGGGCCGAGGACGTCATGATCGACCCGGAGGGCGCCCGGCACGTCCGGTTCACCCGCACCCACCAGGGCATGCCGGTCCTCGGCGGCGACCTCGTCGTCCACCTCACCGAGAAGCTGGCGTACGCGGGTGTCACCCGGGCCACCGGCCACTCCGTGCAGCGCACCGCCGCCACCTCCGCCAAGCTGTCGGCCGGCCAGGCCCGGCAGAAGGCGGCCGCGGCCGCCAAGGGTGACGCCGGGGCCGCCGAACTCGTCGTGGACGCGCGGGACGGCGGGGCCGCCCTCGCCTACCAGGTGCGCGTGGACGGCAGCGGTACCACCGAGAGCGGTGGCTCCAGCACGGTCGTCGTCGACGCCGTCACCGGCAAGGTGCGCAGCAACACGCCCGACAGTGACGCCTTCCTCTCGCCCGGCCTGCTCGAGAAGCTGCGCAAGCACGGCGAGACGCTCGACCCCGCCACCGGCGCCGGCTCGCAGGCCGCCGGAGCCCTGGCGTCGTCGTCGGCGTCCGCCGCAGCCCGCTACCCGTCGACGGCCCACGGCACCGGCAAGTCGCTCTTCGTCGGCGAGATACCGCTGACCACCACCCGCACGGCGCGCACCACCTACCTCCTCAAGGACCCCAGCCACTGGGGCACCGAGACCCGGGACGCCAAGGGGCTGGAGCTGGAGAGCTTCGGGCGCGGCAAGAAGATGACCACCGGCAACGACGTGTTCGGCAACGGCTCCACCACCAGCAGGAACAGCGCCGCCGCCGACGCCCAGTACGGCGTCACCAAGACCCTGGACTTCTACAAGAAGACCTTCGGGCGCAAGGGCATCGAGAACAACAGCAAGGGCGCCCACGCCATGGTCCACTTCGGCAAGAAGGTGGCCAACGCGTTCTGGGACTCCACCTGCGACTGCATGCTCTACGGCGACGGCGACGGGGACATGTTCAAGAAGCCGCTCGTCGTCCTCGACGTCACCGGCCACGAACTCACCCACGGCGTCGTGGACGCCACCGCCAAGCTGGAGCCCACGCGCGTGGACTCGGACGGCAACCAGTACGGCGAACCGGGTGCGCTCAACGAGTCGCTGGCGGACATCTTCGGCTCCAGCGTCGAGTTCTTCACCAACAACGCGAAGGACAAGCCGGACTACCTGATCGGCGAGAAGCTCGGTCTGGACCAGAAGTTCCTGCGCCGGCTCGACCACCCCTCGCTGGACAAGCTCGAGGGCACGATCGACTACTGGTCGCCGCAGGTCTACGACGCCGAGGTGCACGCCGGCTCCGGTGTCTCCTCGCACGCGTACTACCTGCTCGCCGAAGGCAGCGGCCAGAAGACGATCGGCGGGGTCAAGTACGACTCGCCGACCTTCGACGGCTCGACGGTCAAGGGCATCGGCCGCACCAAGGCCACCGCCATCTTCTACCGCGCACTGACCCGCTACATGGTCTCCACCACCGACTTCCACGGCGCGCGCGTCGCGACGCTGAAGGCGGCCAAGGACCTCTACGGGCAGAACAGCACCGAGTACAAGACGGTCGACCAGTCCTGGTCCGCGGTCGACGTGACCGCCGCCAACACCCCGGCCGCACACCACTGATCCAGCGGTGGCCGGCTCCTGCGGCACGGTGCGCGCCGTGCCGCAGGAGGGCAGGTGGGGCCGCTGCCGGCGTGCCGCGCGCGGGAGTTGGCCGCCAGGGAAGGCCACCGGAACCTCACAGGCAACCTTCAGGCGATTCCTGTCTCTTTTATTGACAGCGGAAATTAAGGGCCCTAGGTTCCCGAGCCATGCGCTCGACCCCGCCTGCCGAGACGTTCCCGGCGCACACGCCGGCGGCCTCGCAGATCTTCACCACGGTCCTGACCCAGGGCCCGCTGACCCGGCTGGAGGCCGCCCGGCGGGCCGGGTTGTCGGCGGCCGCCGTCACCAAGGCGGTCCGTCCGCTGCTGGCGGCCGGCTACCTGGTGGAGACCGCGGACGAGCAGGCGCCCCCGGCCCTCGGTCGGCCCGCGAACCTGGTCCAGGTCGACGGCGACCGCGCCCTGTTCGTCGGCGTGAAGGTGACCGCGGGCGAGCTGATCGGCGTGCTGACCGACCTGCGCTGCCGCATCCGCCTGGCCCGCCGCGTGCCGCTGACGGACCGCCAGGACAGCTCCGTGCTGGCCGCGATGACGGATCTCGTGCACGAACTGCGGACCGGGGCGAAGGAGTTCGGCGCGCCCGTCCTCGGCCTGGGAGTCGCCGTCTCCGGCGACGTCGACCGCGCCGAAGGAGCCGTACGCTATTCGCCCTTCCTCGGCTGGCGGGACGTCCCCCTGGCCGAACTCGCCGCCAAGGAGACCGGATTGCCGGTCACCGTCGACAACGACGTGCGCGCCCTGACCGTCGCCGAGCAGTGGTTCGGGGCCGGCGCGGGCCTGTCCGACTTCGCCCTGGTGACCGTCGGCGCGGGCATCGGCTGCGGACTGGTGGTGCACGGCCGCGTGGTCGCCGGTGCGCACGGCGTGGCCGGCGAGATCGGCCATGTCACCGTCGACCCCGCGGGACCGTCCTGCCACTGCGGCAACCGCGGGTGCGTGGAGGCGATCGCCGGGGACGCCGCGATCCTCCGCCGGATCCGTGAGACCACGGGGGTCGAGGTCACCGGCACCGCCGAGGCGGTGGCCCTGGCCCACCGGGGAGTCGCCGGAGCCCGCGAGGCGTACGCCAGGGCGGGCGAGGCGATCGGCCGCGGCATCGCCACCGTGGCCAACCTGTTCGGCCCGCAACGCGTGATCATCTCCGGCGAGGGCCTCGCCGCCTACGACCTCTTCGCCGAGCAGATCCGCGGCTCCTTCGCCGCGGCCGCCTTCGGCTCCGCCGCCCACTGCGACGTACAGACCCGCCCGCTCGCCTTCGAGGAGTGGGCACGCGGGGCCGCCGCCACCGCGATCCAGTCCTTCATCACCCCCGACGACCCGCCCCCGAGCCGCTGAACCGACTCCCCCTGGAGGTACGACCCATGCGGTCATCCTCGTACTCCGCCATGCCCGCACGCACCCTGAGAGCCGCGGTGGTCCTGGCCCTCGCCGCCGGTGCCGTCGCCGCCGTACCCACGGCCCACGCCGAGCCCACGGCGTCGCCGGCGACGACCGCGACCACCGCGACGGTCGCCAAGGCCGCGACCACGGCGCCCGCCCTGGCCGCCAAGCCCTATATGGGCTGGTCGAGTTGGAGCATGCAGTCGTCCAAGTACCCGGGCCTCAACCCGGACGGCGACTACAGCTACCTGACCGAGGCCAACGTCACCGAACAGACGGACGCCCTGGCCGCCAAGCTGAAGAAGTACGGCTACGAGTACGTCAACATCGACGCCGGGTGGTGGCGCGACAACGCCTGGAAGCCCGAATACGACCAGTACGCCCGCCAGAAGGCCGATCCGAAGCGCTTCCCCGACGGCATGAAGGCCGTCGCCGACCGCATCCACTCCAAGGGCCTCAAGGCCGGCATCTACCTGCCCGCCGGCCTGGAGAAGGAGGCGTACAACGACGGCCGGTCGCCGATCTGGAACGCCGACGGCTGCACCACCGCCGACATCGTCTACGGCGACCTGCGCACCACCAACGGCTGGGACAGCTCCTACAAGCTCGACTTCTCCCGTCCCTGCACGCAGAAGTACATAGATTCCCAGGCCCAGTTGATCGCAGGCTGGGGCTACGACTTCCTCAAGCTCGACGGCGTCGGCCCCGGCTCCGGGAAGAGCGGTGACCAGTACGACAACGTTGCCGACGTGGCCGCCTGGAACAAGGCGATCGCCGCCTCGGGCCGCGCGATCCACCTGGAACTCTCCTGGTCCCTGGACATCGGCCACGCCGCCGACTGGAAGAAGTACTCCAACGGCTGGCGCATCGACACCGACGTCGAGTGCTACTGCAACACCCTGGTCAGCTGGGAGAACTCCGTCGACGACCGCTGGGACGACGCCCCCGGCTGGACCCGGCACGCCGGACCCGGCGGCTGGAACGACCTGGACTCCCTCGACGTCGGCAGCGGTGAGATGGACGGCCTGACGAAGGCCGAGCGGCAGAGCTACGCCACCCTCTGGGCCATCGCCAAGTCCCCCCTGTTCACCGGCGACGACCTCACCCGCCTCGACTCCTACGGCCTGTCCCTCCTCACCAACAAGGAGGTCATCGCCGTCAACCAGGGCGACACCCCGCCCGCGCGCCCCCTCACGCCCTCCGACCCGCAGCAGGTGTGGGCCGCCAAGAACCCCGACGGCAGTTACACCGTCGCCCTGTTCAACCTCGCCGACAAGCCATCCGCCGTCTCCGCCTCCTGGGCCTCCCTCGGCTTCACCGGCAAGGCCGCCGTCCGTGACCTGTGGAACCACGAGAGCCTCGGCACCCTCACGGACAAGGTCACCGAGGCGCTGCCCGCCCACGGCTCGCGCCTGTTCACCGTCACCCCGCGCGGCCAGGCCCTCTCCTTCACCGGCTACGAGGCCGAGTCCCCGGCCAACACCCTCGCGGGCAACGCCTCCGTCGCCGACTGCTCCGCCTGCTCCGGCGCAAAGAAGGTCGGCAACCTCTACCTCGGCGGCAAGCTCACCTTCAACGACATCACGGTCCCCAAGGCCGGCACCTACCAGGTGAGGATCGCCTACGTCAGCGGCGACGCCCGCTCGGTGGCCGTCTCGGCCGACGGCGGTGGCGCGGTGACCCACAAGTTCCCCTCCACCGGCGACTGGGGGACGGCCGAGACGGTGACCGTCCCGCTGACCCTCAAGGCCGGCTCCCACACGATCACCTTCGACAGCGGCAACGGCTACGCACCGGACATCGACCGGATCGACGTACCCAAGTCCTCCTGACCCCCTTCGTAGGAGCCGCCATGACCACCGATCCGTCCCACCCGCTGCCCAGACGCGACGTGCTCGCCCTCGCCACGACCGCCGGCGTCGCCCTGGCCGGCCTCCCCGCCTTCACGGCCCACGCCGCACCGGAGCGCCCGGACAACTCGGCCTCGTACCCGAGCGGTTCACGCGACACGCTGTGGTGGCAGGCACCCGCCGACGACAACTCCATGATCGAGCAGGGGCTCCCGGTCGGCAACGGCCGCCTGGGCGCCCTCGCGAGCAACGACTCGGGCCGCGAGCGACTGCTGATCACCGACGCCACGATGTGGACCGGCGGCCTCAACGACACGCTCGACGCGGACGGCCAATTCCCCTACGGCCGTGACGACTTCGGGTCCTTCACGCTGCTCGGGCGGCTGACCGTCGAACTCCCCGACCACGACCTCGGAGCCGTGTCCGGCTACCGCCGCACCCTCGATCTCGCGCGAGGCGTGGTGACCACGTCGTACGTGAGCTCACGCGTGACGTACGAGCGGCAGATCTTCGCCAGCCGCCCCGACGACGTGATCGTCCTGCACTTCACGCAGAGCGGCGGCGGGCGGTACACCGGGACCGTCACGCTGGAGGGCACCCACGGAGAGGGCGCCGCGACCGCGTTCGGCGCCGCGCTGCCCAACGGCCTGAAGTACGGAGCCGCCGTCACCGCCCACGGCACCGGTGGCCGCGTCACGGTCTCCGGCTCGCGGATCGACTTCACCGGCTGCAAGGACCTCACCGTGGTCGTCGGCGGCGGCACGAACTACGCGCCGGACGCCGCCAAGGGCTTCCGTGACCCCACCCTCGACCCCCAGCGGCTGGCGCGCACGAAGGTCCGCGACGCCGCCGCCCACGCGGCGGACACCCTGCTGCGCACCCATGTCGCCGATCACCACGCCCTGTTCGGGCAGTTCGACATCGCGCTCGGCACGTCGTCGGCCGGGCAGCGCGCCCTGGACACCTGGGAGCGCATCAAGGCCCGCACGGAGACCGGCGACCCCGACCCCGAACTCGAGGCCGCCTACGTGCAGTTCGGCCGCTACCTGATGATCTCGGGATCGCGCGGCAGTCTGCCGCTGGGCCTCCAGGGACTCTGGCTCGACGGCAACGACCCGGCCTGGATGGGCGATTACCACACCGACATCAACATCCAGATGAACTACTGGATGGCCGACCGGGCGGGCCTGTCCTCCTGCTTCGACGCGCTCACCGACTACTGCGTCGCCCAGCTCCCGTCCTGGACCGACCTCACCCGCCGCCTGTTCAACGACCCCCGCAACCGCTACCGCAACTCCAGCGGCCGGAACGCCGGTTGGACCCTCGCCATCTCCACCAACCCGTACGGCGGAGGCGGCTGGTGGTGGCACCCCGCCGGCAACGCCTGGCTGTGCAACACCCTGTGGGAGCACTACGAGTACACGCAGTCGCGCGCCCACCTCAGGCGCATCTACCCCCTCCTCAAGGGCGCCTGCGAGTTCTGGGAGACGCGGCTGCTCACCACCACCCTGCCGGGCACCTCCCGCGAGGTCCTGATCGCCGACAGCGACTGGTCGCCGGAACAGGGCCCGCTCGACGCCAAGGGCATCACCTACGCCCAGGAACTCGTGTGGGCGCTGTTCGGCCATTTCTGCACTGCGGCGGCAGAGCTGAAGTGTGACAATAGGTACGCGGCGACGGTTTCCGGCCTCCGCAAGCGGTTGTACCTTCCGCAGGTGAGCGCGAAGACCGGCTGGCTGGAGGAGTGGATGAGCCCCGACAACCTCGGTGAGACCACCCACCGTCACCTCTCGCCCCTGGTAGGGCTCTTCCCCGGGGACCGCATCCGCCCCGACGGCTCCACCCCGGACGACATCGTCGCCGGCGCCACCGCCCTCCTCACCGCACGCGGCATGAACAGCTTCGGCTGGGCCAACGCCTGGCGCAGCCTGTGCTGGGCCCGGCTGAAGGACGCCGACAAGGCGTACCAGCTCGTCGTGAACAACCTGCGCCCCTCCTCCGACGGGAGCAACGGCACCGCCTCCAACCTGTTCGACATCTACGAACTGGGACCGGGCGACGGCGTCTTCCAGATCGACGCCAACTTCGGCACACCGGCGGCCGTCACCGAGATGCTGCTGTACTCCCGCCCGGGCCACCTCGAACTCCTGCCGGCGCTGCCCGCCGCCTGGGCGGCGTCGGGCTCGGTGCGGGGCGTCGGCGCCCGCGGCGGCTTCGTCGTCGACCTGAGCTGGCGGGACGGGAAGCCGACCGAGGCGCGCATCCGCAGCGTGGGCGGCCGCACCACGACCGTCGCCCACGGCGGCACCTCCAGATCCGTGACGCTGGAACCCGGCGGCTCCGTCACGCTGAAGGACTTCGCCCGGTGACGGCCCGCCTCGCCCGTGCGGGTCGCCTCGGCGCCCTCCTGCTGCTGGCCGGCGCCGTCCAGGCCACCCCGGTGCACGCGTCCGTCGATCAGCCGAAGTTCGTGGTGACGGGTGCGCCCATGGACCGCCGCGACGTGGTCACCTGGGCCGCGAGCGCCGACCGCATGGGCGAGGCGGTCGCCGGCCGCGCCTACCGGCTCGTCGTGCACACCAGCGCGGCGGGCAGGGACCTGCGGATCCGGCTCACCAACGCCTTCGGGGACCGGCCGGTGACCTTCGACAGCGTCTACGCGGGCGTCCAGAAGCAGGGCGCCGAACTGGTCCACGGCAGCAACCGCCCGCTGACCTTCGACGGCGCCCGCTCCGTCACCGTCCCCGCGGGCGGCGCCACCCTGAGCGACCCCCTGCCCGGCAAGCTCCCCGCCGCGACGAACCTCGTCGTCAGCATCCACTCACCGGACGCGGCGGGCCCGGCGACCGGTCACTGGATGGCCCTGCAGACGTCCTACGCCGCCCAGGGCGACCACACCGCCGACGAGGGCTCCGGACCCTGGACGGAGGTGCTCGGCTCCTGGTTCTACCTGGACGCCGTATCCGTGCGTACGCTCGCCGGCAGCGGGGCCGTCGCCGCCCTCGGAGACTCCATCACCGACGGCTGGGCGTCCTCCAGCGACCTCAACCGCCGCTGGCCCGACTACCTCGCCCGCCGGCTGCAGGCGGCCGACACCGACGTGCAGGGCGTGGCGAACGAGGGGATCTCCGGCAACAAGGTCCTCGCGGACGGCGGCGGCCCGAGCGCGCTCAGGCGCCTCCAGCGCGACGTGCTCTCCCAGCCGGGCGTGCGGACCGTCTTCCTCTTCGAGGGCGTCAACGACATCAAGGCGCACACCGGGGTCACCGCCCAGGACCTGATCGCCGGCTACCGGCAGATCGCCGAGCGGGTCCACGCGGCGGGCAAGTGCGTCGTCGCGGCCACCGTCGGCCCCTACAAGGGCTGGTCGGAGTGGGACGCGGCCGGCGAGAAGGTACGCCAGGACGTCAACCAGTTCATCCGCAGCAGCGGGGACTTCGACGCCGTCACCGACTTCGACCACATCCTGCGCAGCCCCTACGACCCCGAACGCATGCTGCCCGCCCTGGACAGCGGCGACCATCTGCACCCCACCGACAAGGGCATGCAGGCCATGGCCGACGCCGTCGACCTGAAGAGTCTCGACTGCGACGGCCGCTGAGGTCAGCCCGACGCCGTCGGCTCCGGTGCGATCAGGCCCTGCCGGTAGGCGATCGCCACCGCCTCCGTACGGCTGGCGGCGCCCAGCTTGGCCAGGATGTTGGAGACGTGGACGCTGGCCGTCTTGCCGGAGATGAACAGCTCCTCGCCGATCTGGCGGTTGCTGCGGCCGCGCGCGAGCAGCCGCAGCACGTCCTGCTCGCGGGCGGTCAGCGGCGAGGGGCCCTCCCGGTCCGGCGGGGCGTCGGCGAGGCGGCCGCGGCGTATCAGGCCGTCGATCCGCTCCAGCAGGGGAGCCGCACCGAGCCGCTCGGCCACCGCCCGCGCCTCGCGCGCCTGGACGGCCGCCTCCTCGCGCCGCTCGGCCACCAACAGCGCCTCCGCGAACCGGACCTGGCTGCGCACGTGCTCGTACACGTCGCCGTAGCCGAAGGCGGCCACCGACTTCTCCCAGGCCGCCGCGTCCGGACCGGACACCGCGCGCAGCCACTCCGCCTCGGCGCGGGCCAGCCAGGCCAGCCCCTCGGGGCCCTGCGGGGTGCCGTCGTTGTCGCGCAGGGCCGTCTGCCGGGCCAGCTCGACGAGTTCGTCCGCGGTGTCCTTCCAGCGGTGGGCCTCGCCGCCGCCCGCCCGCAGCCCCACGGCCGCGTCGGCGACCGCCGTCAGGGCGAGCGCCGCCAGCCGGACCGTGAGGTCGGGGCGGTGGCCCGCGTCGTCGGTCAGGGCGTCGATCGTGGCGCGCGTCCGCTCGACGGCGGCCTCCGGCTCACCCCGCAGCACGGCGGCCTCGGTCAGCGCGATGCCCGCGACCAGCGTGGCCATCCAGTCGAAAGGGCCCTCCAGCAGGCGCCGGGCCCGCTCGACGGCGCGCAGGTCGCCGCGGGCCAGCGCCACGTACAGCGCGGGACCCACCGTGTATCCCCCCGCGGCGGGCAGCACGGCCTCGTCGGCCGCCGCGGCCTGCGCGCACTCGTCCCAGCGGCCCAGCGTGTACAGCACCAGCAGATGCAGATAGCGCATCTCCAGGGGATACGGGGACGACAGCAGCCCGGCGCGGCGGGCGCGGTCCAGGCCCTCGGTCACCCACGGCAGGCAGCCCTCGAGATCGCCGGCCTCGAAGGAGCCGACGGCGAGGTTGAACAGGGCGCGCATCTCCACGGGTGCGTTCGCCGCCTGCCGTGCCAGCTCCCGGGCCTCCCGCAGCTTCTCCTGGCCCCGCGCGCCGCGCCGGCCGCCGGTCTCCAGGATGGCCAGCGAGATCAGCAGGTCGGCCTGCGCGTCCGTGACCCGCAACTGCTCGGCGACGCGCAGCGCCTGACGGGCGACCCGGCGTGCCGTGTCGTTCTCCCCGATGTGGCGCGCCGCGAGGACGTGCGTGGCCGCCGCCCACACCCAGGTCCGGGTCGGCGGCTCGGCGGGGATCATCGCGAGCGCCTCGCTGCTGTAGGCGAACGCGGCCGTCAGGCTGTCGACGCTCATGAGGTTCCCGGCCAGCGTGTACCGGACACGGGCCGCGAGCTCGGAGTCGGTGTCCTGGCCGGTGCTCGCGAGCGCCGAGCGGGTCAGGGACACCGCCCGGTGCGACTCGCCGGCATGGGCGGCCGCCGCCGACGCGCGCAGGGTGAGCGTCACCCGGTCGACGCCGTCGCCCGAGGGGCGCGCCGCGGGCTCCACCGACGCCCACAGGTCCAGGGCGGTCTCCAGATGGCGCAGCTCCTCGGCGGGCGCGCCCACCCGCTGGGCGTGGTCGGCCGCCTCCAGGGAGGCGGCGAGCGCCTCGGGCAGGTCGTGGCTCTCGCGGTAGTGGTGGGCGCGCTCGGCCGCGGTCTCGGCGGCATGGCCGCGCCCCGCGAGCAGTCGCGCGAACGCGCCGTGCAGCCGGGCCCGCTCGCCGGGCAGCAGGTCCGCGTACACCGCCTCGCGGGCCAGCGCGTGCCGGAAGGCGTACGTGTCCCCGCCCCCGGGGACGAGGAGCTGGCGGCCGATCGCCTCGCGCAGCGCCGACTCCAGCTCGTCCTCGGGCAGGCCGACCGCGTCCCGCAGCAGGTCGTGCTCCACCCGCCGCCCGGCCACCGCCGCCGTGCGCAGCACCTGCTGCGCGGTCTCGGAAAGCTGCTCCACGCGGATGAGGAGCACGTCGGCCAGCCCGCTGGGCACGCCGCCCGCCGCCGGGTCGGTCGCGGCGAGCAGCTCCTCCGCGTAGAAGGCGTTGCCCTCGGCACGCTCGACGATGCGCCGGACCGTGAGCTCCGGCAGCGGGCGGTCCTGGAGGGCCCGCACCAGCCGGGTGACCTCCGGATCGGCCAGCGGGCGCAGCTCGAGCCGCTCCACGGCGGGCAGCCGCACCAGCTCGGCCAGCAGCGGGCGCAGCGGATGGCGGCGGTGCAGGTCGTCCGCGCGGTAGGAGGCGAGGACGGCGAGGCGGTGCGTGGGGGCCCCGCCGGCCGGCCGCTGGAGGACACCCCGGCTGAGCAGGAACCGCAGCAGGTCCCGGGACGACTGGTCGGCCCAGTGCAGGTCCTCCAGGACCAGCAGCAGCGGCGCGACGACGGAGGCGTCGGCCAGCAGCCCGGCCACGCCCTCGAAGAGCCGCAGCCGCCCGCCCGGGTCGCGGGCCGCGTCCGTCCCCGAGCCGAGCAGCCGGTCCACCGCGGGATGCGCGGCCAGCACCGGGGCGAACCGCTCGTCACCCGCCAGCAGGCCGAGGATCTCGGTGAACGGCAGATACGGCAGGCCCACGTCACCGAGGTCGACGCAGTGCCCGGTCAGCACGGTCATGCCGGCGGCGGAGGCGCGCACGGCCACCTCGTCCAGCAGCCGTGTCTTGCCCACCCCGGCGTCCCCCGCGACCAGCACGGCTCCCGCCTCGCCGCCGCGGGCACGCCGCAGCGCGTCGGCAAGGCGGGCCAGGTCCTCGCGGCGGCCGACCAGAGGGGTGGTGAAGAGGGTCTCGGACACGCATTCATCCTTCCACGGAGCACTGACAGCGCCGCGGGCACGCGTCACCGGGCGGTGCGGGACCCCGCACCGCCCGGTGAGCGCACCCGGCAGGTCAGCCGCTCAGGACCGCAGCGTCTTCGTCCAGTCCGCCGGTACCCGCCCGGCCGGGCCGGGCGCGGGCTGGTCCGCCGGGTGGCTCTCCGGCGGTGCGAGGCCGGGACCGGACTCGTAGAGCTGCGAACTGTCGAAGTCCCAGAACCAGCCCTCGCCCGGCTCGTAGCTCTGGATCACGGGGTGGCCGGTGTCCCGGTAGTGCGCGGTGGCGTGCTTGGCGGGGGAGTCGTCGCAGCAGCCGACGTGGCCGCACTGGGCGCACCGCCGCAGATGGAACCACCAGCCGCCGGCCGCGTCGCACTCGACGCAGCCGGCGCCGCTCGGCGGGACGCTCGGGTCGATTCCGTTGGCGCTGGTCATGCGGGCTCCTCGGGGGTCTCGTCGGCCTGCGCGGTCAGCGGGAGCAGGACCTGGAAGCGGGTGTCGCCGGGTTCGGACTCGACCTGGAGCGTGCCGTGGTGCTTGTTGACCACGATCCGCCAGGAGATGTCCAGCCCGAGCCCGGTGCCCTCGCCCACCGGCTTGGTGGTGAAGAACGGGTCGAAGATACGGCCGCGGATCTCCGGCGGCACGCCGGGTCCCGTGTCACGGAACTCGACGAGCAGCATGTCGTGCTCCAGCGCCGTGCGCACCGTCAACGTGCCTTCTCCGCCAGTGCTGTTGACGGCGGCGACCGCGTTGTCGATCAGATTGGTCCACACCTGGTTGAGCTCCGCCGGGTAGCCCGGGACCTTCGGCAGCGTGCGGTCGTAGTCCTTGACGACCTCGATGCTCGGGCCGATCTTGCCGGACAGCATCAGCAGGGTGCTGTCGAGGAGTTCGTGGACGTCGGCGTTCTGGTAGGGGGCGCGGTCGAGCTGCGAGTACTGCTTGGCGGCGTCGACCAGGTTCGAGATACGGGTGGTGGAGTCGTCGATCTCGTCCATCAACAGCTCTGTCTCGACGGTGTAGTTGAGCCAGCCGATCGCCCCCGGCAGGATCTCCGGGTCGACGTCGGCCGCCACCTGGTCCAGCCAGTCCAGGTCGAGGCCCGCCTGCACGAACGTGGGCGCGAGCCGCCAGCCGTCAGGGATGTCGTGGTCCTCGAGCCAGTCGGTGACGGAGTCCTCGCGGTCCGAGGCCTCCAGCGGGCTCAGAGTCGGCGCCTTGGCGACGAGTTCGGCGGTGCGTTCCTGGATCTCGATGAGCTTGGTGATGGCGTCGCGCGAGTACGCGCCGGAGGAGATGACACCCAGCTTGTGCCGCATCTTCGCGACCCGCTCGCGCAGCGTGGCCGTGGCGCGCACGGCGGCCGCGGCCGGATTGTTGAGCTCGTGCGTGAGACCGGCGGACAACGAACCGAGCGCCAGCAGCCGTTCACGCTGCCCGATGGCCCGCTGGGTGTTCTTCGTGCCGAAGAACAGTCCCTCCAGCAGGTGCACCGCCATCGGGAACCACTCCTGCATGATGCCCGCGAACGTGTCGGCGGGCAGCACGAAGAACCGCGTCGGCTCCGTGACGCGCATCGAGTTGTTGTAGACCTGCCGGACCCGGTCCCCGATGTAGGCCTGCATGGCCCCGGCGTAGACCCCGGGCTGGGACGTACGCGTCACCTCGACGTCGTCGGCGCCGACCCGGCGGGAGAGCACCACCGTGCCCTCGACCATCACGTAGAAGCAGGTGGCCGGTTCCCCCTCCGTGTACACGGGTCCCGGCTCGAACTGCTCCACCCTCCCCTCGCTGCACAGCCGTCCGAGCTGCTCGGGCGTGAGCTTCTCGAACAGGAACAGCGAACTGATCTCCTGCGGGCTGCAGGGCATCAACTGCCCGCTCACGACTGCTCCAGATACCGGTGGACGAGCATCACGGCCATGGCTCCCTCTCCGACGGCGGACGCGACACGCTTGGCGGACTCGGCGCGTGCGTCGCCCGCCACGAACACGCCGGGAATGTTGGTCTCAAGGTGATAAGGCGGGCGGTCCAGCTCCCATTCCGCGGGCGGCCGGCCGTCCGCGGTGAGGTCGGGTCCGGCCAGGATGAATCCGTGCTCGTCGCGCAGCACCGTGCCGTCGAGCCAGTGGGTCAGCGGGGCGGCGCCGATGAACACGAACATCCACTGCGCGTCGACGAGTTCGGTCGCCCCGGTGTCCATGTCGCGCAGAGTGAGCTGCTCCAGATGGTCGGAGCCGTGCGCGGACTCGACGACGGTGCGCGTGCGGACCGAGATGTTGGGCGCCTCGGCGATCTGCTGGATGAGGTAGTACGACATCGACGCGGACAGGTCGGAGGCGCGCACCAGCAGCGTCACCGACTTCGCGCCCCGGGACAGGTACATGGCCGCCTGCCCGGCGGAGTTGGCGCCGCCGACGATGTAGACGTCCTGGCCCTGGCAGGAGGACGCCTCCGTGAGCGCCGAGCCGTAGAACACCCCGCACCCGGTCAGGTCGTTGCAGCCCGGTGCCTCCAGCTGCCGGTAGGAGACGCCGGTCGCGAGGATCACGCTGTGCGCGGCGACCGCGGAACCGTCGGAGAACCGCACCGTCCGCGCCGCTCCGTTGACCTCCAGCCCCGTCACCTCGCGTGCGGTGAGGACCTCGGCGCCGAACTTCGCCGCCTGCCGGCGGGCCCGCTCGGTGAGCTGCGCCCCGGACACGCCGTCCGGGAAGCCGAGGTAGTTCTCGATCCGCGAGCTCTGGCCCGCCTGGCCGCCGGTCGCGGACCGCTCCACGAGCACCGTCCGCAGCCCCTCCGAGGCCCCGTACACCGCGGCGCCGAGCCCGGCCGGCCCGCCGCCGATCACCACGAGGTCGTAGAAGTCCGCGGCGGGTGTCGTCGCCAGGCCCACGCGCGCGGCGAGTTCGGGTGCCTCCGGCTCGACCAGCGGCGATCCGTCCGGTGTGATCACCAGCGGCAGCCGCTGCCCGTCCTGTCCGGCCGCGGCCAGCAGCCGCTGCCCCTCGGGCTCCTCGGCGGAGTACCAGCGGTAGGGCACCTGGTTGCGGGCCAGGAACTCCCGCACGTCCGAGGAACGCGCCGACCAGCGGTGCCCGACCACCTTGGTGCTGGGCACCGGCCGGAAGTCGCTGCACCGCCACGCCTCCAGCAGGTCGTCCAGGACGGGGTAGAGCTTCTCCTCCGGCGGGTCCCAGGGCTTGAGCAGGTAGTGGTCGAGGTCGACGACGTTGATCGCGTCGATCGCCGCGCCGGTGTCCGCGTACGCGGTCAGCAGCACCCGCCGCGCGCCCGGATAGACGTCGAGGGCCTGCTCCAGGAACTCGATGCCGTTCATCTGCGGCATGCGGTAGTCGGCCAGGATCACCGCCACGAGATCACCGCGCAGCTTCAGCTCCCGCAGTGCCTCCAGCGCCGACTCCCCGGACTCCGCGCGGACGATCCGGTACGACTCGCCGTAGCGGCGCCGCAGGTCACGGGCGACGGCTCGGGAGACTCCCGGGTCGTCGTCCACGGTCATGATGACGGTCCGCGCTGCGTCGGACGCCTGTGCCATACGTCTCCCACCCCGAGTGGTCGGACCGACGGCACGACGAGCCCGCTCGCTGAGGCGGTCGCCGCGCCGGCTCCCGCCCATCGTATGTTCGATCGTCCCGCTTCGCTCCGCCATAAGGCAGGCGCCGGGTCAGGGGCGGCGGGAGGAGAGCACGCAGAACTCGTTGCCCTCGGGGTCCGCGAGCACCACCCACGTCACCTCGTCGCCCTGTCCGACGTCCACGTGCCGGGCGCCGAGCGCGAGGAGCCGGGCGACCTCCGCCTCCTGGTCGTCGGGGCGGAGGTCCAGGTGCAGGCGGTTCTTGATCGTCTTGCCCTCCGGCACCGGGGCGAAGAGCAGTCCCGGCAGCCGGTCCTTCGCGGGCCGGATCTCGAACTCCTCGGCGTCGTCGTTCACCACGACCCAGCCGAGCGCCTCGGACCACCAGCGCCCGAGGGCCACGGGATCGCCGGCGTCCACGTTGAGTTGTTCCCATTCCAAGGCCATGGCGGCAGCGTAGTGAAGACTGATCCCGAGCGACGTGACCACGACACTGGGAGGCACCGACCATGACGCGCCCGATCACCGCGGGAGTCGACGGAACCGAGGAGAGCCTCGCCGCCCTGGACTGGGCCGCCCGGGAGGCGGTCCGCCGCGGGTGCGCGCTGCGGGTGGTGCAGGCCTGGCGGTTCCAGCCGTACGAGGCGATCGACGCGGCGGACCAGGAGACCCAGGCGGGCTGGGTGCGCGACGCGCTCGACGAGGCGGTCCGGGGCGTCGCCGCGCGCAATCCGCACCTGGAGGTGGTCACCGACGTCGTGGCGGGGGATCCGGCCGAGACGCTGGTCGCGGCGGCCGCGGAGACCGAGATGCTGGTCCTCGGCTCGCGCGGGCACGGTCCCGTCGTGGGCTTCCTGCTCGGTTCCGTCGGCCAGCAGGTGATCGCCGGGGCGACGCGGCCGGTGGTGCTCGTACGCGCCGGCGACCAGCCGACCGGCGAGGCGGGCGGGCGCGAGATCGTCGTCGGTCAGCAGGGCGAGCCGGAGGACAGCGCCGAGACCCTGCGCTTCGCGTTCGAGACGGCGGCCGCCCGCGGCGCCGGCCTGCGGGCGGTGCGGGCCTGGTCGCTGCCGCCGGTGTTCGCCTACAGCCCGGGCTCGATGGCCCTGCTGGACGAGGCCGGCGGTCTGGAGCCGTTCGAGAAGAAGGCGCTCGCCGCCGCGCTGCAGCCGTGGCGGGAGGAGTTCCCCGACGTCCCCGTGGTCGAGCACGTGGAGATCGGCAGCGCCGGCCAGGTGCTGCTGTCGGTGGCCGCTCGGGCCCAGTTGATGGTCGTCGGCCGGCGCGCCCGCCGTACGGCCGTGGGGGCGCGCATCGGTTCCGTCGCGCACGGGGTGCTGCACCACGCTCCCTGCCCGGTCGCCGTGGTCCCGCACACCTGAGTCACTCGGCGGTGGTGGGCTGCAGCGTCTCGCGGACCTTGGGCAGGATGTTCGTGATGTAGTCCTCGACCGCCGTGTCCAGCCCGATGTCGTGCTGGGCGCGCTCGGAGAGGTACCAGCGATGCTCCAGCAGCTCGTGGTAGATCTCCGCCGGGTCCATCGACCCGCGCAGCTCGGCGGGCACGGCGCGCACGGTGGGCCGGAAGACGTCCCGGACCCACCGGTGCGCCAGCACCTCGGGGCGGGCCGCCAGGGGGTCACCGGGCGCGTAGTCGTCCTGCGTCGCCATCCAGCTCTCCAGGTCGTTGAGCAGCCGCCGGGCCTGGTTCTCCTCGGCGTCCAGCCCGGTCAGGCGCAGCAGCTGGCGCTGGTGGTGCCCGGCGTCGACGACCTTGGGCACGAAGGTGACCGTGTCGCCGTTGGAGGAGTGCCCGATCTGCATCTCGGCCACGTCGAAGCCGAGGTCGTTCAGGCGGCGGATCCGGCGCTCTATGTACTGGTACTTGCCCGCCGGGTACACCGAGGTCCGGGTCAGCTCCTCCCACAGGCCGCGGTAGCGGGCGCAGATCTCCATGCCGAACTCGATCGGGTCCACGGACGGGTGCAGCGCCCCGGACGCCTCCAGGTCCAGCAGCTCCCCGCTGATGTTGACGCGGGCCAGGTCGAGGTCGTACTCCCGCTGCCCGGTGCTGAGCCGGGCGTGCAGGTCGCCGGTCTCGGCGTCCACCAGGTAGGCGGCGTAGGCGCCCGCGTCGCGCCGGAAGAGGGTGTTGGACAGGGAGCAGTCGCCCCAGGCGAACCCGGCCAGGTGCAGCCGCACGAGCAGCACGGCCAGGGCGTCCATGAGCCGGTGCATGGTGGCCGGCCGCATGGTGGTCTCGAACATCGAGCGGTACGGCTGCGAACCGCGCAGATGCCGGGTGACGAGCACCGGTTCCAGGGGCTGGCC
Organism: Streptomyces sp. NPDC057616; assembly: GCF_042800575.1. NCBI lineage: Bacteria > Bacillati > Actinomycetota > Actinomycetes > Kitasatosporales > Streptomycetaceae > Streptomyces > Streptomyces sp. NPDC057616. The sequence goes on from NZ_JBHVGU010000037.1 coordinate 99,227, forward strand.
CTCGCCGTCGACCCGGCCGGTGACGACCGCGAGCGGGTCGACCGCCGGGATGCCGAGCCGGTCCAGGTCGCGCAGCAGCTCGTACTCGCGCAGGGCGGGCCGTTCGGCGAGCTCCTTGACGGCGATGACCTCGTCACCGGCGCGGGCGTAGCGCACGACGTGGCGGGATATGCCGCGCGGCAGCGGGACCAGGTACTCGTCCGGCCACTGCTCCAGGGGCAGCTGCCACGGCAGGGCCAGCAGGAGCGCGGGATGCTCCGGGTTCGTCGCGCTGATCTGCAGTGCCATGGCTGGTGTGTCCTCGCCCTCGCGGTGATCGTCACCTCACCCTAAAGGGCACGCTCCTTGGCCAGAAGTGCCGCCTCACCCACCGGACCGCGGTACGCGGAGCCGTGCCCGGGCAGCATGAGGTCGCCGTCCAGCGCGGCCAGGACGTCCAACGAGGCCACGGCGCGGGCGCGTTCGTGATGGAACATGTCGGGCAGCAGCTGCGGTCCCTCGATCCGTGAGGTGGGGTGGCCGCTGACCAGGGCGTCGCCCGAGATCAGCACCCCTGCGTCCGGCAGGTGGAAGGCCGCGTGGCCGTCGGTGTGGCCGGGGGTGTGCACCGGCACGGGCCGGCCGGGCAGGTCCAGCGGGCCCGTGGTGGGGAACGGCTCCGGCGAGGCGACCGGCACGTGGGCCGTGCCGCCGGAGCGCAGCGCGTGCACCGACCAGGGCAGCACACCGGGCCGCCAGCTGTTCCTGAGCACCTGGCCGATGGTCACCTGGTGCAGGAAGTCCCGCCGCGCGTGCGGCACTTCGGCCTGGTGGAGGTAGACGGGCGTGCCGTAGGTGCAGCGCAGGAACTCGGCCGAGCCGAGGTGGTCGTTGTGCGCGTGCGTGATCAGCACCGCCGCGACCGCCTCCGGCGCACCGCCCACCGCCTCCAGGGAGGCCAGCAGTTGCTCGCGGTCGCCGGGGTAGCCGGTGTCGATGAGGGTGATCTCGTTCCCCTCGGTGAGGATGACCCAGTTGGTGTTGCTGCCGTGCACCAGGTGGATGCTGTCGGCGACTTGCCGCACGTTTGCCCGCATGATGTCCCCGCGTGGTGATGTGGTCCCTGCCCGACGGCACCAGCAAAGCAGACCCGGGCCGCCGCGGAAGCGGCGGGTCCGGGCCAATGTGCGAGCTCAGCAGCGCCGTTCGCACGGCTCGCGCGTGCGGGGCGCCGCGGGCGGGGGGAAGGGCTGCCTCCGGCACCGTCCGCCGGAGGCAGCCCCCTGCGCGCAGCCGAAGCGGCCGCCTCTCCGCCTCACTGCACGCCGTGCGGGCGGAACTGCACGCTGATGCGCGGTCCCGCGGCGCGGGTGGTCTTCGGTACGCAGTGCTCCCAGGTCCGCTGGCAGGAGCCGCCCATCACGATGAGGTCGCCGTGCCCCAGCGGGCGCCGCACGCTCTCGCCGCCCCGCGCCGGGCGCAGCAGCAGGTCACGGGGCGCGCCCACGGAGAGGATCGCCACCATGGTGTCCTCGCGGGCGCCCCGCCCGATCCGGTCCCCGTGCCAGGCCACGCTGTCGCGTCCGTCGCGGTAGTAGCAGAGCCCGGCCGTGGTGAACGGCTCGCCCAGTTCGCGGGCGTAGTGCGCGGACAGCGCGGCGCGGGCCTCGTCCAGCACGGGGTGCGGCAGGCCGTCGCCCGCCCCGTAGAACGCCAGCAGCCGGGGTACGTCGACGACCTGGTCGTACATCGTGCGCCGCTCCGCGCGCCACGGCACCTCGGCCGCCAGCTGTTCGAAGAGGCCGTCCGAGCCGCCGAGCCACCCGGGCAGGACGTCGATCCAGGCACCGTGGCCGAGCCGCGTCCGGCGGATCCCGTCGAGGGACCCGAGCCGCAGCTGGTCGGTCTGGTCGAAGAGCGAGCCCTGGAGGTGCGTGGTCATGGGACCAGCGTACTCCCTTATTCGAAAATGTGTTCCCATCAATACGGGGACCGGGCAGAGCTCTTTCGATACACCGCCGTATCGGATACATTCGCGTATCGAACGAGGGAGCGGTCGTGGCGGTGGAGGAACGAGCGGAACGGCGCGTGACGCGGCGCCGGGTCCGCACCCGGGGCAACCTGCTCGACGCCGCCTTCGCCGTGTTCGCCGCCAAGGGCTTCGGACGGGTCTCGATCGAGGAGGTCTGCGTCGCCGCCGGCTACAGCAGGGGCGCCTTCTACTCCAACTTCGACAGCCTCGACGAACTGTTCTTCGCCCTCTACCGGCAGCGCGCCGACCTGATCGCGGACCAGGTCGCGGGCGCCCTCGCCCAGGACGGGCCCGACCTCGACGTGCCCGCCGCCGTCGACCGCGTCACCGAGGTGCTGCTCCTCGACCTGGACTGGCTCCTGGTGAAGACCGACTTCCTGGTGCACGCCGCCCGCGACGAGCGGGTGGCCGCCACACTGCTGGAGCACCGGGCGCGGCTGCGTGCGGCGATCGCGCAACGGCTCGGCCGGGCACGGGGGTTCGGCGCCCTGCCCGCCGTCCTCGGGGACGTCGAGGGCGCGGCGCACGCCGTGGTCGCCGCCTACGACGGCGTCACCACCCAACTGCTGCTGGACAAGGACGTCGACGGCGCCCGCGCCTGGCTCAAACAACTGCTCACGGCGCTGCTGGCCGACGGCAGCTCCTCCCCGTCAGACCCTCACTGAGAGAAGGATCGGTCGCCATGGATGCGGACGTCATCGTCGTCGGAGCGGGCCTCGCGGGCCTGGTCGCCGCGCACGAGATCACCAGCCGGGGCCGGCGGGTCGCGCTCGTCGACCAGGAGAACGCCGCCAACCTCGGCGGCCAGGCGTTCTGGTCCTTCGGCGGTCTCTTCCTCGTCGGCACACCCGAGCAGCGGCGCCTGGGCATCAAGGACTCCTTCGACCTGGCCTGGAACGACTGGCAGGGCAGCGCCCGCTTCGACCGCACGGACGACGAGGACTCCTGGGCGGTGCGCTGGGCGCGGGCGTACGTCGAGTGGGCGGCGGGAGAGAAGCGGTCCTGGCTGGAGGGGCACGGCATCAAGCTGCTGCCGACGGTCGGCTGGGCCGAGCGCGGCGACCTCAGGGCCGACGGGCACGGCAACTCGGTGCCCCGCTTCCACGTCGCCTGGGGGACCGGCACGGGGGTCGTCGAACCCTTCGTGGACCACGCCAGGCGGGCCGCCCGCGACGGGCTGCTGACCTTCTACCACCGCCACCAGGTCGACGAACTCGTCATCGAGGAGGGCGCGGCGCGCGGCGTGCGCGGCACGGTCCTCGCCGACGACACCTCCGCGCGCGGCGTCGCCTCCAACCGTGACGCAGTGGGCGAGTTCGAGCTCACCGCCCAGGCCGTCGTGGTCACCACCGGCGGCATCGGCGCCAACCACGACATCGTCCGCCGCTACTGGCCCGAGCGCCTGGGCGGCGCGCCCACCGGGATGGTCACCGGCGTGCCCGCCTACGTCGACGGCCGCATGCTCGACATCAGCGCCGAGGCGGGCGTACGGCTGGTCAACCGCGACCGCATGTGGCACTACACCGAGGGCCTGCGCAACTGGGACCCGATCTGGCCGGGCCACGGCATCCGCATCCTGCCCGGCCCGTCCTCGCTGTGGTTCGACGCCCTCGGCCGCCGGCTGCCCGACCCCTGCCTGCCGGGCTACGACACCCTCAGCACCCTCAAGTACCTGCGCACCACCGAGGACATCGCCGGCTACGACCACTCCTGGTTCATCCTCACCCAGAAGATCATCGAGAAGGAGTTCGCGCTGTCGGGCTCCGAGCAGAACCCGGACATCACCGCCAAGGACAAGGCCGCGGTGCTGAGGAACCGTCTCGGCAAGGGCGCCCCGGGCCCGGTCGACGCCTTCCTGCGCAAGGGCGCCGACTTCGTGACCGCGCCGACGCTGGAGCAACTGGTCACCAAGATGAACGAGTTGACGGACAAGCCGCTCCTCGACGCGGCAGAGCTGCGCCGCCAGATCGAGGCCCGCGACCTGCAGCTGGCCAACCCGTACTCCAAGGACTCCCAGATCCAGGGCATCCGCAACGCCCGCCGCTACATCGGCGACCGGCTCGGCCGGGTCGCCACCCCGCACCGCATCCTCGACCCGGCGGCGGGCCCCCTCATCGGCGTCAAGCTCAACATCCTCACCCGCAAGACCCTCGGCGGCATCCAGACCGACCTCGACTCCCGCGCGCTGGGCGGGGACGGCGAGCCGATCGGCGGTCTCTACGCGGCGGGCGAGGTCGCCGGCTTCGGTGGCGGCGGCGTCCACGGCTACAACGCGCTGGAGGGCACCTTCCTCGGCGGTTGCCTCTTCTCGGGCCGGGCGGCCGGCCGGGCGGCGGCACAACAGACCGCCTGACCTGCCGATTCCTCACGCCGCGGGGGGGGGGGGGGAAACACCACCAACACCCCCCCGGCGGTTTTTTTTTGAACAACCCCCCGCACGCGGGGGGTTGCCGGGGGGGGGGGTCCCCTGTTTCTTTGGTTCGTCCACCCCCCCC
>NZ_JBHVGU010000038.1:0-54031 GCF_042800575.1 Streptomyces sp. NPDC057616
CCACACCATCGTGCCCCACCGGACAGCCCCCAACCCCCCCAAAGAAACACCTCTCCCTGGGGGGCACCCCACCCCTCCTTCCTCCCCCCCCCCCCGGCGGCTTTCTGCGGCCTTCGGAGGTGCCCGGGGCCCCCAGGCGCCTCAGGGCACGGCCCGACACGCCAGGGGGCCCGCAGCGCTCACGCCGCGGGCCCCCTGGCACATGCCTGCCTGTACTACGCCTCGTCCTCCCGGCGCAGCGAGGGCTTCAGCTCCTTGAGCCGGCCCAGCAGACCGTTGACGAACGCGGGCGACTCGTCCGTGGAGAACTCCTTCGCCAGCTGCACCATCTCGTCCAGCACGACGGCGTCCGGCGTCTCGTCGGCCCAGATCAGCTCGTAGGCACCGAGACGCAGCACGTTCCGGTCCACCACCGGCATGCGGTCGAGCGTCCAGCCCACCGAGTACTGGGCGAGCAGCTCGTCGATGCGCTTCGCGTGCTTCGCGTAGCCCTCCACGAGCTGCATCGTGTACTCGCTGACCGGAGGCTGCCGGGTGTCGTCCCGGGACAGCCGGATCCAGTCCGCGAGGACCGTCAGGACGTCGGCGCCGCGCTGGTCGCCCTCGAAGAGGATCTGGAAGGCGCGCTTGCGGGCCGTGTTGCGGGCAGCCACGGTTAGCTGTTCACCCGGCCGAGGTAGTCGCTCGTACGGGTGTCGACCTTGATCTTCTCGCCGGTGGTGATGAAGAGCGGGACCTGGATCTGGTGGCCGGTCTCCAGCGTGGCGGGCTTGGTGCCGCCGGTGGAGCGGTCGCCCTGGACGCCCGGCTCGGTCTCCTGGATGACGAGCTCGACGGCGGCCGGCAGCTCGACGAAGAGCACCTCGCCCTCGTGCTGCGCGACGGTGGCGGTGAAGCCCTCGATCAGGAAGTTGGCGGCGTCGCCGACGGCCTTGCGGTCGACCATCAGCTGGTCGTAGGTCTCCATGTCCATGAAGACGAAGTACTCGCCGTCCATGTACGAGAACTGCATGTCGCGCTTGTCGACAGTGGCCGTCTCGACCTTGACGCCGGCGTTGAACGTCTTGTCGACGACCTTGCCGGAGAGCACGTTCTTGAGCTTGGTGCGCACGAAGGCCGGGCCCTTGCCGGGCTTGACGTGCTGGAACTCGACGACGGACCAGAGCTGGCCGCCTTCGAGCTTGAGCACAAGGCCGTTCTTGAGGTCGTTCGTGGAAGCCACGGTTGCGGAATCTCCTGGACTGACGTGGACGACCCCGGCGCGCGCACCTTGCCTAGAGTGCGAGCAGCTCCTTGGTCGTGATGGTGAGTAGCTCGGGTCCGCCGTCCGCCTCGGGGCGGACGACGAGCGTGTCATCGATCCGGACGCCGCCCCGGCCCGGGAGGTGGACCCCCGGTTCGACGGTGACCGGCACGCAAGCGTCCAGTTTACCCATGGCCGCAGGGGCCAGCTGCGGGTCCTCGTCGATTTCGAGTCCCACGCCGTGCCCCGTCAGGGGCGGCAGCCCTTCGGCGTGCCCCGCGGAGCCCAGCACCTGGCGGGCGGCCCGGTCCACGTCACGGCAGGCCGCCCCGGGCACGAGCGCCTCCCGGCCGGCCCGCTGGGCGGCGAAGACGAGGTCGTAGAGCTCGATCTGCCAGTCCGCGGGAGACGTGCCGATGACGAAGGTGCGGCCGATCTCGCAGCGGTAGCCGCGGTAGTTGGCGCCCAGGCAGACCGAGAGGAAGTCGCCCTCCTCGACGCGGCGGTCGGTGGGCCGGTGGCCGCGGCGGCCGGAGTTCGGGCCGGTGGCCACGGAGGTCGGGAAGGCGGGACCGTCGGCGCCGTGGTCGACGAGGCGCCGCTCCAGTTCCAGCGCGAGATGCCGTTCGGTGCGGCCGACCAGGATGGACTCCAGGAGTTCGCCCAGGGCCTGGTCGGCGATCTCCGCGCCGATGCGCAGACAGGAGATCTCCTCCTCGTCCTTGACGATCCTGAGCTGCTCGACGGAGGCCGCGAGATCGGTGAGGCGCAGCCGCGGGACGACCGAGCGGATGGCGCGGTGCCGCGCCACGGTGAGGTGGTGCTCCTCCACGGCGAGGGTGTCGGCCCGCTGCGCCTCGGCGAGGTCGGCGGCGGCCACGGCGGGATCGCCGGCCGTGCCGGGCAGGGTCTGCGCGCGCAGGGCGTCGTCCGCCCGGCCGTCCGCGGGGCGGTCGTCCGGCGGGCCCGCGCAGAGCAGCACGTCCTCGGTCTTGCCCAGGAGCAGGACGGCGCCGCGCGGGGCCGTGCCCGCGAGGTAACGGACGTTGGCAGGGCGCGAGATCAGCGCGGCCGCGCTGCCGCTCGCCCGGCACTGCTCGCGGAGCCGCCTGCGGCGGCTCTCGTACACCTCTGACATGACTCGAGCGTAGGAGCGGTGGGTGATTTGTGCCGGTTGGGAGGTGCCTCTGGGGGACGGGGGCGCCGGATCGGCTACCAGGCGGGCGGACTCGCGATCGACCGGGCCAGGACGTCGTCGAGGACGCGGGCCGTCGCCGGGACGTCCAGCTGGGAGTTGTCGATGATCGGCAGGCCCGAGCCGTACCACCCCGCCATGCGGCCGTGGATGCGCGCGACCTCCTCGTCGGTGAGGCGGCGGTTGCCGGAACGTTCCGCGTTGCGCTCGAGCACGATCTCCAGGCCGGGCAGCAGCACGACCGGCAGCAGGCCGGGGCCCACATGGCGCTTCCAGCCGCCGAGGCCGACGACGGGGCGGTCGGGGAAGACCGCGTCGTCGAGGATGCAGGAGATGCCGTTGGCCAGGAAGTTGCGGGCCGCGAAGCCGCAGGTGCGGCGGGCGAGGCGGTACTGCGCCTCCGAGTGGTCGTTCCACCCCGACTGCGGGTCGGCGAAGCCCGAGCGGACCCATTCGCGCACGTCGTCGAGGCTGATGTGGGCGGTGGGGACGCGGCGGTGCTCCGCCCAGTACTTCGCGACGCTGGTCTTGCCGGCGCCCGCGGGGCCGATGAGCAGCACCGCGAGGGTCGTGCCCGCCAGGTCCGGCGCGCTCGGGGCCTGCGGCGCGCTGGGCATGGCGACCGGGCCACCGGGCGGCAGCGGGACATGGCCGGTGGTGTCCGGCGGCGGGGCGGGGACGTGCTGCGGCGGGGCCGGCGCCACGGGCGCCTGCGGATGGCCCGGGGCCGGAGGCGGCGGGGGCACTGGGGGCGGGCCCTGGTGCGGGTCCGCCTGATGCGGACCCGGGTGGTGCGCGGCCGGCGACCAGCCGGCGGCCGGTCCGTGCCCCGGCTGATGGGGCGGCGGCAGCGGAGAACCCACTGCGTGCTGCATCCGGTGCCACTCCGTCTCGTTCTCAATGGGCTCGGTGTCGCCGCGGGCGATCGGCGCCGGCAGCGAGGCCGAGTCCCGCTCGCTACCGAACGGTACCTTCCCCGGCCGCCGTTTGGTGAACGGCCGGGGAAGGCTCGAAGTGCCCAGTCACGCAAGGCAAATCGGACGGATGACGCTCGGGCGGACTTACTCCCCCACCTCGCCGTACGCGGCGAGCAGCACGGCGGGGTCGGGACCCTCCAGAACGGTCGGCTTGGCCAGGCCGTCCAGGACGATGAACCGCAGCAGGTCGCCGCGGGACTTCTTGTCGACCTTCATCGTCTCCAGCAGCTTGGGCCACTGGTCGTGGCGGTAGTGCAGCGGCAGTCCGACCGACTCCAGGACCGTGCGGTGCCGGTCGGCCGTGGCGTCGTCCAACCGGCCCGCCAGACGGCCGAGTTCGGCAGCGAAGTGCATGCCGACCGCGACCGCGGCGCCGTGCCGCCACTTGTAGCGCTCGTTCTTCTCGATCGCGTGGCCCAGCGTGTGGCCGTAGTTGAGGATCTCCCGCAGACCGGCCTCCTTCAGGTCGGAGGAGACGACCTCGGCCTTGACCCGGATCGAGCGCTCGATGAGCTCGGCGGTGTGCGGGCCGGCCGGTGTGCGCGCCGCCTGCGGGTCCGCCTCGATCAGCTCCAGGATCACCGGGTCGGCGATGAAGCCGGCCTTGATGATCTCGGCGAGCCCGGAGACGTAGTCGTTGACCGGGAGGGAGTCCAGCGCGGCCAGGTCGCACAGCACGCCGGCGGGCGGGTGGAAGGCGCCCACCAGGTTCTTGCCCTCGGCGGTGTTGATGCCGGTCTTGCCGCCGACCGCGGCGTCCACCATCGCGAGGACCGTGGTCGGGATGGCGATCCAGCGCACCCCGCGCAGCCAGGTCGCCGCGACGAACCCGGCGAGGTCGGTGGTGGCGCCGCCGCCCACGCCCACGATCACGTCGGAGCGGGTGAAGCCGGACTGGCCGAGCGCCTTCCAGCAGTAGGCGGCGACCTCGGCGGTCTTGGCCTCCTCCGCGTTGGGCACCTGGATGGCCACGGCCTCGAAGCCCTGCCCGGCGAGATCGGCGCGCAGGGCGTCGCCGGTCTCGGCCAGCGCCTCGGGGTGGATCACCGCGACGCGCTTGGCCCGCTCCCCCACCAACGTGGCCAGCTCGCCCAGGAGCTGACGGCCCACCAGGACCTCGTACGGGTCGCTGCCCGCGCTCCCGCCGACCTGGATCCGGGTGACTGCCTCGCTCATGCTTCCTTCAACTCCAGTGCGTCCAGGGCGACTTGGGCGACCTCTTCAGGGGTGCGGCCGTCGGTGGCCACGACCGCCGTGGCGACCTGCTCGTACAGCGAGCGCCGGGCCTCCATCAGCTCGCGCCACTGCTTGCGCGGGTTGACCGCGAGCAGCGGGCGGGCGGTGTTCAGGCCGGTGCGCTTGACCGCCTCCTCGACGTCCATCGAGAGGTAGACGACGCGCTGCCCGGCCAGCAGGGCCCGGGTGTCCGCGTCCAGGATCGCGCCGCCGCCGAGCGCCAGCACGCCGTCGTGCCCGGCCAGCGCCCGGTGCACCGCCTGCTTCTCGATCGCGCGGAAGGTCTCCTCGCCCTCGTCGACGAAGATCTCCGCGATCGAGCGGCCCTGCTCGGCCACGATGTCGTCGTCGGTGTCGCGGTAGCCGACCGAGAGCCGCCCGGCCAGCAGCTGCCCCACCGTCGACTTGCCCACGCCCATCGGGCCCACCAGCACCACCACCGGCGCCGCGCTCACCGGATGGCCAGGTTCTCGAGGTAGGAACGCACGTTGCGGCGGGTCTCGGTGACGTTGTCACCGCCGAACTTCTCCGCCACCGCGTCCGCCAGCACCAGCGCCACCATGGCCTCGGCGACGATGCCGGCGGCCGGCACCGCGGACACGTCCGAGCGCTGGTGGTGCGCCTGCGTCGCCTCGCCGGTGGCCACGTCCACCGTCTGCAGCGCCCGCGGCACGGTCGCGATCGGCTTCATCGCCGCCCGCACCCGCAACAGCTCACCCGTGCTCAGACCGCCCTCGGTACCCCCGGAGCGGCCCGACACCCGCCGGATGCCCTCCGGCGTGTTCACGATCTCGTCGTGCGCCTTCGAGCCCGGCACCCGCGCCAGCTCGAACCCGTCGCCGATCTCCACACCCTTGATCGCCTGGATGCCCATCAGCGCGCCCGCCAGCCGGGCGTCCAGCTTGCGGTCCCAGTGCACGTGCGAGCCCAGGCCCACCGGCACGTCGTAGGCGAGCACCTCGACCACACCGCCGAGGGTGTCGCCGTCCTTGTGGGCCTGGTCGACCTCCGCCACCATCGCCTTCGACGCGTCCGCGTCCAGGCAGCGCAGCGGATCCGCGTCCAGCCGCTCCACGTCCGCCGGCGTCGGGTACACGCCCTGCGGCGCCTTCACCGAGCACAGCTCCACGACATGGCTGACGATCTCGATGCCGGCCGTCTCCTTCAGGTACGACCGCGCCACCGCGCCCAGCGCGACCCGGGCCGCCGTCTCCCGCGCGGAGGCCCGCTCCAGGATCGGCCGCGCCTCGTCGAAGCCGTACTTCTGCATGCCCGCCAGGTCCGCGTGACCGGGACGCGGACGGGTCAGCGGCGCGTTGCGGGCCAGCCCGGCGAGGATCTCCGCGTCGACCGGGTCGGCCGCCATGACCTGTTCCCACTTCGGCCACTCGGTGTTGCCCACCATGATCGCCACCGGGGAACCCAGCGTCAGACCGTGCCGCACACCACCCAGGAAGGTGACCTCGTCCCGCTCGAACTTCATCCGCGCACCGCGTCCATAACCGAGCCGGCGCCGGGCCAGGTGGTCCGCCACCATCTCCGTCGTGATCGGCACGCCGGCCGGAAGGCCCTCCAGCGTCGCCACGAGTGCGGGACCGTGGGACTCCCCCGCGGTCAGCCAGCGCAACCTGCTCAACGGTGCTCCTCAGTGCTCGCGCCCCGGTACTGCCCTGCGTACGCGCTTCCTCGCGTACGGCGACGGCGTGACCAGGTGCGCGGCTCCGGCCCGCCACCTCCGATCCTCCCACGTCCGCGGGGCACGGTTGCCCGCGGTCCGGCAGACGGACAGGGGCGGCACGAGGGGGATCCGCGCCGGACGCCGGCGAGGGTGGGGGCGGACCGGTCAGCGGGACTGCGCGGCCTCGCGCATCGCGGCCAGCGGCGAGCGCGGATCGCCGGTGAACCGGCGGAACTGGAAGACGGCCTGGTGCACCAGCAGGTCGAGGCCGCTGAGCACCTGTCCGCCGCGCGCCTCCCAGGCCGCGGCGAGCGGCGTGGGCCACGGTTCGTAGAGGACGTCGAAGAGGGTGCCGACCTGTGCGGGCAGCCGCTCGGCCAGCGCGTCGGTGCCGCCGGCGGGCGTCGTGGAGATCACCAGGGGTGCCTCGAAGGCGTGTTCCGCGTCGGCCCAGTCGGCCGGGCGGACCTGGACGCCGAGCCGCTCGCCCCACTGCCGCATCTCGTCCGCGCGCCGCTCGCTGCGGACGTACACGGCGACCTCACCGGTGCAGATGCGGGCGAGCGCCGCGAGCGCGGAGGAGGCGGTGGCCCCGGCCCCGAGGATCGCCGCCGACTCGGTCTTCTCCACGCCGCGCTCGTGCAGCGCGGCCACCAGTCCGGGGATGTCGGTGTTGTCGCCGACCCGGCGCCCGTCGGGCCCGAACACCACGGTGTTGACGGCCTCGACCGACGCCGCCGTGTCGCTGATCTCGTCGAGCAGCGGTATCACGGCCCGCTTGAGCGGCATCGTCAGGGACAGCCCCGCCCACTCGGGACCGAGCGTCTCGAAGAACCCGGGCAGCGCCGCCTCGTCGATCTCGAACCTGTCGTACGACCAGCCCTCCAGGCCGAGCGCTCGGTATCCCGCGGTGTGCAGCCGCGGGGACAGGGAGTGGGCGATGGGCGAGCCGAGCACGGCCGCCCGCCGGGTCGTCGTCATCAGTTCTTGTTCCTCGACGCATTGAATTCGTCGACCAGCTTGTTGTGCTCCGCGAGCGTCTTGGTGAACTTGCTGGTCTTGCCGTCCAACGAGATGAAGTAGTACCAGCCGTCGTGCGTGGGGTCGAGCGAACCCTTGATCGCCTCGGCGCCGGGGTTGTCGATGGGGCCGGGCGGCAGGCCCTTGATGTAGTACGTGTTGTACGGGTTGTTGTACTTGCGCAGCTCGGCGATGCTCAGGTCGATCTTGCTCTGGTTCTTCACGTAGTTGTACGTGGAGTCGAACTCGAGCGAGCCGTAGGTCTCGGGGTTGCCGGGCTTGAGGCGGTTGTAGACGACCTCGGCCATCTTGCGGAAGTCGTCGTGGCTCGTGCCCTCGGCCTGCACCAGGCTGGCCACGGTGAGCAGCTGCCAGGGGCCGGAGAGTCCGAGGCTCTTCGCCTTCTTCTCCAGGCCGAGCTCCTCGTAGGTGTCGTTCGCCCGGGAGACCATGTCCTTCAGGACGGCCTCCGGCTTCTGCCCCTTGGAGACCGCGTAGCTGGAGGGGTAGAGGAATCCTTCCAGCGGGTCCTTGAGGTTCGGGTGGTTCAGCGCCCAGGCGGGCAGGCCGAGCTTCTTGTAGTCCTGTTTGGCGATCTTCGCCGTGGTGCCCTCGGTGACTCCGAGGCGCTTGTCGATCAGCGTGTAGACCGCGGTGTTGCGCATGCCCTCGGCGATGATCAGGTTGCTGCGGCTCTTCGGACTGAGCATCAGTTCGACCGCACTCGCGGCCGACATCTGCTTCTGCAGCGTGTAGACGCCGTCCTGGATCGTCTTGCCCTTGGGGTTCGACTGCTGCGCGGAGACGAAGGCGTCGACGGACTCGACGACGCCCGCCTCCTTGAGCTTCTGGCCGATCACATAGCCGCCGGCGCCCTTGGGGATGACGACGGTGACCTGCTGGCCGTTGCCCTCTCCCGCGTAGTCCGGGGACGGGCCGAAACGATCCTGGTAGAAGTGGTAGCCGAAGTAGCCGACGCCGGCGACGCCGCCCGCGAAGATCGCCACCAGGACGAGGCAGGCGCATCCGCTGCGGCGCTTCTTCGGTTTCCTGCCGCCGCGGCCCTTGCGGCCGCCCGGTGTGTCGTCGTCCTCGTCGTCATCGTCGCCGCCGGCGAAGAAGGCGTGTTCGCCCTGGTCGGGGCCGGGGTCCCAATCGGTCTGCGGCTGGGGCTCGGCCTGCCTGCGGGCCGGTGGCTCGGGCGGCGGATAGGCGTCGGGCGTGCCGTACTGGTCGGGCTGCTCGCCGCCGTAGGAGGCGGCCTGCGGGCCGTACGGGTCCGAGGGATCGGTGTACTGGACGTGCGTGCCGGTGCCCCAGCTGCCCTGGTCGTAGGTCTGCTGACCTTGGTACTGCTGCTGGCCCTGGTGGTACTGCTGCTGGCCGTGACCTGCGTAGTACTGCTGGTCGTAGCCCTGGTACTGCTGCTGGTCCTGGCCGTAGGCGGACTGGCCGCCCTGGCTCCAGTCGCCGTAGTGCTGCTGCTGCGGCTGCTCAGGGTAGTGCTGCGGCTGGCCGCCGTAGGAGGACTGCTCGCCCGTCTGGGCCTGCTGTCCTCCCCATCCGTCGTTCCCGTAGAGCGGGTCCTCCGGATTCCACGGTTCGGAGCCTTGGCCCCGGCCATACTCAGTCATCGATCCCCTAGAGCCGCGAGGCGGCGGTTACGCGGCTTTTGGCCGGGTATCCGTCCCGCCTCTTGCTGTGCACCCGCTGTTCGAACAGCGGCGCAATCGCGCGGAACGTTACCGTATCGCGATCAGATGACCACTTCGACGCCCTCGCCGGGTGCTTTACCTGACACCCGTTCGGATTCGAGCGCCTGCTGGAGGATGATCACAGCGGCTGCCTGGTCGATGACCGAGCGGCCCTTCCTGGATTTCACGCCCGAGGCCCGCAGCCCCTGGCTCGCCGTCACCGTCGTCATCCGCTCGTCGACGAGGCGCACCGGGATCGGGGCGATGCCCTTGGCGAGCTCCTGGGCGAAGCCGCGGACCTTCACCGCGGCCGGGCCCTCGCCCCCCTTGAGGGAGCGGGGCAGTCCGACGACGACCTCGATCGGCTCGTACTCCTCGACCAGCTGCCTCAGCCGCCGGTGGGCCGCGGGGATGTCCCGTCCGGGGACCGTCTCCACCGGGGTGGCGAGGATCCCGTCGGGGTCGCACGAGGCGACCCCGATCCTGGCGTCCCCGACGTCGACCGCGAGCCGGCGGCCTCTGCGCATCGTCACTTCGCGGTGTCCGCCACGAGACGCTCGACGGCGTCGACGGCCTCGCCGATCGCGGCCGGGTTCTGGCCGCCGCCCTGGGCGACGTCCGGCTTGCCGCCACCGCCGCCGCCGAGGGTCTTGGCCGCCGTACGGACCAGGTCGCCGGCCTTCAGGCCGCGCTCACGGGCGGCGTCGTTGGTGGCGATGACCGTCAGCGGCTTGCCGTTGTTGACCGTGAACAGGGCGACCACGGCGGCCCGTCCGCCCTGGATGCGGCCGCGCACGTCGAGGACCAGCTTGCGCAGGTCGTCGGGGGTGGTGCCGTCCGGGACCTGGCCGGTGACGACGGCGATGCCGCGGACGTCCTTGGCCGACTCGGCGAGACCGGCGGCGGCCTGCAGCACCTTCTCGGCGCGGAACTTCTCGATCTCCTTCTCGGCGTCCTTGAGCTTGGCGAGCATCGAGGCGACCTTCTCGGGCAGCTCCTCCGAGCGGCCCTTGAGCAGCTCGGTCAGCTGGTTGACGACCGTGTGCTCGCGGGCGAGGAAGTTGTAGGCGTCCACGCCGACGAGGGCCTCGATACGGCGGACACCCGAGCCGATGGAGGACTCGCCGAGCAGCTTGACCAGGCCGAGCTGGGAGGTGTTGTGCACGTGCGTGCCGCCGCACAGCTCCTTGGAGAAGTCGCCGATGGTCACGACGCGCACGCGCTCGCCGTACTTCTCGCCGAACTCGGCGATGGCGCCCTGCTTCTTCGCCTCGTCGATGCCCATGACGTCCGCGCGGACGTCGAGGTCGCGGGCGAGCACCTCGTTGATCTTCTGCTCGACGTCGCTCATCACGGCCGTGGGAACGGCGGACGGCGAGCCGAAGTCGAAGCGGAAACGGCCGGGCTGGTTCTCGGAACCGGCCTGGGCGGCCGTCGGGCCGAGGGCGTCGCGCAGCGCCTGGTGGGTGAGGTGCGTGGCCGAGTGCGCACGGGCGATGGCCGTACGGCGGCGGCCGTCGATGGAGGCGTGCACCTTGGCGCCGACGGTGATCTCGCCGACCTGGACGACGCCCTTGTGGACGTAGACGCCCGGGACCGGCTTCTGGCAGTCGCGGATCTCGATGACGGCACCGGAGTCGGCCTTGATCCGGCCGGTGTCGCCGATCTGGCCGCCGCCCTCGGCGTAGAAGGGGGTGCGGTCGAGGACGATCTCGACCTCGTCGCCCTCGGTGGCGGCCGGGGAGGAGGCGCCGTCGACCAGGATGCCGACGACGGTGGACTCGCCCTCGGTCTCGCTGTAGCCGATGAAGTCGGTCTCGCCGACCTTGTCGGCGATCTCCCGGTAGGCGCCGGCGCCGGCGTGGCCGGTCTTCTTGGCCTGGGCGTCGGCCTTGGCGCGCTCCCGCTGCTCCTTCATCAGGCGGCGGAAGCCGTCCTCGTCCACCGACAGGCCCTGCTCGGCGGCCATCTCGAGGGTGAGGTCGATCGGAAAGCCCCAGGTGTCGTGGAGCAGGAACGCCTTGTCGCCGGCCAGGACCGAGGAGCCCGCGGCCTTGGTCTCGGTGACGGCGGTGTCGAGGATGTTGGTGCCGGCCTTCAGCGTCTTGAGGAAGGCGTTCTCCTCGGCGACGGCGACCTTCTCGATGCGCTCGCGGTCGGTGACCAGCTCGGGGTACTGCTGGCCCATCATGCCGATCACGGTGTCGATGAGGTCCAGGACGACCGGGCCGGTGGCGCCGAGCAGGCGCATGTTGCGGATGGCGCGGCGCATGATGCGGCGCAGCACGTAGCCGCGGCCCTCGTTGCCGGGGGTGACGCCGTCACCGATGAGCATCACGGACGTGCGCATGTGGTCGGTGACCACGCGCAGGGAGACGTCCGAGGCGTGGGCGGCGCCGTAGTGGACGCCGGTCAGCTCGGTGG
This sequence comes from Streptomyces sp. NPDC057616, assembly GCF_042800575.1. Taxonomy (NCBI): domain Bacteria; kingdom Bacillati; phylum Actinomycetota; class Actinomycetes; order Kitasatosporales; family Streptomycetaceae; genus Streptomyces; species Streptomyces sp. NPDC057616. Next base: position 11,468 of record NZ_JBHVGU010000038.1, read on the forward strand.
CCTTCTTGATGACGGCCATGGAGGTGTCGATCTCGTACATGTTCTGCACGCCCTGCAGAATCATGGCGAGGCGCTCCAGGCCGAGGCCCGTGTCGATGTTCTTGCTGGGCAGTTCGCCGAGGATCTCGAAGTTGTCCTTGCCGATGCCCTCGCCCCGCTCGTACTGCATGAAGACGAGGTTCCAGATCTCCACGTACCGCTCGTCGTTGACGGCGGGGCCGCCCTCGGCGCCGAACTCGGGGCCGCGGTCGTAGTTGATCTCGGAGCAGGGGCCGCAGGGGCCGGGCACGCCCATGGACCAGTAGTTGTCCTTCATGCCGAGGCGCTGGATGCGCTCCTTGGGCACACCGACGACCTCGTGCCAGATGCGCTCGGCCTCGTCGTCGTCCTTGTAGACGGTGATCCAGAGCTTCTCCGGCTCCAGGCCGTAACCACCCTTGTCCTGGGGGCTGGTGAGCAGCTCCCAGGCGTAGGTGATGGCACCTTCCTTGAAGTAGTCGCCGAAGGAGAAGTTGCCGCACATCTGGAAGAACGTGCCGTGGCGGGTGGTCTTGCCGACCTCTTCGATGTCCGGCGTGCGCACGCACTTCTGCACGCTGGTGGCGCGGTCGAAGGGCGGCTTGACCTCACCCAGGAAGTAGGGCTTGAAGGGCACCATGCCGGCCGGGACGAGGAGCAGAGTCGGGTCGTCCGCGATGAGCGACGCCGAAGGGACGACGGTGTGCCCGCGCTCCTCGAAGAAGCTCAGCCAGCGGCGGCGAATCTCGGCCGACTCCATCAGTGGTCCTCATTCCGGTTGTACGAGTACGTCTGGTACGTCGAACCCTCGACGTACTTCGGTGTGCTGCGGTTCTCGATGGCGGTGTACCGCCGGGGCGCGGGGAGTTCGGGGGCCGCGTTGATGCCGAGGGCCTCGCCCAGCTCCTCCTCGCGCTGCGCCATGTTGTCGCGCACGTCCAGCGCGAAGCCGACCGCCCGGTCCTTGATCCGGTGGCCGGCGTCGATCGCCTTGTTGGCGGCGGCCACGGCGAGGTTCTCGGGCGTCAGCTGCTTGAGCTTGCGGTTGACCTTGGTGGTGGCCCACACACCAGCGGCGACGCCGGTGCTGAACCAGAAGGTGCGGCGGAACATCGGTCGCTCAGTCCCTCTTTCCCCTGTTCCGCCTCTCCCGCCGTGCGGCCGGGACGGTGCGGCCAATGATCACGGTCTCCCTCGACGTCCGGGCGGGCGCGTCGTCCTTGCGGGCGCCGAGGGCGCGGCGGACGCCGTAGCCGAAGGCCGCGACCTTGACCAGCGGGCCGCCGAAGGTGGAGGCGACGGTGGTGGACAGCGCCGACGCGTTCGACGTGACCTCCTGGACGTCGGTGGCGATGGCGTCGACCCGGTCGATCTGGGTCTGCGCCGAGCGCACCGCCGCGGACGCGTCGGACAGCAGCGGCACGGCCTGGTCGGTCACCTCCGCCACCAGCTTGGTGGTCGCCCTGAGCGTCTGGGCCAGCCTCGCCAGCGCTACGGCGAGGAAGGAGACCAGGATCGCCCAGAAGACGGCCACCAGGATCCCGGCCACCTCTCCACCGGACACCTCTCGCACCCGCTCCCTGAAACGTGCCTGAACATCGAAAAGCAATGGACCGAGCCTATCGCGCCGGGCGCGGAGCTCCGCACCGGATTACCGTCGCGCGCTGCGGGGTTGCGCGAAGCGATTGTACGGAGTGAATACGGTTCAGTACGCTCCGTATTCCATGCGGGACCATCAACGGGGCGACGGACTCATGGACGGCAATGTACCGCTGGAGCTCAACGCGTTCGTCGGACGCTCGGCCGAACTCGCCGCACTGGCGCGGTCGCTCGGCTCCGCACGCCTGGTCACGGTGACCGGGGCGGGCGGTGTCGGCAAGTCACGGCTCGCGGCGCGGGTGGCCGCGCGATGCGCGCCCCGCGACGGCGTGTGGCGGGTGGAGCTGGCGCCGGTGCGCGACCCGGCGTTCGTCGACTACGCCCTGGTGGAGGCGCTGGGGCTGACGGACCACACCACCCGGCCGCCGCGCGAGACGCTGCTGGCGCACCTCGCCGAGCGTCAACTGCTGCTCGTTCTGGACGGTTTCGAGCATCTGGTCTCGGCCTGCGCCGAGCTGGTGGGCGAGTTGCTGCGCAAGGTGCGCGGGCTCAGGGTGCTCGCGGTGGGGCGCAGACCGCTGGCCGTGGCCGGTGAGCGGGTGTTCCCGCTGACACCGCTGGACGAGGACGAGGCGGTGGAGCTGCTGCTGAACCGCGCGGCGGAGCAGGGCTCCGCCGCGGCGGACGGCCCCGAACTCCGCGAGGTGTGCCGGCGCCTGGACGGGATCCCGCTCGCGGTGGAACTGGCCGCGGGACGGCTGCGGGCCCTCTCCCCCCGGCAGCTGCTGGACCGGCTGGACGACCGCTTCCGCCTGCTGACCTGCGGTGGGCGGGACGCGCTGCCCCGCCACCAGACGCTGCGCCTGGCCATCGGCTGGAGCCATGAACTGTGCGCGCCCCGCGAGCGGTTGCTGTGGTCGCGGCTGTCGGTGTTCGCCGGGCAGTTCGACCTGGAGGCCGTCGAGTACGTGTGCAGCGGGCAGGGCCTGAAGGCCGACGACGTCCTGGACGTGCTCACCGAACTGCTCGCGCAGTCGGTGGTCGCCCGCGAGGAGACGCCGGCGGGCACGCGCTACCGGATGCTGGACACGGTGCGCGCGTACGGCGCCGAGTGGCTGGAGGCGACGGGCGACGCGGCCCGGCTGCGGCGGCGGCACCGCGACTGGTACCTCGGGCTCGCGACCTGGTGCGAGCTGGACTGGTTCTCACCGCGCCAGACCGAGGTGGCCGCACGCGTGGAGGCGGAGCTGCCGAATCTGCGCAGCGCTCTGGAGCACTGCCTGGACGAGCCGGACGACGCGCATCTCGGGCAGTACCTGGCGGGCTCGCTGTGGTTCTACTGGGCGGGCTGCGGGCGTCTTTCGGAGGGCCGGCACTGGCTGGAGCAGGCGGTGCGGCTGGACACCGGGCACGAGCAGTCCCGGCTGAAGGCGCTGTGGGTGCTCGGCTACGTGGCGATCCTCCAGGGCGACACCGTGCCCGCGCTGGCCGCGCTGCAGGAGTGCCGCGAGGAGGCGGAGCGCGTCGACGACCGGACCGCGGCGGCGTACGCGGAGCACCGCGCCGGATGCCTGGCCCTGGTCAGCGACGACATGGAGCGCGCCGAGAGGCTGCTGCACTCGGCACTCGAGCGCTACCAGGAGATCGGCGAGCTCAACAGCAACGTGCTGATGGCCCAGGTCGAACTGGCGATGACACGCGCGTTCCAGGGCGACCTGCCGGACGCGGTGCGCCTGTGCGAGGACGTGCGGCGGGTCTGCGAGGACCACGGCGAGCGGTGGACCCGCGGCTATGCGCTGTACGTCCTGGCGTACGCGGCCTGGGCCGACGGCGACCTCCCTCGGGCGCGCGCCCTGCTGACCGAGTGCCTCACCGGCGCCCACGCCTTCCACGACCTGCTCGGCTCGGTGCTGGCGGTGGAGCTGCTGGCCCTGGTGACCGTGGCGCAGGGGGACGCGGCAGAGGCCGCGGTGCTGCAGGGAGCGGCGTCGCGGATGTGGCGGTCGGTGGGCCTGCCGCTGTTCGGCTCGGCCTACTACGACGCTCCGCACGAGCTGTGCGAGGCGACGGCCCGGGAGCGGCTGGGCGACGAGCGGTACACCGAGTGCGTGGCCGAGGGGGCGCGGCTGGTGCGGGAGGCGGCGGTGTCCCGGGCGCTGGAGCCGACGCTGGACGCCGTACCGTCGCCGCGCGGCCAGGTCCGGCATGCGACGGCGGGCCGCACCATGCACGAACCCGCCGCCTCCCGCGCCCGGAAGGGCGGGGAGACGGCGGGCTGAGGTGGTGCTACCGCCTGCCGGTGATCAGCGGGCGTAGTACTCGACGACGAGCTGCTCGTCGCAGATCACCGGGATCTCCTTGCGGTTCGGCTCGCGGTCCAGGCGGAACGCCAGGGCCTTGAGGTTCACCTGGAGGTAGCGCGGGGTCTCGCCCTCGGGGGCGAAGCCGCCCTCACGGGCGATGGAGAAGAGGGTCTTCTCACGGCTGCGCTCGCGGACCATCACGACGTCGTCGGGACGGACGCGGAAGGAGGGCTTGTCGACCTTCTGGCCGTTGACCTCGATGTGGCCGTGCACGACCATCTGACGGGCCTGGTAGATGGTGCGGGCGATGCCCGAACGCAGGACCAGGGCGTCGAGACGGCGCTCGAGCTCGATGATCAGGGCCTCACCGGTCTTGCCCTGGACCTTGGAGGCACGCTCGTAGGCGCGGACGAGCTGGCGCTCGGACACGTCGTACTGCGCGCGCAGACGCTGCTTCTCGAGCAGACGGACCTTGTAGTCCGAGTTCTGCTTGCGGCCGCGGCCGTGCTCACCCGGCGGGTAGGGACGGGCCTCGAAGTACTTGACGGCCTTCGGGGTCAGCGCGATGCCGAGGGCACGCGACTTCTTGACCTTGGGGCGGGACTGGTTCGCCACTGTCTTTAGTCTCTTCTCTCAGATTCTTCGGCTCGTCAGGGTTGAGGGAGGTCGCAATCCGCAGCCGGGGAATCCCGCCTCGCCCTGGTGGACGGGGTGGGCAGCCGCTCCCCTGGTCTGGGCACATACGTGCAGCACGCGAACGGCCCACCGGCCTCTCCCGTCGTGCGACGGGTGGTGGTGGGCTGCCCGCGACACCGTTCGACGGTGCGCGACGCTCCTGGAACCCGCTGGGGGTTCCGGCCGGATGTCCCGCTCTGACAGCGCGGGACTCGGCACTTCGGCGAAGTCTACAGGGTCCTCAGGACCGCCTGCGACCGAGGTGCTTCCTGGTCCACTCGACCGCGTCCGCGTACCGCGCCTCGGCGCCGTGCCGGGTCGGGGTGTAGTACTCGCGGTCCTTGATGGTGTCCGGGGCGTACTGCTGCTCGGCGATGCCCTCGGCCAGGTCGTGCGGGTACACGTACCCCTGCGCGTGACCGAGCTTGGCGGCGCCCTTGTAGTGGCCGTCGCGCAGATGCGGCGGCACGGCGCCGGCCAGTCCCTTGCGTACGTCGTCCAGGGCGGCGCCGATCGCCGTCGTCGCGGAGTTGGACTTGGGGGCCAGGGCGAGGGCGATGGTGGCGTGGCTGAGGGTGAGGGCCGCCTCGGGGAAGCCGATCATGGCGACGGCCTGGGCGGCGGCGACGGCGATCGGCAGGGCGTTCGGATCGGCGAGGCCGATGTCCTCGCTCGCCGAGATCATCAGGCGGCGGGCGATGAAGCGGGGGTCCTCGCCGGCCTCGATCATCCGGGCCAGGTAGTGCAGCGCGGCGTCGACGTCCGAGCCGCGGATGGACTTGATGAGGGCGCTGGCGACGTCGTAGTGCTGGTCGCCGTCACGGTCGTACTTCACCGCCGCCCGGTCGACCGTCTCCTCCAGCGTCGTCAGGGAGATCTCCGGCTCGCCCTTGTCGAGGGCGGCTCCGGCCGCGGCCTCCAGGGCGGTCAGCGCGCGGCGGGCGTCGCCGCCGGCGATGCGCAGGAGGTGGTCCTCCGTGTCGTCCGGGAGGGCGACCGCGTCCTTCAGGCCCCGCTCGTCGGCGAGTGCCCGCTTGAGCAGTCCGCGGACGTCGTCGTCCGTGAGGGGTTCGAGGGTGAGCAGCAGGGAGCGGGAGAGCAGCGGGGAGATCACCGAGAAGTACGGGTTCTCCGTCGTCGCCGCGATGAGCGTCACCCAGCGGTTCTCGACCGCGGGCAGCAGGGAGTCCTGCTGGGCCTTGCTGAAGCGGTGGATCTCGTCGAGGAAGAGGACGGTCTCCTGGCCGTACCCACCGGTGGCACGGCGGGCGCCGTCGATGACCGCGCGGACCTCCTTCACGCCCGCGGTGATCGCCGACAGCTCGACGAAGCGCTTGTTGGTGGCCTTCGAGACCACGTACGCCAGGGTCGTCTTGCCGGTGCCGGGCGGGCCCCAGAGGATCACCGAGGACGGTCCGGCGGGGCCGCCCGCGCCCTCGCCGACCAGTCGGCGCAGGGGCGAGCCGGGCTTCAGCAGGTGCTGCTGGCCCACCACCTCGTCGAGGGTGCGCGGGCGCATCCGCACGGCCAGGGGGCTCCCTGCCGGGTCCTTCTCCTGGCGTTCTTCTGCGGCTGCGGTGAACAGGTCGGGCTCCACGTCCCAAACCCTAAATCACCGCACCGACAATCCCTCCGGGCCCTGGGGACCGGACGTCAGCTGGTCCAGAAGTCCCACCAGCGGGTCAGCACCAGCATGCCGATGATGCCGATGTGCAGGACGGGCAGGACCCAGGTGAACTCGCCGAAGAAGCCCTTCAGCCAGCGCGGGGCGGGCAGGAAGTCGTTGCGGATGTTGAACGACGTCACGTACCAGAACATGATGATCGTCGCGACCCAGGCCAGCGAGCACCACAGGCACAGCGCGTTGATCCGGTACAGGGACTGGAACTGCAGCCAGCTGCAGAAGCCCACGCCGAAGAGCGTGCCGAAGTTGAAGGTCAGCCAGTACCAGCGCGGGAAGCGGGCGCGGGCCAGCAGGCTCATGCCGACGCAGATGACGATGCCGTAGGCGACGAGGCCGAGCATCGGGTTGGGGAAGCCGAAGGCCGCGGCCTGCTTGGACTCCATGACGCTGCCGCAGGAGACGACCGGGTTGAGGCTGCACCCGGGGGTGAAGGTCTTGCCCTCGACCTTGGCCTCGAGCAGCTTGAACTTGTCGATCGTGATGACCCACGCGGCGAGCAGACCGGCCGCGCCCGTGATCACCAGCAGCAGTGCGAAGGCACGGCTGCCGCCCACCGTCCGTGGCGCGGCGGAGCCGTTGCCGGAAGCGGGTTCGGGCTCGGTGGAGACGTCTTTGACTGTGGTCTTGCTCATCACGCCGATTCCGTCTGCTTGAGAGTTGGACCTTCTTCGGGCAGGGGCCATTGTGCCGCACTCGGCCCCGTGTCCACCGTTCGGTGGACATAAGGAAGTACGCACGGTCGTCCCTGAACGTTCGGTTCCGGCCGAGTCTTGGGGGCATGACAACACACGCGAACGAACTCGCGGTGGACGTACGGGGGCTGCGCAAGCAGTACGGGGACGTGACCGCGGTGGACGGCATCGATCTCGGGATCCGCCCGGGCGAGGTGTTCGGCCTGCTCGGACCCAACGGCGCGGGCAAATCGACGACCGTGGAGATCCTCCAGGGCAACCGCAGCCGGGACGCGGGCGAGGTGTCGGTGCTCGGCTCCGACCCGGCGGCCGGTACGCGCGCGTGGAGGTCCCGTGTGGGAATCGTCTGGCAGGACGAATCGGCGCCCGCCGAGTTGACGGTCCGCGAGACCGTACGGCATTTCGCGCGCTACTACCCGAGGCCGCGCGACCCGGAGGAGGTCATCGGCCTGGTGGGTCTCGAGGCCAAGGCGAACAGCCGCATCAAGGCGCTGTCGGGCGGTCAGCGCAGGCGTCTCGACGTGGCACTCGGTGTGATCGGCGGCCCCGACCTGCTGCTCCTGGACGAGCCGACGACAGGGTTCGACCCGGCGGCGCGGCGGCAGTTCTGGGACCTGATCCGGCTGCTCGCGGACGAGGGCACGACCATCCTGCTGACCACGCACTACCTGGAGGAGGCGGAGGCGCTCGCCGACCGGCTCGCGGTGGTGGCCAAGGGCAAGGTCGTCGCCATGGGCGAACCGGCCGACCTGCGCAAGCAGTTCGGCACCGGGGCCACCGTCGGATGGACCGAGGCCGACGGCGCCACCCGTACCGAGCGCACGGACACCCCGACCCGGACGGTCGCCGAGCTGATGCACCGCTTCGACGGCGAGATCCCGGACCTCAGGGTGAGCCGCCCCACGCTGGAGGACGTCTACCTCCGGCTCACCGGACAGGAGGACGCCCGATGACCACGACCGCCGCACCGACGAGGGCCGGGACGACGACCGGGCGGCTGCCGGGGGCCTGGGGACTGGGGCTGCAGCGGGGCGCCCTGGAGATCAAGCAGTTCTTCCGGCAGCGCGAGCAGGTGGTGTTCACGTTCGCGTTCCCGGTGGTGTTCCTGTTCCTGTTCGCGTCGATCTTCAGCGACGACGTGAAGGGCGCCGGGATCACCGCCTCGCAGCTGTACGTCCCGGCGATGATGGCCGCCGGCATCATGTCGACGAGCTTCCAGTCGCTCGGCATCTCGATCGCCATCGAGCGGGACGAGAAGGTGCTGCGCCGGCTGCGCGGGACGCCGATGCCGCCGGCCGCGTACTTCCTCGGCAAGATCTGGCTGGTTCTGTGCACCGGCGTGCTGGAGACGGCGATCCTGCTGCTCGTCGGCACCACCTTCTACGGTGTCGACCTGCCCTCGGACGCGGCCCGCTGGCTCGACCTCGCCTGGATCTTCGTCCTCGGCCTGACGGCGTGCGCGCTGCTCGGCATCGCGGTCAGCTCGGTGCCGAAGTCGGGCCGGAGCGCGACCTCCGTGGTCGTCCTGCCCTTCCTGGTGCTGCAGTTCATCTCGGGCGTCTACATCGCGATCGACACCATCCCCGACTGGATGCTGAACATCGGGGCGCTGTTCCCGCTGAAGTGGATGTGCCAGGGCCTGCGCGGGGTGTTCCTGCCGGACTCGGCACAGGTCCTGGAGCAGGCCGGCGCCTGGGAGTTCGGCAAGGTCGCCCTGGTGCTCGGGGCGTGGTGCGTCGGAGGATTGGTGCTGTGTCTGCTGACCTTCCGGTGGAAGAACCGGCGCGACGGATGACGGGTCCGGCGCAGGGCGTCGGCGCGTACACCTGGGACCGCTCCTTCCGGCTCTGGGACTCCTACTTCGCGCTGATCTGGCTGGCCACCCTGGCGTTCGTGCTCGGCGCGGACCGTCCGGGGTGGCCGGTCCGCCTCACCGCGGCGGCGCTGCTGGTGCCGCTGATCCCGCTGTTCGTGCGGATCGGGCGCCCCCTGCTGCGCGGCGATCCGCCGCCCGAGCGCCGGGCGCTGCTCTACCTCGTCGCGATGACGGCCCTGTTCCTGCCCTCGGCGATCCTGGTCGGCGAGACCCGGGTGATGACCTTCGCGCTGGTCCCCCAGTGCTTCATGACCCTGCGGATGCGGTGGGCGATCACGGTGGTGGCCGTGATCAACGTCGTGCCGGTGGTGGGCTGGGCGCTGCTGTGGTGGCCGAGCGACCAGGACGTCTTCTTCAACGGGCTGTTCGCGGGGGTCAGTCTGGTCTTCTCGGTGGCCGTCGGCACCTGGGTGATCCGGATCATCGAGCAGAGCCAGGAGCGGGCCGCGCTCATCGCCGAGCTGGACGCGAGCCGGCACGAGGTCTCGCGCCTGTCCGCCGCGCACGGGGCGCTGACCGAGCGCGAGCGCATGGCGCGCGAGATCCACGACACCCTCGCGCAGGGCTTCACGAGCCTGCTCATGCTGATCCAGGCGGTGGAGGCGGAGCTCGGCCACGACGTCCCGCAGGCCCGCCGCCATCTGGCCCTGATGGACGAGACGGCCCGGCAGAACCTCGCCGAGGCCCGTGCCCTGGTCGCCGGGGCGGCGCCCGCCGACCTGGACGGCGCCTCGCTGCCGGACGCGCTGCGCCGGCTCGCCGCCCGGCACGGGGCGACGCTGGACGTGACCGGCCCGGTGCGGCCGCTGCCGGCCGGACCGGAGGTGGTGGCCCTGCGCACCTGCCAGGAGGCACTCGCCAACGCCCGCAAGCACGCGGGGAGTTCGGCGGCCGTGGACATCGCGCTGGCGTACGCCGACGACACGCTCACGGTGTCGGTACGGGACGACGGACACGGCTTCGACCCGGGTGCGCCGTGCGAGGGCTACGGTCTCGCGGGGCTGCGCGCCCGGGCCACCGAGGTCGGCGGCACGGCGCGCATCCGCAGCGCACCGGGCGACGGCACGACGGTGACGGTCAGACTGCCGGTCTCGCTTCTGAGGAGCTCCTCGTGATCCGGATCATCCTCGCCGACGACCATCCCGTCGTACGGGAGGGCCTGCGGGCGATGCTCAGTGCCGAGCCGGACCTCGACGTCGTCGCCGACGCGGCGAGCGGGCCGCAGGCGGAGGCGCTGGCGGCTCAACTGCGGCCCGACATCGTGCTGATGGACCTGCGGATGCCGGGCGGCGGGGGCGTGGACTCGATCCTGCGGATGGGCGAGACCGGGCTGCCGTGCCGGGTGATCGTCCTGACGACGTACGAGACGGACCGGGACATCCTGCGGGCGGTGGAGGCCGGGGCGGCGGGCTATCTGCTCAAGGACATGCCGCGGGGCGAACTGGCGGAGGCGATCCGCTCGGCCGCACGCGGCGAGACGGTCCTCGCGCCCTCCGTGGCCGCCCGGCTGGTCGACCGGCTGCGTACGAAGCCGGAGCGGCCACGGCTCTCCGAGCGGGAGACGGCGGTGCTGCGGCTGGTGGCGGAGGGCTGCACCAACGCGGAGATCGGGCGCCGGCTGTTCATCGGGGAGTCGACCGTGAAGACCCATCTGCTGCGGGCCTTCGGCAAGTTGGGCGTCGACGACCGGACAGCGGCCGTCACGAGTGCGATGCGGTTCGGGCTGCTGGAGTGAGGGGACGCGCGGCCCCCTCACTCCACCGGGCTCAGCCCAGCCGCGACTCCAGCTCCGCCACGATCTCGTTCACGCCGACCGCCGTCTGCTCGCCGGAGTCCATGTCCTTGAGCTGGACGACGCCCTCGGCGAGGTCGCGTTCGCCCGCGACGACCGTGTAACGGGCGCCGCTGCGGTTGGCGTTCTTCATGGCGCCCTTGAGCCCCTTGGCACCGTAGGAGAAGTCGGCCGCGATGCCGAGCTTGCGCAGCTCGGTCACCTTGCCGAACAGCACGCGCCGCGCCTCCTCGCCGAGCGGCACCGCGAACACGCTGGTGGTGGAGGGGAGTTCGAGCTCGACGCCCTCCGCCTCCAGCGCCAGGACGGTACGGTCCACGCCGAGGGCCCAGCCGACGGACGGGAGCGCGGGGCCGCCGATCATCTCCGACAGGCCGTCGTAGCGCCCCCCGCCGCCCACCGCGGACTGCGAGCCCAGACCGTCGTGGACGAACTCGAAGGTCGTACGGGTGTAGTAGTCGAGGCCGCGCACCAGCTTCGGGTCGTCCTCGAAGGCCACGCCCGCCGCCGTGATCAGCTCGCGGACCTCCTCGTGGTACGCCTTGCACGCGTCGCAGAGGTAGTCGCGCAGCAGCGGGGCGCCGCCCAGCTGCTTCTGGACCGACTCCCGCTTGTCGTCCAGGACGCGCAGCGGGTTGATCTCCGCACGACGCAGCGTGTCCTCGTCCAGGTCCAGGCCGCGCAGGAAGTCCTGCAGCGCGGCCCGGTAGACGGGACGGCACTCCTTGTCGCCCAGACTGTTGAGCAGGATGCGGAAGTTGCTCAGCCCCAGCGAGCGGTACGCCTGGTCGGCCAGGATGATCAGCTCGGCGTCCAGCGCCGGGTCCTCGGCCCCGATCGCCTCGGCGCCGACCTGCGAGAAGTGCCTGTAGCGGCCCTTCTGCGGACGCTCGTAGCGGTAGTAGGAGCCCGAGTACCAGAGCTTGACCGGCAGGTTGCCCGCCTTGTGCAGGTTGGCCTCCAGCGCCGCGCGCAGCACGGACGCCGTGCCCTCGGGGCGCAGCGCGAGGCGGTCGCCGCCCTTGGTCTCGAAGGCGTACATCTCCTTGGTCACGATGTCGGTGGACTCACCGACACCGCGCGCGAACAGCTCGACGTTCTCGAAGCCGGGCGTCTCGATGTAGCCGTAGCCGGAGTTGCGCAGCGGTGCGGCGATCGCCTCGCGGACCGCCAGGTACTTGGCGCTGTCCGGCGGGATCAGGTCGTACGTGCCCTTGGGGGCCTTGAAGGTGCTCACGGAAGGTCTCGTCACATTCCTCGTCGGGGAGCGGCATCGGGGTGCGCTCCCGGGCCGGCGGCCACCTGCCGCAGATACGGGTTGGTGGCGCGCTCCTGGCCGATGGTCGTCTGGGGGCCGTGGCCGGACAGCACCACGGTCGAGTCCTCGAGGGGCAGGCACACGCGGGCCAGCGAGTCGAGCATCTCGGCCATGTCACCGCCGGGCAGGTCGGTGCGTCCGATGGAGCCGGCGAAGAGCAGATCCCCGGAGAAGAAGACCGACGGGATGTCGCTCGTCTCGGGCATCTGGAAGGTCACCGACCCCTTGGTATGGCCGGGCGCGTGCGCGACGGAGAACTCCAGGCCGGCGAGCGCGAGTCGCGCGCCGTCGGTGAGCTCCTTGACGTCGTCGGGCTCCCCCACGGTCAGCTCGCCCATCAGCGGCATGCCGATGGAGCGGCCGAGCGCCTTCTCGGGGTCCGCCATCATGTAGCGGTCCTCGGGGTGGATCCACGCCGGTACGTCGTGTGCGCCGCACACCGGGACGACCGAGGCCACATGATCGATGTGGCCGTGGGTGAGGACGACGGCGACGGGCTTGAGCCGATGCTTCTTCAGCGCTTCCTCGACGCCTTGGGTGGCCTGGTGGCCCGGGTCGATGATCACGCACTCCTCACCGGCGGCGGGGGCGACGAGATAACAGTTCGTCCCCCAGGCCCCGGCGGGGAACCCGGCAATGAGCACGATCGTCCTTCGTTGTGTCGATTACAGACGGCTACAGCTGCTGTCAGAGCCTACCGGCGCTGCCGAATCCTCAGCGAACCCATATACGGTACGGGGCACACGCAGGCGGTCGGCTCACAAGACGCACGCGTCCCAGTCGACGTACGAGACGCATGAGGAGAGAACCCGGTGGTCACCCAGGAACAGCGGAAGCGCCAGCTCGCCCGGGAGAAGTTCCTGCGCCAGCAGCAGCGGCGCACGGCCGCGCGGCGCAAGGCCAGGATGCGCAATTCGGTGATCGCGTCCGTGCTCGGCGTGATCGTGATCGGCAGCGTGGTCCTCTACACGACCGACGCCTTCAAGGACCACAAGAGCGACGACAAGGCCAACGCCAGCTCGCAGACGACCCCGAGCGCGGCCGCGACCAGCAAGGCTCCGGACCCGTGCGCCAAGCCGGCCAAGGGCTCCGTGAAGAAGCTCAGCTGGAAGAAGGAGCCGGCGCTCACCATCGACAAGTCGGCGAAGTACACCATGAACCTCGCCACGACCTGCGGTGACATAGGTGTCGCGCTGAAGGCGTCGGCGGCGCCGCACACCGTCAACTCCTTCAACTTCCTTGTGAGCAAGGGGTACTTGGACCACACCAAGTGCCACCGGCTGGTTCCCCAGGGCATCTACGTGCTGCAGTGCGGTGACCCGACGGCCACCGGCACGGGCGGACCGGGCTACACCATCCCGGACGAGAACCTGAAGGACAAGAGCCTCAAGGGCCAGGTGTACCCGGCCGGCACGGTCGCCATGGCCAACCAGTACAACCCGCAGACCAAGAAGGGCCGCAACACCGGCGGCAGCCAGTTCTTCCTCGTCTACCAGGACAGCCCGCTGCCGCCCGACTACACACCGTTCGGCACGATCTCCAAGGACGGCATGAAGGTCCTCAAGAAGATCGCCGCCGCCGGAGCCGCCGCGGCCGACCCCACGACCGGCAACACGGCGCCCAACGCGACCGTGGTGATCAACAAGGCGACGATCACCAAGTCCTGAGCGTCAAGTGCGAAATTTCGGTCGCGCGGGATGCGGACAGGTCACCCGCACGTCGCCTATGTTGGCCGTGACGAAACTGTGGACGATGCCCGGGGGTGCTGAGGCCCCCCGCAGGCATCATGTGGAGGAGGCGCTGTGAGCAGCGACCCGTGGGGACGCGTCGACGAGACGGGGACCGTGTACGTGCGTACGGCCGACGGCGAGCAGGTCGTCGGATCCTGGCAGGCCGGCTCCCCCGAGGAGGCGCTGGCCTACTTCGAGCGCAAGTACGAGGGCCTGGTTGTCGAGATCGGCCTCCTCGAGAAGCGAGTCAAGACCACCGACCTGTCCGCGAAGGACGCGCAGACCGCCATCGATCACATCCGTGAGCAGGTCGACGCCCACCACGCGGTCGGCGACCTGGACGCCCTGAAGATCCGCCTGGACAAGCTGGTCCAGAGCGTCGAGGCGCGCCGCGAGGAGCGCAAGCAGCAGCGCGCGAAGCAGTCCGACGAGGCGCGGCACGCCAAGGAGGACCTGGTCGTCGAGGCGGAGCAGCTGGCGCAGTCCGACCAGTGGCGGGCGGCCGGCGAGCGGCTGCGGGCGCTGGTGGACACCTGGAAGAGCCTGCCGCGCCTGGACCGCAAGTCGGACGACGAGCTGTGGCACCGCTTCTCGCACGCCCGCTCGGCGTTCTCCAAGCGGCGCAAGGCCCACTTCGCGGCGCTGGACGCGCAGCGCGAGGAGGCCCGCAAGATCAAGGAGCGGCTGGTCTCGGAGGCCGAGGCAATGTCCGGCTCCACGGAGTGGGGTCCGACCGCGGCGCGCTACCGCGAGCTGATGGCGGAGTGGAAGGCCGCGGGCCGCGCCCAGCGCGAGCACGAGGACGACCTGTGGAACCGCTTCCGCGGCGCCCAGGACATCTTCTTCGCCGCCCGCAGCTCGGTCTTCGCCGAGCGGGACGCCGAGCAGTCCGAGAACCTCAAGCTCAAGGAGGAGCTGGCCGAGGAGGCCGAGAAGATCCTCCCGGTGACGGACCTGAAGGCGGCCCGCGCCGCCTTCCGCTCGGTCAACGAGCGCTGGGAGGCCATCGGCCATGTGCCGCGGGACGCCCGCCCGAAGGTCGAGGGCCGGATGCACGCCGTGGAGCGGGCCATCCAGGAGGCCGAGGAGTCGGAGTGGCGCCGGACGAACCCGGAGGCACGCGCGCGTGCCGAGGGTCTGACCGGGCAGCTGCAGGCGGCCGTGGACAAGCTCAGGGGCCAGATCGAGCAGGCGCGCGCCCAGGGCAACAACGCCAGGGCCGACAAGCTCGAGCGGGAGCTGGAGGGCCGCCAGGCCCTGCTGGACCAGGCGCTGAAGGGCCTGCAGGAGTTCGGCGGCTGACCCACGCGCCGTCCGGGATCCGGACGTGACAGTACGAGAAGGGCCCGTACCTCGCGGTACGGGCCCTTCTCGTCGTACGGCTCCGGCTACGACCTGCTGCGCGCCGACGTCACGCGGTAGACGTCGTAGACGCCCTCCACGCCGCGGACCGCCTTCAGGACGTGTCCGAGGTGCTTCGGGTCGCCCATCTCGAAGGTGAAGCGGGAGGTGGCCACCCGGTCGCGGGAGGTCTGCACGGCCGCGGAGAGGATGTTGACGTGCTGGTCGGACAGGACGCGCGTGACGTCCGACAGCAGACGCGAGCGGTCCAGCGCCTCGACCTGGATGGCGACCAGGAAGACCGAGGACTGGGTGGGCGCCCACTCGACCTCGAGGATGCGCTCGGGCTCACGGGACAGCGAGTCCACGTTCACGCAGTCGCTGCGGTGCACCGAGACGCCGCTGCCGCGCGTGACGAACCCGATGATGGGGTCGCCCGGGACCGGCGTACAGCACCGGGCCAGCTTGACCCACACGTCCTCGACGCCCTTGACGATGACGCCCGGGTCGGCGCTGGAGCGGCGCTTGCGGCTGCGGCTGCGGGTCGGCGGGACCGACTCGTCGATCTCCTCGGTGGCCGCCTCCTCGCCGCCGAGCGCCTGGACCAGCTTCTGCACGATGTTCTGCGCGGAGACATGGCCCTCGCCGATCGCCGCGTACAGCGCCGAGATGTCGGCGTAGCGCATCTCGTGGGCGAGCGTGACGAGCGAGTCGCCGGTCAGGATGCGCTGGATCGGCAGGTTCTGCTTGCGCATGGCGCGGACGATGGCGTCCTTGCCCTGCTCGATCGCCTCGTCGCGGCGCTCCTTGGAGAACCAGGCCCGGATCTTGTTGCGGGCACGCGGTGACTTGACGAAGCCGAGCCAGTCCCGGGAGGGACCCGCGCCGGCCGCCTTGGAGGTGAAGACCTCGACCAGGTCGCCGTTGTCCAGGGTGGACTCCAGCGGTACGAGGCGGCCGTTGACCCGTGCTCCTATGGTCCGGTGGCCGACCTCGGTGTGGACCGCGTAGGCGAAGTCGACCGGGGTGGCCCCGGCCGGGAGCGCGATCACGTCGCCCTTGGGCGTGAAGACGAAGACCTCGTTGCGCGACAGGTCGAAGCGCAGGGACTCCAGGAACTCGCCCGGGTCCTCGGTCTCCTTCTGCCAGTCGAGCAGCTGGCGCAGCCACGCCATGTCGTTGAGGTGGTCGTCCTTGCCCTTGCCGGCCTTGGGCACGTCGGTACGCACCTTGGAGGCACCGGCGACGGCCTCCTGCTTGTACTTCCAGTGCGCGGCGATGCCGTACTCGGCGCGGCGGTGCATGTCGAAGGTGCGGATCTGCAGCTCGACGGGCTTGCCGTTGGGGCCGATGACCGTCGTGTGCAGCGACTGGTACATGTTGAACTTGGGCATCGCGATGTAGTCCTTGAACCGGCCGGGGACCGGGTTCCATCGCGCGTGCACCGTGCCGAGGGCGGCGTAGCAGTCGCGGACCGTGTCGACGAGGACGCGGATGCCCACCAGGTCGTAGATCTCCGCGAAGTCGCGGCCGCGGACGATCATCTTCTGGTAGACGCTGTAGTAGTGCTTCGGGCGGCCGGTGACGGTCGCCTTGATGCGGGCGGCGCGCAGGTCCTGCTGGACCTCGTCGGTCACTATGGCCAGGTACTCGTCACGCTTCGGTGCCCGCTCGGCCACCAGCCGGACGATCTCGTCGTACATCTTGGGGTAGAGGATCGCGAAGGCGAGGTCCTCCAGCTCCCACTTGATGGTGTTCATGCCCAGGCGGTGGGCGAGCGGCGCGTAGATCTCGAGGGTCTCGCGCGCCTTCTTCTCCTGCTTCTCGCGCTTGAGGTACCGCATGGTGCGCATGTTGTGCAGGCGGTCGGCGAGCTTGATGACCAGGACGCGCGGGTCCTTGGCCATGGCGACGACCATCTTGCGCACGGTCTCGGCCTGCGCGGCCTCGCCGAACTTGACCTTGTCCAGCTTGGTGACGCCGTCGACGAGCAGGGCGACCGCGTCGCCGAAGTCGCGGCGCAGCTGCTCCAGGCCGTACTCGGTGTCCTCGACGGTGTCGTGCAGCAGGCCCGCCATCAGCGTGGCCGGATCCATGCCCAGCTCGGCGAGGATGGTGGTGACGGCGAGCGGGTGCGTGATGTACGGGTCGCCGCTCTTGCGCTTCTGGCCGCGGTGCCAGCGCTCGGCGACCTGGTAGGCCTTCTCTATCTGCCGCAGCGTGGCCGTCTCGATCTTCGGGTCGTTGCTGCGCACTATCCGCAGCAGCGGCTCCAGCACCGGGTTGTACGGGTTGGAGCGCTGGACACCGAGACGGGCGAGGCGGGCGCGGACGCGGTTGGAGGAGCCCGAGCGGGCCGGCTGGCCGCTGTTCGGGCGGACCGCCGACTGCGCGGGCGTGGAGCCCTCGGGCGGAGCGGGCTTCGGGCGCGACTGCTCGGCCGACTTGTCGACGGGCGCGGACTGGGCATGCTCCACCGGCCCATCCGCGTCGTTCTTCGCGTGCGGCGTGCTCGGCGCGGGCTTGGCCGCGGCTGCCGAGGCTGACTCGGGCTTGGCGGCAGTCAGGTGCTGGGCCTCGTCTGGCAAGAGGACTCCTCGTGCGCGATCCGGGTCCCCCGGTCAGGTTCCGGAGACCCCATGGTAGCGATCCTGCGCCGCAGGATCGCCTTCAGGCCGATGTGAGGCCCGTCCACCCCTGAAACACGCGGGGCGCTCGGCGGCATTCCCGACGGGAACGGCCGCCCCGGACGGGCCGGGGCGGCCGTACTTTCGCTGCTCGGACGGTACGGGCCGGCGGGGTCAGACCACCAGCAGGGCGTCCAGCGGGGCCCCGCCGAGGGCCGGCTCCAGGCGGGCGCGGCCGCTGAGGAAGCCGAGCTCCATCAGGACCGCGAGGCCCGCGACCTCGGCACCCGCCCGGCGGATCAGCTGGATCGAGGCCTCGGCGGTGCCGCCGGTGGCGAGGACGTCGTCGACGATCAGGATGCGGTCGTCGGCGGACAGGTCCTCGGCGTGCACCTCGATCTCCGCCGTGCCGTACTCCAGCTCGTACGCCTGGCCCAGCGTCGCTCCGGGGAGCTTGCCCGCCTTGCGTACGGGGATGAAGCCGAGCCCGGCGCGGATCGCGACCGGGGCACCGAGGATGAAGCCCCGGGCCTCCAGGCCGACGACCTTGGTGGCGCCGGTGCGGTCGGCGATCTCGGCGAGCGCGTCGGTGAGCGCCGAGAACGCGGCCGGGTCCGCCAGGAGCGGGGTGATGTCCTTGAACATCACGCCCGGCTCCGGGTAGTCGGCCACATCGCGGATGCGGCTGAGCAGCAGCTCCTCGATGTCGGTCATCGGCGCTTCCCCGAGGGGCGGCCACGGCCGCGGTTGCGGTTCGAGGGCTGGTTGCGGCCTCCACCCTGGTTGCGCGGGCCGACGACCGCGGGAGCGGCGTCCTCGGGCTCGTCGTCGTCCGTCCCGTCGACGTACTCGGGCTCGACCGGCTCGCCCTGGGCCGCGGCCTGCGCCCGCTTGGCCAGGACGCGCTTCCTGAGCGCCTTCATCTGCGGCTCGCGCTCCTTGAGGTCGGCGACGAGCGGCGTGGCGATGAAGATCGAGGAGTACGCACCGGCCGCGAGGCCGACGAACAGCGACAGCGAGATGTCGTTGAGCATGCCGGCGCCGAGGAAGCCGCCGCCGATGAACAGCAGGCCCGCGACCGGCAGCAGCGCCACCACGGTGGTGTTGATGGACCGCATCAGGGTGCTGTTGATCGAGCGGTTGGCGACGTCGCTGTAGGTCCAGCGGGTCTGCTTGGTGATGTCCTTCGTCTGCTCCTTGAGGCTGTCGAAGACGACGACCGTGTCGTAGAGCGAGTAACCGAGGATCGTCAGCAGACCGATCACCGTGCCCGGCGTGACCTCGAAGCCGACGAGGGCGTAGATGCCGGTGGTGATGGTGATGTCGTGGATCAGGGCGACGAGCGCCGCGAGGGCCATCCGCCACTCGAAGGCGATCGCCAGGTAGATCACCACGAGGACCATGAAGATCGCCAGGCCCTCCCAGGCCTTGTTGGCGATCTGGTCACCCCAGCTGGGGCCGACCAGGTCCGCGTTGATGGTCTCCGAGTCGACCTTCAGGTCGGTGGCGAGCTTGTCCTTGATCGCGTCGGACTTGTCGGTGTCGATGCCGGCGATCTGGATGCGCAGGCTGCCGTCGCCGAGCTTCTGGACGACCGCGTCGTGGCCGGAGGCCTCCGTCGCGAACGACTCGGCCTGGGTGACCGAGACGGACATGTGCTTCGGCGTCGTGAAGACGGCGCCGCCCTGGAACTCGATGCCCATGTTCAGGCCGCGCACCGCCAGGCCCAGGATGGCCGTGATGGTGATCAGGATCGAGACGCCGTACCAGATCTTGCGCTTGCCGACGAAGTCGTAACCGACCTCGCCGCGGTGGAGTCGGGCGCCGAGGCTGCCGAGTTTCGACATCTCAGGCCTCCTTCGGGTCGACGGGGCCTGCGGCGGGACGGGACGGACGGCGCGTGCGGCGCAGCGGCGGTTTGGCGCCGAGTGCCTTCGGATCCAGGCCGGACCACTTGTGGCCGTTCGCGAAGAACTTGCGGCGGGCCAGCAGCGTCATCAGCGGCTTGGTGAACAGGAAGACGACGACCACGTCGAGCACGGTGGTCAGACCCAGGGTGAACGCGAAGCCCTGGACCTTGCCGACCGTGACGATGAACAGCACCGCCGCGGCGAGGAACGACACGAAGTCGGAGACCAGGATCGTGCGCCGGGCGCGCGGCCAGGCGCGCTCGACGGCGGGGCGCAGCGAGCGGCCCTCGCGGATCTCGTCCCGGATGCGTTCGAAGAACACGATGAACGAGTCCGCCGTGATACCGATCGCGACGATCGCACCGCAGACGGCCGGCAGGTTCAGCGCGAAGCCGATGGTCGGGCCGAGCAGCGACATGATCACGTAGGTGAGGATCGCGGAGACCAGCAGCGACGGGATCGCGATGACCGACAGGCCCTTGTAGAAGATCAGCAGGTAGATGACGACCAGGGCGAGGCCGATCGCGCCGGCGATCAGCCCGGCGTGCAGCTGCTCACCGCCGAGCGCGGCGGTCACGGTGGTGACGCTGTCCTCCTTGAAGGACAGCGGCAGGGCGCCGTACGACAGCATGTTGGCGAGGCTCTGCGCCTCCTCCTGGGTGAAGCTGCCGGAGATCTCCGCGTTGCCGCCGGTCAGCGCCTGACGCACGTACGGGTCGGAGACGACGTCGCCGTCGAGGACGATCGCGAACTGGTTCTGCGGGGACTGGTTCTGGGCCAGCTTGCCGGTGACGTCGGCGAACTTCTTGGCGCCCTTGGACGTGAAGTCCATGGTGACGGTCCAGCCGGCGGCGGTCTGCGTGTTGAAGACGGCCTGCGCCTTCTTGACGTCGGTGCCGTCGACCTGGGCGGGGCCGAGGATGTACTTCTGCCACTGCTTCTGCGAGTTCTGGCCGCAGGCGACGGTGGTGTCGGTGGGCTTGGCGCCCTTGCCGGCCGTGGCGCGGACCGACTTCTTGGTGCAGTCCAGTGCGGCGTACTGCGCCTCGAGCTTGCTGGTCGAGCTGGAGGCGCTGCTGCTCGCGGACGGCGAGGCGCTGGAGGAGGCCTTGGCGCTCGCGGAGGCGCTCGGCGTCGAGTCGGCCTTGAGGCCGTCGGTGACGGGGCGGCCCTGCGACGTGGCGGTGGCCGTCGGCGTCGCGGAGGAGGACGAGGTCGCCTTGTCCGTGGCCTTGCCGGTCGCCTTGTCCGAGGCGCTGGTGGAGGCGCTCGGCGACGGAGTGGCCGTCGCGGCGCCGCCGGAGACCTCGGTGGCGAGCACCGGGCGGAAGTACAGCTTGGCGGTGGTGCCCACCTGCTGCCGCGCTTCCTTGGAGTTCGTGCCCTTGGGGATGTTGACGATGATGTTCTTGTCGCCCTGGGTCTGAACCTCGGCCTCCGAGACACCAAGACCATTGACACGGCGGTTCATGATGTCGACCGCGGTGTTCATGTTGGTCTTGTTGATCGCGGACTCCTGGCCCGGCTCGGCGACCGCCCGGAGCGTGATGCTCGTGCCGCCGGCCAGGTCGATGCCGAGACGTGGAGTGCTGTGGCCGGAGGCGAACATTCCCCCGGTGAGCGCCACGATGGCGATCAGGATGAGGGCCAGCGGTCGCCACGGCTTGCTCTGGGCGCTCCCGCTCCGGCCCCTCTTAGGTGCTGCCACCTTCTCGTACTCCCTCTCGGGCCGCCCGGCGCCGGGTCAGGGGCGGGCGGCCATGACATGGTGTCGGGATCCGCTGCGAGCTGGACGTGTTCCGGGGCGCGCGGTGCTGGCCCGCGCGCCCTGGAGCACTCCTACTTCGCCTCGGAGTCGCCCTCGGTCTTCTTCGGCTCTGCGTCCGACTTGGCCTCGGCGGCCGACTTGGCCTCGGCGGCCGCGGTGTCGTCGGCCGGCTCCTCGGACGCGTCCTTCTTTCCGAGGTCGACGGACTTGTCGTCGGAGGCGGCGGCAGCTTCGTCGGCGGAGTCGTCGTGCTCGGTGAGGGAGGAGGCGTCGTCCGGGACCACGTCGGTGTCGGACTTCAGGTCGTGCTCGATGCCGTGCACGATGCGGTTGTACTCGTCGTCGGTCAGCACGGAACCGATGGCGTTCTTCGCGAAGAGGAGCTCGACGCCCGGGCCGGCGTCGAGGAGGACCGTGTCCTCGTTGACCTCCTTGACCGTCGCGTACATGCCCCCGATCGTGCGGACGCCGCTGCCGGGCTGCATCTCGTTGCGCATCTGTGCGGCCTGCGTCTGCTTGCGCTTGGCCGAGCGGGTCATGAGGAACATGGCCCCGATGAGCACGATGAAGGGGAGGAGCATGCCGATGTTATTCACGGGACGGATTTTCCTTCGCACGACCGCGATGGGGAGCGGCCTGATGGATGGGGGTATGTATACCGCCGACAACGGCGGCATCGGCGGAGTCTAAGCGAGTCCGCGCGCAGGGAACAACGTTCAGCATGGCACCTGGGTTCCTGGCCCGGCCAATGCCCGCGCCGTCACGATGCCATCACGTCCCGAACAGGTCCTGTTGTCCGTTTCCCGCAGTGGCCGAGCGGGGCGGGGTGAGCCCGAGGTGCGCCCAGGCCGCCGGAGTGGCGACCCGTCCGCGCGGGGTGCGGGCGAGCAGACCCTCCCGGACGAGGAACGGCTCGGCCACCTCCTCGACGGTCTCGCGCTCCTCCCCCACCGCGACCGCGAGCGTCGACAGGCCGACCGGTCCGCCCCCGAACAGCTTGAGCAGCGCCTCCAGGACGCCGCGGTCGAGGCGGTCGAGGCCGCGGGCGTCGACCTCGTACACCGCGAGGGCGGCCGCCGCGATGTCCCGCGTGATGATGCCGTCGGCCTTGACCTGGGCGTAGTCGCGCACCCGGCGCAGCAGGCGGTTGGCGATACGGGGCGTGCCGCGGGAGCGGCCGGCGATCTCCGCGGCGCCGTCGCCCTGGACCTCGACGTCGAGGAGGTTCGCGGAGCGGTGGATGACACGCTCCAGCTCGGCCGGCTCGTAGAACTCCATGTGGGCGGTGAAGCCGAAGCGGTCGCGCAGCGGGGGCGGCAGCAGGCCCGCGCGCGTGGTGGCGCCGACCAGCGTGAACGGGGGCAGCTCCAGCGGGATGGCGGTGGCGCCGGGCCCCTTGCCGACGATCACGTCGACCCGGAAGTCCTCCATCGCCATGTACAGCATCTCCTCGGCGGGCCGGGACATGCGGTGGATCTCGTCGAGGAAGAGGACCTCGCCCTCCTGCAGGGAGGAGAGGATCGCGGCCAGGTCGCCCGCGTGCTGGATGGCCGGGCCGCTGGTGATACGGATCGGGGCGCCCATCTCGGCCGCGATGATCATGGAGAGGGTGGTCTTGCCGAGGCCAGGGGCACCGGAGAGCAGCACATGGTCGGCGGTGGCGCCCCGCGCGCGTGCGGCGCGCAGGACGAGGTCGAGCTGCTCGCGGACCTTCTCCTGGCCGATGAACTCGCCCAGGTCCTTGGGGCGCAGGGCGGCCTCGACGGCCTGGTCCTCGTGGTCGGCGGACGCACCGACGAGCCGCTCGGGGGCGGGGGCGTCGGTCGGGTCGTCCCAGTTCACGGAGATCTCCTAGCTGGCGGGCGCGGTCGGGGCGGCCGGCGGGGCCGTCGTGTCAGCGGGCGCGGTTGAGGGTCTGCAGGGCCGCCTTGAGCAGCTGGCCGACCTGGGGCGTGCCCCCGGCGGCCTCGGCCTGCGGTGCCACGGCGGAGACGGCCTCGTCGGCCTCGCGGGTGGCGTATCCGAGGCCGATCAGCGCGGCGTGCAGCTGGTCGCGCCAGCCCTGGGTGACGGGTGCGCCGACCACGGGGGCGCCGATCGGCTCGCCCAGCCGGTCCTTCAGCTCCAGCAGCAGCTTCTGCGCGCCCTTCTTTCCGATGCCGGGGACGGCGGTGAGGGCCTTCTCGTCGCTCGTGGCGATGGCGCGGCGCAGGGCGTCGGGGCTGTGCACGGCCAGCATCGCCTGCGCGAGCCGGGGACCGACCCCGCTCGCCGTCTGCAGCAGCTCGAAGACCTGGCGCTCGTCGTCGTCCACGAAGCCGTAGAGGGTGAGCGAGTCCTCCCTGACGACGAGGGAGGTGGCGAGCTTGGCCGGCTGGCCGAGGCGGAGCGTGGAGAGCGTGTTCGGCGTGCACTGCAGGGCCATGCCGACCCCGCCCACCTCGATGACGGCGGCATCGGGGGCGAGCGCGGCGACCGTGCCGCTCACGAAGGCGATCATGCCGTACGGCCTTTCGTTGCGTTGGCGGCGTGCAGGGCGACGGCCTGCTGGAGCCGGTTCTGGGCGGGGGCGCGCCAGATGTGGCAGATGGCGAGCGCCAGCGCGTCGGCGGCGTCGGCGGGCTTCGGGGGTGCGTCGAGCCGGAGCAGGCGGGTGACCATGGCGCCGACCTGGGCCTTGTCCGCGCGGCCGCTGCCGGTGACCGCGGCCTTGACCTCGCTGGGGGTGTGCAGGGCGACGGGGAGGCCGCGGCGGGCGGCGCACAGCATGGCGACGGCGCTGGCCTGGGCCGTGCCCATCACCGTACGGACGTTGTGCTGGCTGAACACCCGCTCCACGGCGACGACTTCGGGCCGGTGCTCGTCCAGCCAGTGCTCGATGCCCTGCTCGATGGCGACCAGGCGCCGCCCCAACTCGGCGTCCACGGGCGTGCGTACGACCCCGACGTCCACCATGGTGAGCGGCCGGCCCGCGACCCCCTCGACGACGCCCACGCCGCACCGGGTCAGTCCGGGGTCCACTCCGAGTACCCGCACGCGCCCCTCCCCTCGGTGATCTTCGACTTCACGCCAGGCTATCCGCTGCCACCGACAACGGCGGCGGGCCGGTGGGACGTGTTGTCCCACCGGCCCGCCGAAACCGCTTCGTTCGCGGCAGCGTTACGCGTCGACCTTCTCCATGACCTCGTCGCTGACGTCGAAGTTGGCGAAGACGTTCTGCACGTCGTCGCTGTCCTCGAGCGCGTCGATCAGCTTGAAGATCTTCTTCGCGCCCTCCTCGTCCAGCTCGACCTGCATGGTCGGGACGAAGTTGGCCTCGGCGGAGTCGTAGTCGATCCCGGCGTCCTGGAGGGCGGTGCGGACGGCGACCAGGTCGGTGGCCTCGCTCAGCACCTCGAAGGACTCGCCGAGGTCGTTGACCTCCTCGGCGCCGGCGTCCAGGACGGCACCGAGGACGTCGTCCTCGGAGAGCTCACCCTTGGGGACGATGACGACGCCCTTGCGGTTGAAGAGGTACGACACCGAGCCCGGGTCGGCCATGTTGCCGCCGTTGCGGGTCATGGCGACGCGGACGTCGGAGGCGGCGCGGTTGCGGTTGTCGGTGAGGCACTCGATGAGCACCGCGACGCCGTTCGGCCCGTAGCCCTCGTACATGATCGTCTCGTAGTCGGCGCCACCGGCCTCGAGACCACCGCCGCGCTTGATCGCGGAGTCGATGTTCTTGTTCGGGACCGACTGCTTCTTCGCCTTCTGGACGGCGTCGTAGAGGGTCGGATTGCCCTCGAGGTCCACGCCGCCCATCCGCGCCGCGACCTCGATGTTCTTGATCAGCTTCGCGAAGAGCTTGCCGCGCTTGGCGTCGATCACGGCCTTCTTGTGCTTCGTCGTGGCCCATTTAGAGTGGCCGGACATCTGCCTGTCTCCTTCGCGTAACCCATCTCTGCAACGAACTCCAGAGATCCTACAAGGACTCCGGTGTCCGGGAGGCGCGCACCATGTCGACGAAGAGCGAGTGCACGCGGTGGTCGCCGGTCAGTTCCGGGTGGAACGACGTGGCGAGCGCGTTGCCCTGGCGGACCGCCACGATGTGGCCGGCGTGCTCCGCGAGCACCTCGGCCTCGGCGCCCACGGACTCCACCCAGGGGGCGCGGATGAAGACGCCCTCTACAGGATCGCCCTCGACGCCCCGGACGTCGACCGCCGCTTCGAAGGACTCGTTCTGCCGGCCGAAGGCGTTGCGGCGGACGATCATGTCGATGCCGCCGATCGTCTCCTGGCCCGAGCGCGGGTCGAGGATCTTGTCGGCGAGCATGATCATGCCCGCGCAGGTGCCGTAGACCGGCATGCCCGCGCGCACACGCGCGCGCAGCGGCTCCATCACGCCGAACAGGACGGCCAGCTTCGAGATGGTGGTGGACTCGCCGCCGGGGATGACCAGGCCGTCCACCTCGGCGAGTTCCTCGGGGCGCCGCACCGGCCTGGCCACGGCGTCGGCCGTGGCCAGTGCGGTGAGGTGCTCCCGTACGTCGCCCTGCAGGGCCAGGACGCCAATGACAGGAGTGTTCATGGGGTAGCTGTGGTCCTTACCAGCCGCGGTTGGCGTAGCGCTCGGCCTCGGGGAGGGTGTCGCAGTTGATGCCGACCATGGCCTCGCCCAGGTTGCGGGACGCGTCCGCGATGATCTTGGGGTCGTCGTAGAAGGTGGTCGCCTTCACGATGGCGGCGGCGCGCTTGGCCGGGTCGCCGGACTTGAAGATGCCGGAGCCGACGAAGACGCCCTCGGCGCCGAGCTGGCGCATGAGCGCGGCGTCGGCGGGGGTGGCCACACCACCGGCGGAGAACAGCACCACCGGGAGCTTGCCGAGCTCGGCGACCTCCTTGACCAGCTCGAAGGGGGCGCGCAGCTCCTTGGCGGCGGCGTAGATCTCGTTGTTGTCGCAGCCGCGCAGCTTGGCGATCTCGCCCTTGATCTGGCGCAGGTGGCGGACGGCCTCGACGACGTTGCCGGTGCCGGCCTCGCCCTTGGAGCGGATCATGGCCGCGCCCTCGGCGATCCGGCGCAGGGCCTCGCCCAGGTTGGTGGCACCGCAGACGAAGGGGGTGGTGAAGGCCCACTTGTCGGAGTGGTTGACCTCGTCGGCCGGGGTGAGGACCTCGGACTCGTCGATGTAGTCGACGCCGAGGGACTGCAGCACCTGGGCCTCGACGAAGTGGCCGATGCGGGACTTGGCCATGACCGGGATCGAGACGGCCCCGATGATGCCCTCGATCATGTCCGGGTCGGACATGCGGGCCACGCCGCCGTCCTTGCGGATGTCCGCCGGGACCCGCTCGAGCGCCATGACGGCGACGGCGCCCGCGTCCTCGGCGATCTTCGCCTGCTCCGGCGTGACGACGTCCATGATCACGCCACCCTTGAGCTGCTCGGCCATGCCGCGCTTCACGCGCGCGGTGCCGGTCTCGGGGGCCTGGTTTTCGGAGAGCGTGCTGGACACGGATGACCTCACTGAAGTGAAAGAGGGTTTCTGCAAGCTCCGAGGAAACGCGATTGGGCCAGTCCACAGCAAGGGCCAATGGGAAGCCGGTGGATCCTTTTGCCGGCCGTCGCGGCCCTACGACTGCTGGGGCGCGCGGTCGGCCAGGGCCGTCGGCGGCTCGTCGTCCATCTCGAAGGCCATCGGGAAGGGGGCGTGGCCGGCCAGCCGGAACCAGCGGACCTTGCGGTGCTCGCGCAGCCGGCGGGCCGCGCCGACGGCGTCGTTGTGGAAGCGGCGGGCCATCGGGACGCGGCGCACTGCCTCGGTCAGCTCGCGTGCGGCCGCGTCGCCGCCGGGTGCCTCACGGACCGCCTCCACCTGCTGCGCCTCCGCGAACACGGCGCGCAGGGCCTGGCTGAGCTCGCTCTCAGCGACCTCCCGCTGCTCCTCCTCGGCCTGCCTCGCGGCGTGCGCGGCCTCGTACAGGACGATCGAGGCGGCCGGGTCCAGGACGCCGGAGGTGGCCAGTTCCTGGGCCACGGAGGCCCTGCGCAGCAGCTGCGCGTCGAGGGCGGCGCGGGCGGCGTCGATCCTGGCGTGCAGCCGGTCGAGCCGGCCCGCCGTCCAGCTCAGGTACAGGCCGACGGCGACGAGGACGACGAGGATCCAGATGAGGGTGACGGTCACGGGGGCACACGTTACCCGGGCGTTCACGGGCGGTTGCCGTCAGCGGCGGCACCCCCCGCGCGGGCACCGGTCAGTCGCGCGCCAGCCCGAACCGCGCCCGCAGACCCGGCCCCCGCTCGTCGTCGGCGGCCGCGACCGCCGCCGCGCCCGCCGTCACCGTCTCGTACACGGAGAGGATGTCGGCCCCGACCGTCGACCAGTCGAAGCGGCGTACGTGCTCGCTCCCCCGCGCCCGCAGCTCGGCCCTGCGCGCGGGGTCGCCGAGCAGCCGCACCGCCGCCCGGGCCAGCGCGTCGGGGTCCTCGTTGGCGAACAGCTCGCCGGCCGCTCCCTGGTCCAGCACCTGCGCGAAGGCGTCCAGGTCCGAGGCGAGCACCGGCGCGCCCGCCGACATCGCCTCGACCAGGATGATCCCGAAGCTCTCGCCGCCGGTGTTGGGGGCGACGTACAGATCGACGCTGCGCAGGAAACCGGCCTTCTCCTCGTCGCTGACCATGCCCAGGAACTCCACGCGCGGGCGCAGTTCGGCGGGCAGCGACTCGACCGCCTCCTTCTCGTCACCGCGGCCCGCGACGAGCAGCCGGGCCTTCGGACGCTCGGCGAGGATCTTCGGCAGGGCCCTCATCAGGACGGGCAGGCCCTTGCGGGGCTCGTCGATGCGGCCGATGAAACCGATGGTCTCGCCCTGCCACTCGGGGTTGGGCTTGGCCCGCGCGAAGAAGTCGACATCGACGCCGTTCGGGATGACGACGGCGTCGCCGCCCAGGTGCTCCACCAGCGTGCGGCGCGCGTACTCGCTCACGGCGATCCGGGCGCTGATCTTCTCCAGGGCCGCCTGCAGGATCGCGTACGCGGCGATCATCGCACGGGAGCGGGGGTTGGAGGTGTGGAAGGTGGCGACGATCGGGCCCTGCGCGGCCCAGCAGGTCAGCAGGCCCAGGGACGGCGAGGTCGGCTCGTGGATGTGGATCACGTCGAACCGGCCGTCGTGCAGCCAGCGGCGCACCCGCGCCGCCGACAGGAAGCCGAAGTTCAGCCGCGCCACCGAGCCGTTGTACGGCACCGGGACCGCGCGGCCGGCGGAGACGACGTACGGCGGCAGCGGGGTGTCGTCGTCGGCGGGGGCCAGCACGGAGACCTCGTGGCCCAGCCCGATGAAGTACTGCGCGAGGTCGCGGATGTGGAACTGGACGCCGCCGGGCACGTCCCACGAGTACGGGCAGACGATGCCGATCTTCACGGCCGCTCCCCGGCCGCACCGTCAGCCGGGCGGGGCTGAAGGTCCTTGAGCCACAAGCGCTGGAGCATGTGCCAGTCCTCCGGATGGTCCGCGATCCCCGTGGCGAAGGCATCGGCCAGCGCCTGTGTCATGACAGACGTCTTTTCGGGCCGGTCACCTGTCTCGGGCACCTCGATCGGAGGATGCACCCGCCCCCGCATGACCGGCGAGTCGTCGTACCAGAGTGTCACCGGCAGGAGCAGCGCGCCCGTCTGCTGGGCGAGCAGGGCGGGTCCGGCGGGCATGCGGGTGGCCTCGCCGAAGAACCGGACCTCGACGCCCGAGGTCGACAGGTCGCGCTCGGCGACCAGGCAGACCAGGCCGCCGTCGCGCAGCCGCCGGGCCAGCGTGCCGAAGGCGCTGCCGCCGCTGTGCGGCAGGACCTCCATGCCCAGGCCCTCGCGGTAGGCGACGAAGCGGTCGTAGAGGGTCTCGGGCTTGAGGCGCTCGGCGACCGTGGTGAACGGCGTCTCGAGCTCGGTGGTGACCCAGGCGCCGGCGAGGTCCCAGTTGGCCATGTGCGGCAGCGCCAGGATGACGCCCCGGTCGGAGGCGATCCCGTCGGTCAGGTAGTGCACGTCCTTGGGGTCGAAGCCGCCCTTTATGCGCTCGGCGCTCCACGCCGGGAGGCGGAATGACTCCATCCAGTAGCGCAGGTACGACCGCATGCCCGCGCGCGAGAGCTCGGCGAGGCGCTCGGGGCTCGCGCCGGGCACCACGCGCGCGTAGTTGCTCTCCAGGCGCTGCACGCCCTTGCCGCGCCGCTTCCAGGCGAGGTCGGCGATGCTGCGGCCGAGGCGTACCGCGACCGGCTCGGGGAGGTTCTTGACGGTGCTCCAGCCGAGGCCGTAGAGCCCGTCCGTCAACCGGTCCCGGGCGCTCACTTGGCCGCCTCGCTCCCGTGCGAGGCGTTCTCCGGCGTGCCCGCCTCGGCCTCGGCCTCGGCCGACTCCCGGCGGACGGTGACGACCCGCTGGATCAGCGTGACCAGGCTGCCCACGGCGACGATCCACAGCGCGACGGGCAGCAGGTACTGGATGCCCGGCACCCCGAAGTTGTGCATCCCGGCGAGGCCGGCCGCCACCAGCGAGATGACCAGGCGCTCGGCGCGCTCGACGAGGCCGTTGACCGCCACCGGCAGCCCGATCGACTCGCCCTTGGCCTTGGTGTACGACACCACCTGGCCGCTGGCCAGGCAGAAGATGGAGACCGCGCACAGCACGTTGTCGTCGCCGCTGCCCGCGTACCAGAGGGCGAAGCCGCCGAAGATCGCCCCGTCGGCGACCCGGTCCAGGGTCGAGTCGAGGAAGGCGCCCCACCGGCTGGAGCGGCCCAGCTGGCGGGCCATGTTGCCGTCGACGAGGTCGGAGAAGACGAAGAGCGTGATCACGATCGTGCCCCAGAAGAACTCGCCCCTGGGGAAGAAGACCAGCGCGCCGGCCATCACGCCGGCCGTTCCGATGAGCGTCACCGTGTCGGGACTGACCCCCCGGCGGATCAGAAACGCGGCGAACGGCGTGAGGACACGCGTGAAGAATGCACGCGCGTACTTGTTCAGCATGGCCTTCCCGACGGTCGGTGTGGCCGGCTCGGCCCCTGCTGGCCACCGGCTGGCCCATCGTAGCCACGCGCGCGCGTGTGCGACGGTCGGGCACCCGCACGCCGCCGTCACGGCCTGAAGGCAGACGGGTAACGGCGCGATCGCGTCGTTCGTATGGACGCACCGTGACGGGAGTGGAAAGCTCGAAGGACCGCGGGCGTCGTCGGAGCCGCCACCGCACGCGGCCCGGCATGCCCGCGCCCACAGAGACCTCACCGTGCACGGGAGGCAAGGCCATGGGCGACAAGGCAAGCACACATCCCGGAGCCGCCGGCAGGGCTACAGCGGCCGACCACCCCGCGTCCGTACGGAATGTGGTGCTGGTCGGCCACTCCGGATCGGGCAAGACGACACTGGTGGAAGCTCTCGCGCTCACCGCGGGAGCAGTGAACCGGGCAGGCCGCGTGGAGGACGGCGGCACCGTCTCGGACTACGACGAGATCGAGCACCGGCAGAATCGTTCGGTACAGCTCTCCCTGGTGCCCGTCGAATGGGACGGCATCAAGATCAATGTCCTCGACACCCCCGGATACGCCGACTTCGTCGGAGAACTGAGGGCCGGTCTGCGAGCGGCGGACGCGGCCCTTTTCGTCGTCTCGGCCTCGGACGGCGTGGACGGCTCGACGCGCATGGTGTGGGAGGAGTGCGCGGCCGTCGGCATGCCGCGGGCGATCGTGATCACGCATCTGGAGTCCGCCCGCGCGGACTTCGAGGAGATGACGCGGATCTGCGCCGAGGCCTTCGGCGGGGACGACCCCGACGCCGTGCTGCCGCTGTACCTGCCGCTGCACGGTCCGCAGGGACCCGACGGGCACGCGCCCGTGACGGGCCTGGTGGGGCTGCTGTCGCAGAAGCTGTTCGACTACTCCTCCGGCGAGCGCAAGGAGTCCGAGCCCGGCGAGGACCAGCTGCCCGGGATCGACGAGGCCCGCAACCGGCTGATCGAGGGGATCATCTCGGAGAGCGAGGACGAGACCCTCATGGACCGCTATCTGGGCGGCGAGCAGATCGACTTCAAGACGCTCGTCGAGGACCTGGAGCGGGCCGTCGCGCGCGGGGTCTTCTTTCCCGTCCTGGCCGCCGCCCCCGCGGCCGAGGGCGCCCGGCAGGGCATCGGCACGGTCGAACTGCTGGAGCTGGTCACGGGCGGCTTCCCGACGCCGTTCGAGCACCCCACGCCGGGTGTCACCACCATCGACGGCAAGACCCGCGAGATCAAGGCGTGCGACACCGAGGGACCGCTGGTCGCCGAGGTCGTGAAGACGTCCTCCGACCCCTATGTCGGCCGCGTCTCCCTGGTCCGGGTCTTCTCCGGCACCCTGCGCCCCGACGAGACGGTGCACGTCTCCGGGCACGGCCTGTCCGACCGCGGGCACGAGGACCACGACGTCGACGAGCGCGTCGGTGCGCTGTCCACGCCCTTCGGCAAGACCCAGCGGCCGGTGACGCACGCCATCGCGGGCGACCTGGTGTGCGTGGCCAAGCTCGGCCGCGCGGAGACCGGCGACACCCTCTCGGCCAAGGACGATCCGCTGCTCATGGAGCCGTGGGAGATGCCCGACCCGCTGCTGCCGCTCGCCATCCAGGCGCACAGCAAGGCGGACGAGGACAAGCTCTCCCAGGGCCTGTCCCGGCTGGTCGCCGAGGACCCGACGATGCGGCTCGAACAGAACCAGGACACCCACCAGGTGGTGCTGTGGTGCCTGGGCGAGGCGCACGCGGACGTCGCGCTGGAGCGGCTGCGCAGCCGCTACGGCGTCCAGGTCGACGTCGTACCGCACATGGTCTCCCTGCGGGAGACGTTCGCGGGCAAATCGGCGGGGCGCGGACGCCATGTGAAGCAGTCCGGCGGGCACGGGCAGTACGCGATCTGCGAGATCGAGGTGGAGCCGCTGCCCGGCGGCTCGGGCATCGAGTTCGTGGACAAGGTCGTCGGCGGCGCGGTGCCGCGGCAGTTCATCCCCTCGGTCGAGAAGGGCGTGCGCGCCCAGGCGGCCAAGGGGGTCGCGGCCGGGCATCCTCTCATCGACGTCCGCGTGACGCTCCTCGACGGCAAGGCGCACTCCGTGGACTCCTCGGACGCCGCCTTCCAGACGGCCGGTGCGCTCGCACTGCGCGAGGCCGCGTCCGACGCCAAGATCCATCTGCTGGAACCGGTGGCGGAGGTCTCGGTCCTGGTCGGCGACGACTACGTGGGCGCCGTGATGAGCGACCTGTCGGGGCGGCGCGGCCGGGTGCTGGGCACCGAGCAGACCACCGGCAACCGCACACTGATCCGCGCCGAGGTGCCCGAGATCGAGATCGGGCGGTACGCCGTGGACCTGCGCTCCCTCTCGCACGGCACCGCGCGCTTCAACCGCTCCTACGCGCGGCACGAGCCGATGCCCCCGCAGATCGCAGAAAGGATTCGTGAAGAGGCGCGCGCCGCCTCGTAGTTGGCGCCGGGCGCGTCCGGGTCGCTCGTACGGACCGCTCCCCTCCCTGCCGGCGGACGGCTTCGGCCGTCCGCCGACGGATGTCGGTGCCTGCCGATACGCTGATGACGTGATCAAGTCGGCGCGGAATCGGCGCACCGGCCTGATCAACAGGTGTGCGGAGCAAGGAAGTCGGGAAGAGCCGCAGAGGCGAGGTCGAGCGGCGATCGGGGGCGGGCATGACCGTTGAGAGCGGCTACGGGGACATCTTCGGGCCCCAGGTGCCGCGCACGGGCGACGAGGGCCAGACCGCGACGTACGCGCTGGCCTCGGCGACCTACCGGGACAACCCGGTCGCGGACATCAAGAAGGCCGACAACGAGTGGCACCAGACGACCCTCAAGCCGGGCCGCAGCTGGACCACCCTGTTCCGGCCCAACCTGGGCGAGGCCTACTCGCGGGCCGTGGTCGACCGCATGGTGGGCCCCGGCCGCAAGCCGCTCATCCAGTCCTTCGGGGCCGAGCCGCAGGTCGTCGTCGAGCACGCCCTCGCGGCGAACAACATCCGCAAGGACCGGGACAACAGGCTTGCCATCGTCATGGTGCTGTGCGGCCTGTTGTTCCTGCCGGGGCTGCTCGTCTGGCTGATGATCTTCACGATCCGCCAGACCGTGGCCAAGCGCGACGACAAGCGGGCCGGCGCCCTGGCGACGACCCTGCTGGTGGCGGTGGGCGCGCTGGCCGTGATCTTCCTGATCCGGATGCCCTTCGAGGGCTTCTGGGCCTGGTATGCGCGCGCCTGCGTGATCATGCCGGTCATCGGCTGGTTCTGGGCCAAGCAGATATGCGAGCGCACCGCGAAGGACCTGCGCGGCCGCTGGGACAGCCTGCTCGCCGGCAGCAGCGTCGGCGCCAAGGTGCCGGAGGCCGTGCCGACCGGCCCCGGCGAGACGAAGGCGGACGCGCTGCGCCAGTCCCTCGCCAAGCTCGCCGCCGAGCAGCAGTCCAACTCCGTCTTCTACGCCGGGCCCAAGGGCATCCTCGGCATGGGCACCCGCTGGGGCAGCTGGCAGCTGGCGGAGGACCTGGTGCCGGCCGACCCGACCCGGGAGATCCACCCGTTCCGCAGCTGGGACGTCATCCGCGCGATCCAGGACCAGTTGAGCATGCTGGAGCGCAACACCCTGAACACCGGCGGCTTCCCCAAGCCCTCCATACGCCACTGGATCGTCACGCCGATCGGCGAGGGCGCGAAGGCGGTGTCCCGTCCCGAGGGCACCGACGTGGAGGCGTACCAGGTCAGGACCCACGCGATACAGGACATCTGCAACAAGCAGCAGTTCGGCGCGGGTGACCGGCACTACCTGGGCGTCCAATGGACGCTGTGGGACGGGCAGTTGATCATCACCATGATGATCACGGTGACCGTGCTGCACGAGACGCTGCGCATCGAGGTCACCGGCCATGCGCTGGGCCCCGTGAACTCACTGTTCACCAGCAAGCCCGAGGCACCCTCCAAGCAGGTCCAGAAGTCCTTCAAGCCGTGGGAGACCCGGACGGTCACCCTGCCGCTGGTCGACACCGACGAGGTGGTGCGGCTGTCCGTCCGCGCCCCGATCTCCTGGTACCCGCCCCTGCTGAACTGGCTCGGCGGCACGATCGTCCTGCCGGAGCCCTTCGGGATGCGGCACGCGTGGGCAGACCAGCCGTGGCGGCACCGCTTCATGGCGGACGACGCCCTGCGGGCGGCCACCCCGGTGCTGCGCGTGGTGCACGCGGCGGCGATCCGGGTGCTGAACGAGAACGGCGTGAACACGGAGAAGTTCGGCACGCGCTCGGCGTTCCTGTCGACGGCTGTTCAGGATGTGACGCCGAAGAAGGCGGACGTCTACGACGCGTAGGCCGCCGGCGGTTCGGCGGGTGTGTCGGTGCGGGTACGGGTACGCGTGCGGGCGTGGACCTGGGGGCTGCGCCCCCAGACCCCCTGCCGGCCTTCGGCCTTGTCCTCAAGCGCCGGACCGGCTGGGTGGTACGCCGGACGGGCTGGGTGATGCGGCGGACCGGCGGGTGACGCGGAGGGTAAGCCGGTGTCCGTCACGCCGTCGGCCAGGACTCCGCCAGCATTTTCCTCGTGTCCGCCAGCAGCTGCGGCAGCACCCGTGTGTGGCCGACGACCGGCATGAAGTTCGTGTCGCCGCCCCAGCGCGGGACGATGTGCTGGTGGAGGTGGGCGGCGATGCCCGCGCCCGCGACGGTGCCCTGGTTCATGCCGATGTTGAAGCCGTGCGCCCCGGAGGCGGTGCGCAGCGCCGTCATCGCCTGCTTGGTCAGCGCGGCGAGCTCGGCGGTCTCGGGGTCCGTCAGGTCCGTGTAGTCGGCGACGTGACGGTAGGGCACGACCATGAGGTGGCCGCCGTTGTACGGGTAGAGGTTGAGCACGGCGTAGACCTGCTCGCCGCGCCGGACGATGAGCCCGTCCTCGTCGGACTTGGCCGGGATGGAGCAGAAGGGACAGCCGTCCTCGGCACCCGGGCCGGTCGGCTTGTTCTCGCCCTGGATGTAGGCCATCCGGTGGGGCGTCCACAGACGCTGGAAGGCGTCCTGCGTCCCCACTCCCCACTGCTGCTCCGGCTCACTCGTCATGAAGTGCAGCATATGGCGTCGCCCGTTCGCGGCGTGTCGGCGGGGTTACGGGAAAAGCCCGCCGGGCCAAGCTGGGCTCGTGGACGATGACACTCGCAGAGCCTCCTGGGAGCAGCGCACCGAGCTTCCGCTCGCCGTCGCGTCGCTGGCCTTCCTCGCCTCGTACGCGGTCCGCGTTCTGGCGCCCGGTCTGACGGACCCCGTGCAGGACCTCGCCCTCGCGGTGCTGCTGGCCTCGTGGGCGTCGTTCCTCATCAACTACGCGGTGCTCTGGCGCCTGAGCGGGCAAGGGCTGAGCTATGTGCGGAAGCATCCGCTGGACGCGGCGGTGGTGATCCTGCCGCTGCTGCGCCCCCTTCGGGTCGTGAAGGTCTACGAAGCCGTGCAGCGGCGGCACGGCAAACCGCGGCTGCCCCTGCACGCGCGCGTGATCGCGTACTCGGGGCTCGCGACGGTGCTCCTCGGCTTCGCCGGTGCCCTCGCCGTCTACCAGCAGGAGCGCGGAGCTCCGGGCGCCTCGATGAAGAACTTCGGGGACGCCGTCTGGTGGGCCTGCGCGACCCTCACGACCGTCGGTTACGGCGACGTCGTCCCGGTGACCCCGCTGGGGCGGCTCATCGCGGTCGGCATGATGGCCATCGGCCTGGCGCTGCTCGGCGCGGTGACCGGCACCTTCGCCTCCTGGCTGCTGCAGGTGTTCTCCCGGGAGGACGACGAGAGGCCCCCGGGAAGCTGACCTCCCGAGGGCCTCCGTACGACTGCTCCGTACGGCGTCCTGCCTACGACGCGCTCCGTACGGGGCGCAGGATCAGACCTGCGTCCGCTCCTCCACGACCTTCACGATCTTGGCGATGGCGTCGTCGACCGGGATGCCGTTCTCCTGCGAGCCGTCGCGGTAGCGGAAGGAGACCGAGCCGTTCGACATGTCCTCGTCGCCCGCGATGACCATGAAGGGCACCTTCTGCTTCTGGGCGTTGCGGATCTTCTTCTGCATGCGGTCCGAGGAGGAGTCCACCTCGATCCGCAGGCCCTTCTTCTTGGCCTCGGCGGCGAACTTCTCCAGGTACTCGACGTGCGCGTCGCCGATCGGGATACCGACCGCCTGGACCGGGGCCAGCCACGCCGGGAAGGCGCCCGCGTAGTGCTCCAGCAGGACGGCGAAGAACCGCTCGATGGAGCCGAAGAGCGCACGGTGGATCATGACCGGGCGCTGCTTGGTGCCGTCCGCGGAGGTGTACTCCAGGTCGAAGCGCTCCGGCAGGTTGAAGTCGAGCTGGATCGTCGACATCTGCCAGGTCCGGCCGATGGCGTCCTTGGTCTGGACGGAGATCTTCGGGCCGTAGAAGGCGGCGCCGCCCGGGTCGGGGACCAGCGGCAGGCCCTGCTTCTCGGCGACCTGGCGCAGCGTCTCGGTCGCCTCCTCCCAGACCTCGTCGGAGCCGACGAACTTCTCCGGGTCCTTGGTGGACAGCTCCAGGTAGAAGTCGGTCAGGCCGTAGTCACGCAGCAGGCCGAGGACGAAGGTGAGCGTCTTGTCGAGCTCGTCCGCCATCTGCTCACGGGTGCAGTAGATGTGCGCGTCGTCCTGGGTGAAGCCGCGGGCCCGGGTCAGGCCGTGCACGACGCCCGACTTCTCGTAGCGGTACACGGTCCCGAACTCGAAGAGGCGCAGCGGCAGTTCGCGGTAGGAGCGGCCGCGGGCGTCGAAGATCAGGTTGTGCATCGGGCAGTTCATGGGCTTGAGGTAGTAGTCCACGCCCTCGTCGAGCTGCATGGGCGGGTACATGCCGTCGGCGTACCAGTCCAGGTGCCCGGACGTCTCGAAGAGCTTCCCCTTCGTCGCGTGCGGGGTGTAGACGAACTCGTAGCCCTCCTCCTCGTGCCGGCGGCGCGAGTAGTCCTCCATGACCCGGCGGATGATGCCGCCCTTGGGGTGGAAGACGGCGAGGCCGGAGCCGATCTGCTCCGGGATGGAGAACAGGTCGAGCTCGCTGCCGAGCTTGCGGTGGTCGCGCTTCTCGGCCTCGGCGAGGAAGTCGAGGTGCGCCTTCAGCTCGTCCTTGGTCGGCCAGGCGGTGCCGTAGATGCGCTGGAGCATCGGGTTCTTCTCGCTGCCGCGCCAGTAGGCGGCCGCGTTGCGCATCAGCTTGAACGCCGGGATGTACCGGGTGGTCGGCAGGTGGGGACCGCGGCAGAGGTCCTTCCAGCACAGCTCGCCGGTCTTGGCGTCCAGGTTGTCGTAGATCGTCAGCTCGCCCGCGCCGACCTCGACGTCCGCGCCGTCGTCGTGCGAGGCGGAGCCCTTGAGGCCGATCAGCTCCAGCTTGTACGGCTCGTCGGCGAGCTCTGCGCGGGCCTCCTCGTCGGTGACCACGCGGCGGGAGAAGCGCTGGCCGCGCTTCTGGATCTCCTGCATCTTCTTCTCGATGGCCTTGAGGTCATCGGGGTGGAAGGGCTTCTCGACGTCGAAGTCGTAGTAGAAGCCGTCCTTGACCGGCGGGCCGATGCCCAGCTTGGCCTCGGGGAACAGCTCCTGCACGGCCTGTGCCATGACGTGCGCGGTGGAGTGGCGCAGGATGGCCAGACCGTCCTCGGAGGAGATCTCGACCGGCTCCACGACCTCGCCCTCGGCCGGCGCGTACGCCAGGTCCTTGAGCTCGCCGCCCACGCGCGCGGCGACGATCGAGCGCTCGCCGGCGAAGAGCTCGGCGGCCGTAGTGCCCGTCGTCACCACGCGCTCTTCCCGCTCGGAATCGCGTTGGATGATCACACGGACGTCTGACACCGGTCTCTCCTGACTGAAGGTGGAGTGCGGCGCCATACCAGGAGCGCGCGCAATAGGGGATCGTACCGACCCCGACCCTCCGACCGCGAAACGGTTGCCTTTCGGAAAAGATCAGTCCGGATTCAGTCGCAGTCCTCGCCGCTGCACGCCTCCTCGAAGAAGTCGAGATTCTCCTGCAGCGACTTCAGCAGCCGGTCCCGCTCCGCCTCCTCCACCTGCACCGGTACGACGCCGGTGGCGCCGGTCAGCCGGCGGAAGCCGCCCCGGGACTCCAGCCGCCCGTGCAACCGCACCGGCAGCCCCACGAGATGGGCGTGCCCGGCGATGCGGTAGTCCTCCTCGTCGAGGGTGATCCGGACGTGCGGGACCTCGGCCCCCGCGATCACCCGCAGCCGCACGCTGCCCTCGCCGCGCGGTCCCGGCCTGCGCATCCGCACCACGGTGCCGGTGATCCGGACGGGCACGGACGGCTCCTCGCGCAGATAGCGGGCGCCGGCCTCGCGCAGCACGGGCAGGTCGCCCGGCGAGAACTCCACGGGCTCGACGCCCGCCACGCAGTCCTCGGGCACCCCGGCCGCGGGCGCCCACTCGACCCCGATCCTGGCGCCCTCGGTGCCGCTGACCAGGGCGATCAGCGCCTCGGTCAGCTCCCGGCTCACGCCCGCCTCGACGGCGCCGTCGAAGGCGTCCATGCCGCCGGTCGCGCGCTGGTAGTCGACGGCCTCGCGGGCGGCGTACAGCGCCTGGTGCAGCCGTACGGCCAGGGGCCGTCCCGTGCCCACGGGCACGAACGCGGTGAGACGGCCGTCGCCGGCGGCTGGCCCCACCAGGACGCTCTCCAGCAGGGCGGCGGCGGAGCGCCGGTGCCGGGCGCCGTAGTAGCCCGCACGCGCGCGCGTGGCGAGCGCGGCGGCGAGCAGCATCTGGCGTGCGGCGGTGCGCAGTTGCTCCTCCACGCTCCAGGGCGCGGAGTCGGCGGGGCCGGACGGCGCGTCCCGCCACCAGCGGATCTCGTCGCTCGGCACGGCGAGGGAGACGAGCACCTCGCGGGCGGACGGTGTACCGCTGCGGCTCAGTGCGAGCAGCGCCTCGCCGAGCAGGTCGTCGCTGTCGGGGAAGGCGCGGCTCTCCGGCACGAGCAGGCTGGTGCCGCCGCCGGGGCCGGGCGGGGTCCAGCGGCCGTAGCGTCCGGGGGCGCCGCCGCGGCGCTGCCAGCCGTGCCGCTGCAGCAGGGCGCCGAGCACGGCGGGGTCGACCTGGCCGGGCTCGGGCGGCCGGTGCCAGGCGGCGCCGGCGATGTCGTCGGGGTGCGACCTCACGGGCCGGAGCGGCTCCTCCAGGGGGCGGTGCGTCATGGTCTGCCTCCCGTCCCGACCCGCGTCATGATCTCGCACAGCGCACGGTCGTCGAAGATGCGCGCGGTCGGTATCCGCACGGTGGTCCGGGTCCGGCCGGTGATCGGGTGCCCGGCGAGGTTGACCCAGTAGCAGCAGTGCCTGAGGTCCAGCCGGTCGTGGCTCGCCCTGAGCCAGTCGTCCTGGGCGCGCGGGACGAGCATCACCACCAGGATCTTGTGCACCGACACGGGTGTGCGGGCGAGTTTGCGCAGATGGTCGTTGTCGAGCGTGAAGGAGAAGAAGCGGCCCGGCGGGTTCGGTGGCACCTGGTACGTGCACTTGAGCTGCACCTTGATGGTGACCTCGTCGTCGACGGTGTGTCCGGGCGAGCCGTGACTGACGTGCCAGTCGATACCGTTGTCCGGGAACGGCTGCGACAGCGAGCAGCCGGCCGCCGCGGCGACCGCGTGCAGATAGCCCACCTGCAGTGTCTCCATGCACGCGGTGGTGGCGAGTGTGCCGCGAAGGGGGCCCGTGCGTTCGGGCAGCAGCCCGCCCCGCTCGGGCTGCGCTATCGCCATGACCAAACAGCCTTCCAAGCCAAGTGTTTCCCCGCTGCGGGCCGCTGAACTGCAAAGACCCGCACTCCTGTTGTGTCCTTCCGGCGTACGTCGCAAACAGCCCGGGTATCACCAAACGGGCAGAAGA
This sequence comes from Streptomyces sp. NPDC057616, assembly GCF_042800575.1. Taxonomy (NCBI): domain Bacteria; kingdom Bacillati; phylum Actinomycetota; class Actinomycetes; order Kitasatosporales; family Streptomycetaceae; genus Streptomyces; species Streptomyces sp. NPDC057616. Next base: position 51,731 of record NZ_JBHVGU010000038.1, read on the forward strand.
CGGGACGTCAGCTGCCGTGGGTGAACGAGGAGTTGTGCGGACATGACGTGCTGGTACGAGGGGCCTCTGGCCGCCTTCGACACGGAGACCACGGGCGTCGACGTCGAGACCGACCGGATCGTGTCGGCCGCCGTCGTCGTCCAGGACGCCCCGGGGTCCCGGCCCCGGGTGACGCGATGGCTGGTCAACCCGGGTGTGCCGGTGCCGGAGGCGGCGACGGCGGTGCACGGGCTGACGGACGAGCACCTGGCGCGCAACGGCCGCTGGCCGGCGCCGGTGATGTACGAGATAGCGGAGGAGCTGGCCGAGCAGGCTGCGATGGCCCGCCCGCTGGTCGTGATGAACGCGCCCTTCGATCTCACGCTGCTGGACCGCGAGTTGCGCCGACATCGCGCCTCGTCACTGGACCGCTGGTTCGAGGCGTCGGCGCTGCGGGTCCTCGACCCGCGGGTCCTCGACAAGCACCTCGACCGCTACCGCAAGGGCCGCCGCACCCTGACCGACCTGTGCGCGCACTACGGCGTGGACCTGGAGGGCGCGCACGACGCGGCCGCGGACGCCCTGGCCGCCCTGGACGTCGTACGGGCGCTGGGGCGCAGGTTCACCGCGCGCCTGGAACGCCTCTCCCCCGCCGAATTGCACACGCTGCAGACGACGTGGCACGCGGCCCAGGCACGCGGTCTCCAGGCGTGGTTCGCGAGGAGCGGCACGGACGAGATCGTCCACACGGAGTGGCCGCTGCGGCCGGACCTGCCCGCGGCGGCATGACAAAGGCCGGTCCGCTGCTGCGGACCGGCCTTTCCCGGTGGGCGATACTGGGTTCGAACCAGTGACCTCTTCGGTGTGAACGAAGCGCTCTCCCACTGAGCTAATCGCCCGGGAACGGACTGAACAATACAGGTCCGGGCGGGCTCGCATCAAACCGCTTCCAGGTGGGCGGCCAGACCCCGCCGTCCGGCCCGCATCATCAGCCCGTGGTTGGCGCGGAAGAGCGGCCGTCCCGGGACGGCGAACCTCCTGAGCAGCGGCTTGTGCACGTCGACGGCCTGCTCGTAACGGGCCAGGGTGCCGGCGTCGGCCGCGGTGACCGTCCAGCGTGCCCAGCCCTCGACGTCGCCGGTCATGGCGATCTCCAGGACGCCGGCGTGGGGGTCGCGGCGCGTCTCGCGGGCGGTGAAGCGCAGGTCGTAGGGGAGGAGGGAGCGGATCCGGATGATGCCGGTGGTGTCGTCGAGGCGGGTCACCTCGCGTACCTGGGGCCACCAGCGGGGGTACTCCTCGGCCTGCTCCAGCGCCTCGTAGACGGTGGCGGGCGCGACGGGCAGCGACCAGAGACTGCGGAAGCGGTAGTGCGTCCAGTCCATGCGAGGAGTGTGCCCGTACGCAGGGCGTTCCGCCGGGGATCTGAGTACGTTCTGAGTACGGGGACTCATGTCGTGTGACGTGACGCGGACCACACTCACTGCCATGACGCATGTTCCGCCCCCGGCCGAGGAGTTGCGGTTCCTCGACGCCGAGCTGCGGCAACTGGACGCCCGCCGGGCCCAGTTGCTGCACCGCCGCGCCTGGCTGGTCGCCGCGCTCCAGGCCGCCCCGGCCGCCCCCGCCGCCCCAGCCGTCCCCGCGAGCCCGGCACGGCAGGCCCCCCTCGGCCCGCCCCGCCCGGAGGCCACGGCATCCGGCGTGCAGAACCTCCTCCTGGTGCTCGGCGGCACTCTGCTCACCCTCGCGGCGATGGTGTTCACGCTGGTCAGCTGGGGGCACATGGGGATCGCGGGGCGGGCGCTGGTGCTCGGCGCGGTGACGGCGGCCGCGCTCGCGGCGCCGCTGCCGCTGCTCGGGCGCGGGCTGCGCTCGACCGCCGAGTCGCTGGCCGGCCTGGCGCTGGCGCTGACGGTGCTGGACGCGTACGCGGTGCGGCACATCGCCTTCACCGGCGTGGACACCGCGGCGTACACGGCGATCGCCTCGGCGCTGCTGGCCGCGCTGTGGACGGCGTACGGCCTGCTCCCGCACCTGTCCGGGCTGCGTCTGCCGCTTCCGGCAGCGCTGGCCGCGGCCCAACTCCCGCTGCTGTGCTGGGCGATCTCGGTCTCGGCGGGTGCCTTCACGATCACGGCCGCGCTGTTGCTGACGGCCGGGTTCGACACCGTTGTGGCGCTCCGAGCGACCGCCCGGTCCGTACGCGTCCTCGCCGTCGTCGGCGCGTACGGCATGGGCGCCTGGGGCGTACTGGCGGCCGGCTGGCTCTCCTGGGGAGCAGCCGGCCCGGATCCCGCCGCCCCTGAGGCGGAGTTCCCC